>CAYSLA010000032.1:0-13592 GCA_964431685.1 uncultured bacterium | reverse complement strand
TTGATTCGGGATCCTCCGAGATTCCTCACACTCGTCCGGAATGACACAGTTCGCCATCACGTCATCCCGAACTTGATTCGGGATCCTCCGAGATTCCTCACACTCGTCCGGAATGACACAGTTCGCCGCTGTTGACTTCCGCACCCCGCAGTCCGAACACGCGCCCGTTCGACAGTCCTGTGTGCACTGCGCCTTGTCCGCTCTTTCGTCTTCCCGCAGCAGGAACTCTTTCGTGACGCCGAAGTCTATGTGATCCCAGGGCAGCGGCGCGGTCCTGTCGAGATCGCGGTTGGCAAACTCCGAAATCTCCAGCCCGTTGGACTCGAAAGCATGCTTCCATCTGTCGTAGACGAAATTGTCCTGCTCAAGATTGCCACCGGACTTCCAGACTGAGTATATCACCGGGCAGAGCCGCTTGTCGCCCCGTGCCAATGCAGCCTCTATTCGGCTTGAGCTCGGTTCGTGCCAACTGAGCTGTATATTCTTGCCGGAAAGCAATGGCCTAAGGAGAGCAATCCTGCGGTCCAGCTCTTCCGGGGTCACCATCGCCCGCCACTGGAAAGGCGTATGCGGCTTGGGGACAAACGGTGAAATCGTGATGTTTAGAGTAAGGGGCCGTCCGCGTCGTCGTCCGACGCTCACGACCTTGGAGACCATGTCCGCGATGCCCCGCAGGTCATCATCGGTTTCCGTAGGCAGCCCGATCATGAAGTAGAGTTTCACGCGGCGCCAGCCCGCAGACACCGCAGCTTCCACGGCCTCGATCAGGTCGTTCTCCGTAACGTTCTTGTTGATCACGTCTCGAAGCCGCTGACTGCCGGCCTCCGGGGCGAATGTAAGGCCGCTCTTTCTCACCTTCTGAATCTGCGCGGCCAACTCCACGCACTTCGCATCCGCTCTCAAGCTGGGCAGTGAAATGCCTACGCGCTGGGCCTCGTGGCGAACAGTAAGCTCGCCTACAAGCTGATCGATGTGCGAGTAATCGGCGCTGGAAAGGCTGGTGAGCGCAACTTCCTCATAGCCGGTCGCCTGAAGCAGTTCGTTCGCCTGAGTGCACAGCGTCTCCAGTGACCTCTCCCTGACGGGCCTTGTTATCATACCCGCCTGACAGAATCGGCAGCCTCGAGTGCATCCGCGCATAATCTCAAGTGCGACACGGTCGTGCACGGCCTCGATGTGGGGCACAATCAACTTCTGCGGAAACGGAGCTTTGTCGAGGTCTGCGACTGTCCTCGCCCGCACGCGGGCGATCCCGTCATGTAAGGCAGGAACGTAGACGCCGTCCAGCCTTGACATGGCCGCAATCTTGTCGGGGCGCGAGGAGGATTTGTCGGAGACCAAACCGGCTATCTCCGCGATCGCCTCTTCGCCATCACCGATGACAAACGCGTCGATGAACGCACTTATCGGCTCCGGATTTGACGCGCAGTGTCCCCCTGCAATGATAATGGGGGCGTCTTCTCCACGGTCCGATGAGAGAACGGGAATCCCGGAAAGATCGAGCATATTGAGAACGGTGGTGTAGGTGAGCTCATAGGCGAGGGAGAAACCGACGAGATCGAAGCTGCGCAGAGGTAGTCTGGATTCAAGCCCGAAAAGCGCCAGGCCGTCGGCGCGCATACGCTCTTCCATATCGGCAGCGGGAGCGAACACGCGGTCGGCCCACACGTGTGGAAACCCGTTGAGAACGTGGTAAAGTATCCTCAACCCGAGGTTGGACATGCCTACTTCGTAGGTGTCCGGGAATGCAAGCGCTAACCTTGCTGTTATCTGATCGAGCGGCACGCGAACGGAATTCAGCTCACCGCCGATGTATCTCGCCGGCTTGCTAACCCGCGGCAGGATACTATCCAACAGCGTGGAAACTTGCTCCGACGTGAGATTGGTCGTCATCTGTAGTTGTATCTGACAAAACTTCCCGCGGCGCCGAGGCGTGCGAAATATGTGCTCTCTGCCAGTGCGCGACCGCGTAATATCTTAAACGGGAGTATTCCCGATAGAAAACGTAATTCGTGGTTGGAGACAGGTGTCCCCGCCAACACAGTAGCCGGCGCGAACAACTTACTCGGCCAGCAATCCTTGTTGTATTATAACACTCGTTCAGCCCAAGGTCAATTTCTGCGCACGGCATCGGGCTATGCAGACTCTACGTCCACAGGTGAAAGTGGCCGTCCTTGCGAATGACTTCGACCGGCATGTTGAAGAGGGCAGTAAGGTTCTCCGGAGTGAGCACCTCTTCCTTGCAAGCGTCGCGGAATATCCGGCCGTTCTTCAGCATTATCACCCGATCTATCTCGGGGATAATGTCGTGAAGGTGGTGCGTGACCATGATTATGCTCTTGCCTGAGGCAGCGATCTTTCTGAGCACCTGCAGGAAATGGCGCACAGCGTGTGGGTCCAGGCCGTTGGCCGGCTCGTCCAGCATCAAAGCCCTGGGGTCGTGAACCAGCGCGCGGGCAATCAGCACTCGTCTGGCCTCACCGGTCGACAACTCACTCACGTACTTCCCGGCCAGGTCGGCAATCTCCAGGAAGTCAAGCATATCTCGCACACTAGCTTCCATCTCCGGCGTCACGTCCTGGTATGGGTAGATGCCGACCGAGCCGAAGAAACCGCTCAACACCATCTCGAAGCCGGATATCTCGCGGTGGTATGTGCGCTCGAGCTCGCCGGTGACGATCCCAAGCATCTCACGCAGCTCGAAGATGTTCCACACGTGTTCGCCCATTATCCGGACCGGCGGACCGCCATCTCTGGCGAGAGGATAGTAGTCGCGTGTTATGGTCCTGATTAGAGTCGATTTGCCGGATCCGTTGGGGCCGATTATGGCTACATTCTCACCTACTTCGATGCGGAAGCTGACCGAGTCGAGGGCGATGTTGTTGCCGAGAATGACCGTGGCGTCGTTAAATTCGAGCAGCGGTGGGAGCGCAGCGGGTGTGTCTTGTTGCTGGTGTCTCAGTTGGTCTCTCCAAGAGTATTGCGTCGTGCCTGTGCTTCCGGACCGCGAACTTTGGAGTCGAGAGTGACTTCCCCCCGGACAGCGGCAACCCCAGGGCATATTAAACATTCCCGTGATTTGGTAGTAACCGGCCCCTGTCTCGATATTCTTCCACTTCACGACATCATCTTAGACAAACCTCGCGCGTTTTCCTCTTCAAACATACGCACGTTGGTTTCGGGAACAAGCTTCCCGATACACCCGAAAATGCCGTTGGATCGAAGGCAAGTGCTGATGCAGGGTCACAGACCCTCGGAACCGGGCCCGGGATTCCAGATTGCGGACCATCAGCAAACCTCGCGCGTTTTCCTCTTCGAACATACGCAAGTTGGTTTCGGGAACAAGCTTCCCGAAACACCCAACACCCAATATTCTTTGCATATAGGAAACATTATCGCGCTTGACATCGTCAATACGTAGTGATATACTTGCACTAAGCAACCATTGCAGTCAGCAACTATCTGGAGGTGGTTACAGTGGATAGCGATGTCGGAGCGAAGTGCGCTGCCACAGTTTTTGACACCATGCATTTGATGATGCGCTCAATCGGTCAGGAGATGGAGCGAAACCAGTCCCGCACACTTTCCGTCCAACAGTTCAGAGCGTTGATGACAGTCAAGATGAGCGAAGGGCCGTCGCTGTCCCACGTTGCCAAGCATATGGGGACAACGGCTTCTTCGGCATCGAGACTCATTGACGGGCTGGTGGACCGTGGTCTTCTCATACGTAAGACTGCCTCTGACGATCGCCGCAAGTCTCTGCTTTCGATCACCGCTGATGGGGAGAATCTCTTGGAAGCCGTCCATCTGGAAGGACTTACCATCGTTCACGATAGACTCAGAGGGCTGACTTCCACAGAGTATTCTCTGGTAACACTGGCCATGGATCTGCTGAGATCGGCATTTACCCGAAAAAGAACTGGAAACGAATAGAGGATACGACTATGCAGAAAATGACCCGTTTTGTTCTTGTGCTAACGTTTTCAGCACTGTGCCTGGGCACCTGGGCGGCGCCGGACAACGAAAGCCCACCGAAGCCGCTCTCCCTGGCAGAATGTTTGGAGATTGCAGAGCGGAATCAGGAAGACCTTCTGACTGCACAGAACAACCTTGCTATTGCCGGAAGCCGGTTGTCCAGAGCCAAAGGCGACTACTACCCGCAGGTATCGCTAAGAAACACCGCCTTCGTCATTGACGACAAAGACGCGGCGCCTTCAGCGGTCGTTGGCTCGGGTCTGTGGGGAGCAATGGGTTCAAGAAGCGACACCGGTACGGCGTTAACTGTCACGCAGAACTTCTTTGACGGTGGTCTGAGGGAAACAACTGTCCAGGGGGCGCGGTATGGGGTCGACCGGAACCGCGCTGCGCTCACTCGGATGTGGCAGACCACTGTATTTGGTGTAACAAGAGCCTACTATGACCTTCTTCGCGCCGAGCGGCTTGCGGAAGTCTCTCGTGAGAACGTGAAGTACAACGAGGCGCTTCGCGAGCAGATTCTTGCGCAGGCCGAGGCCGGAGAGGTGGCGCCCGTCGACGTATACCCAGTGGAAGCCCAGTTGGCGAACGCACGGGTAGACCTTCTGACGGCCGAAAACACCGCTCGCAACTCGGCGCTTGCGCTGCAGGCGGCTATGGGGGTGCTGCCCCAAACCGGCTTCGCTATAGAGGACGTGGATGGCGAACCATCGATCACACCTTTGCCCCCTAAGGAGCACGTGGACCTCGCTCTACAGGCGCGCGCCGATCTTGCGGCAGTCAGGGCTGACAGGAGCGCCGCGGCGGCGTCCGTGAAATCCGCGCGAATCTCGATATACCCCCGACCGGTGATAACCGGAACATATCAGAAAGACATCTCGGGCGGGATTACGTCGGATTTGACCGAGATCACGGGAGGAGTTGTATTCGATCTGTTTGACGGCGGCGCCAATCAGGCGACGCTTAGAGAGGCCAAAGCGTCCGAGGACAACGCCCGGCTGCAGATTATTCAGACAGAGAGGAGCATACGCACTCAGGTGGAGGAAGCTTATATCAATCTGACGAACGCACAGGAACGTCTGAAAGCAAGTACTGTCAGCCTTGAAGCCTCAACCAAGAACTTCGAGGCCCAGAAAGAGAGATACATAAACGGGCTGGCAAATACCCTGGACCTGCTTAACGCTGAGGTTCAGTTGGTTACAGCCCGCAGCAGCGAGGTCCGAGCACGATATGATTACTATACGGCTGTCGCGCAGCTTGAATATGCGGTCGGCGGTCAGGGAGGAACTGATGGTAAATAGAACAAAGAAACCGCGCTGGGTGAAATATGCGGTGGCAGCGGCAATAGTGATTGCGGTTGTCCTGGTGATAGCCCTGCGCAAGCCTGGAGGCAGTGCGCCGATGGTTCGAACCGCATCTGTTGAACGCGGCACGGTCACCTTGAGCGTCTCGGCAAATGGAACTCTGAAACCGTTCAGCACGGTTGAAGTGAAGTCCAATGTGGGCGGCCAGATTGTAGAACTCGCCGTTGATGAAGGCGACGTGGTGAGCGCCGGGCAATTGATCGCCAGGATAGATCCGTCAGACTCCGAGTCCAACCTTCTGCAGTCGACAGCAGATCTGAACAGCGCTCAGGCCAGGGTTCAGCAGACCATAGAAGGTCTGGACCTGCAGAACGTGCAGACGGCCACCGGAATAGTATCCGCGCAGAAGGCTTTGGAGACGGAACGCAAGAGACTTGAACAGGCGGCGAGTCAGGCGAAAGCACAGCCAGAACTGACACAGGCGGCAATCAAGCAGGCCGAGAGCAACCTGGCACAGGCTCAGTCCGCGCTGAAGCAGATCAAGACCGCCAGCGTGCCCCAGAAGCTATCATCTGCCCAGGCGGCCTATGATCAGGCAAAGGCCGCGTTCGACCGTGCGAGAAACGACCTGGAGCGCAAGAGGGCGCTGCTCGACAAAGGCTTTGTTTCCAAGAGCCAGGTAGACACTGCAAATGAGCAGTATTCCTCAGCCAGTGCCCAGCTTGACAGTGCAAGAAGCAAGCTGGAAACTATCAGAAGCGAAACAGATCAGGACATCATCGCCGCTGAGGCCAGGGTGGCACAGGCACAGGCCGCTCTGGAAACCGCCCGGACGAACCGTGTGCAGGACTCGCTGAGACAGCAGGATCTCGCAGCGGCCCGCGCGGCGGTTGAACAGGCCAGAGCCGCGTTGGACTCGGCCAGAGCCGGCTCGCATTCTGTGAAGATGAAAAAAGAGGACGTCACTCAGGCCAGGGCGCAGTTGGCCAGAGCACAGGCAGCGGCGGACAACGCCAGGATTCAGCTTGGCTACACGACCATAGTAGCCCCCAGTTCCGGGGTTGTCGTAAAGAAGTACGTGGAGAAAGGCTCTATGGTCACGGCCGGGAAGTCGGCGTTTGCAGGGTCGGGCTCCGGGGTGACTGTCGTGGATATAGCCGACATCAACCGGATGGTGGTTGAAGTGAATGTGGATGAGGCGGACATATCGCAGATTCGGACGGGCCAGAACGTCGATGTTTCAGTCGACGCCTACCCCGATGACAGGTTCCAGGGCAAGGTCACGAAGATAGCGCCTCAGGCAGTGATGGACCAGAACGTGACAACGGTCCCCGTCACTGTCGAGATCACTAAACCGGACCGCAGGCTAAAACCGGAAATGAACGCCACCTGCGAGTTTATTGTGGCTCGCAAGTCTAACGTTCTGCTGGTGCCGGGCGACGCCGTATCCGAAGGGCGCGACGGGCCGACGGTCAATGTGGTCAGACAAGGCAAACAGGAGCCGCGCCGCGTGCAGATCGGCATAGTCGGAACAAGCAAGACCGAGATAGTCGGCGGGCTCAGCGAAGGCGAGGTAGTAGTGACCGCGGTGATTGAGCCGACCTCGACCACCGCCACTCCTGCCCCGGGCCGCGGGCCAGGGCGAGGCGGACCTCCGCCGTTCTAACAAGGAAGGCCCGATGGGACGGCCCGGCAAGCAAGCTGCCGGATGACGGAGTTCACATACCGTGATGCGCATCCGTCATGCCGGACTTGATCCGGCAACCAGACGGGAAGGGATGGGTCCTGAAACGAGTTCAGGATGACGGAGTTCAGGGCCGTCCTATCACAGAAAGGAGCCAGGCGTTGATTGACGTGCGCAATCTTCACAAAACCTATCATACAGGCGACATCGCAGTACACGCACTGAGGGGCGTGTCGCTCCAGGTGTCTGCGGGAGAGTTCGTCGCGATCATGGGACCATCCGGCTCAGGCAAGTCGACGTTCATGAACATAATCGGCTGCCTGGACGGCGCGACCGACGGATCATACAGACTGGACGGCATGGAAGTCGCGGGAATGGACGACGATGATCTGGCTGATGTCCGAAACGGCAAGATTGGATTTGTGTTCCAAACGTTTAACCTGATCCCCCGCAGAGCTGCCGTGCGGCAGGTGATGCTTCCTCTGCTCTACAGCCCGGATCCGTCGAGCGCTGAAGACAAAGCGGTGGAGGCGCTGCGCAGAGTCGGACTCGGCGACAGAATACACCACAAGCCAAATGAGATGTCCGGAGGGCAGCAGCAGAGAGTGGCGATTGCCCGAGCGCTGGTAACCAATCCGGTGATCATCCTGGGTGACGAGCCCACGGGAAATCTGGACACGCGAACGAGTGAGGAAATCCTGGCCATTTTCCAGGCGCTTCACGGTGAGGGCAAGACAGTGATCATGGTCACGCACGAGGAAGATGTCGCCCGGCACGCCCAGCGCGTGATCCGTTTCCGCGATGGTCACATCGTCGACGACCAACCCGTGTCCGACCAGCTCGACGCTCGGGAAGTCATTGCAGGACTGCCACAGGAGGACGACGATGAATCTTAGAGAGAGCTTCTCTGCCGCAACCGAGAGCCTTGCCGCCAACAAGATGCGTTCCGGGCTCACGATGCTTGGGGTCATCATCGGCGTTTCGGCAGTAATCACTATGCTGGCCATCGCAAGCGGTGCTCGCGATCAGATGATGAGCAACATACGCAAGATGGGGACCAACGTTCTGATCGTGATGTCCGGCCAGACTCGCCGGGGAGCTGTAATGGGAGGCTTCGGCAGCGTGCAGTCACTCACCCTCGATGATTCCCGGGCAATACGTGAAGAGTGCCCATCTGTGGCTAAGAGCACAGCCGAAGTTATGAACGCGGCACAGGTGAAGTACGGCAATAAGAACACCAACGTGTCCATCTCGGGCACGGAGACAGACTATCCTTCAGTCCGCAATTATACCATCCGAGAAGGCCGGTTCTTCAACGAACACGAGGTGCGCTACGCATCGAAAGTGGCCGTGGTCGGTCCAACCGCCGCAAAAGACTTGTTCGGCACCGCGTCACCCGTGGGAAAGACGGTGCGGATAAAGAACGTTCCGTTTCGCGTTATCGGAGTAACGGAAGAGAAAGGAGCAGGCGGCTTCGGCGACCCCGACAACCAGTTCTTTGTCCCTGTGACAACCGCGATGCGCAGGCTGTTCGGTCTGGAGTATGTCCGTACGATCAGCGTGCAGGCAAAGAGCATGGAGTTGATGGATCAAGCCAGCAAGGAGATCACTGCTCTGCTCAGCAAACGGCATAGGATCAGGCCAGGAACCGAACCGGACTTCATCATCCGAAACCAGGCAGAGGTTATGCAGATGGCAAACCAGGCTGCGGGCATATTCACACTGCTGCTGGGCGGCATCGCGAGCGTGTCGCTGCTGGTCGGCGGGATCGGGATTATGAACATAATGCTCGTGTCGGTGACTGAACGTACAAAGGAAATCGGCCTGCGCAAAGCTGTCGGGGCGAAAAGACGTGACATTCAGTGGCAGTTCCTGGTCGAAGCCCTGGTGCTCTCGCTGGTTGGCGGCGCAGTAGGCACCAGTCTTGGGATGATCGCGGCGTATATCATATCGAGCGTGTCTGGATGGAATGTTGGGGTCTCCGTGCCTTCAATACTGCTGGCATTCGGGTTCTCAGCGTTCATAGGGATATTCTTCGGGATGTATCCTGCTCGAAAGGCATCGGCTCTCGACCCCATCGAAGCGCTTCGGTACGAATGATCCGCTGGCGGGAGATGCAAAGCTCCATCCACACTTCGACTGCGCTCACCAACCGCTCAGGGCGTTGTAATCCGGAGCACGCTGTGGTAGACTGTTATCGGTAATACAACGGCAATTATTGTCGCCGTTATCGGCAATTATGGTGAGCACATGGCGACCTCCGACATCTGGAAACCGAAGTATGAGATTACCAACTCGATAGCAAACGCGCTGACGCGAATCGAGGCGGCACGCGTTGTGGTAGAGACAGCAAGCCTGCCTCCGTGGGCGCTGGCCGAGTTGTCGCGTCAGGCGCGAATCCGCGCCACTCACTACTCAACCCGCATTGAGGGGAACAGGCTTACTCTTGAGGAAGCCGGCGAAGCCATCACCGCACGACGAAGGGTCTTCCACGGTCGCGAGCGCGATGTGGCGGAGGTTCGCAACTACTGGGATGCGCTGACTCGGGTCGAGGAGTGGGCAGCCCGCAGGCGTCCTATCACTGAAGACCTCATAAAGCGAATCGCCGGCACTGTCATCAACGGCAAGAGAAGCGGACCGGCTGCTTACCGAGACGGCCAGAATGTGATCCGCGACTCCTCGACCGGGGGCATAGTGTATATGCCTCCAGAAGCCTCCGATGTTCCTGGCCTCATGGCCGAAATGGTAAGATGGATTCGTCAGTCTGAAGCCGCCAGATCGCCGGTGGTACTTGTAGCGGCGCTCGCGCACTACCAGTTTGTCACCATACATCCGTACTACGATGGAAACGGTAGAACTGCGCGTCTTCTCGCAACATTCATCCTCCACACCGGCGGCTACGGGCTGGGCGGAATACTCTCTCTTGAGGAGTATCATTCCAGGGACATCGAGGCCTACTACAGCGCGCTGGAGGTCGGAGGCCATCACAACTACTACATGGGCCGGAACAACGCGGATCTGACTTCGTGGATCGAGTACTTCGTCGAGACGCTCTCGACAGCGCTTGAAGCCGTGAAGAAGGAGGCGCTGAAGTACTCCGGTTCGACTCTAGTGTCCGAACCGGAGGAGCTTCGTAGACTCGACTACCGCGCCAAGACCGTGCTCGCATTGTTCGCCCGACAAGAACAGATTACGTCCGTCGATGTTGCCGTTGCCCTGGGTTTGTCCGAACGCATGGCGCGCATTTCTTTGTCTGAGTGGGTTAGTGATGGTTGGATAGTCGTTACCAACCCGTCCCGTCGCTCTCGGAGATACGGCCTCCGCGAGGATCTTCTAAGCTATGTCAACCGTCTGGAACACTGAGTAATTGGCGCTATTGCTGAGGGGCTTTGTAGTGCCAGACTCAACTGTTCGCGAGTGAGACCAAAGGAGAGAAGCCGCATGATGGGAAACGGTGGAATAAGAGAATCATTGCAGAAGGCCATCGCCGAGTTCGAGATAATCGACTGCCACGAGCACCTGCCACCGGAGAGTGTGCGGCTCGAGATGCATGCGGACGTCTTTACGCTGTTCTCGCACTACACAAGGCTCGATCTCTGGAACGCAGGGATGTCCCAGGAGGCATGGAACGACCTTTTTGACCCGAGTATTCCGCTCGACCGGAGGTGGGAATCGTTCGAGCCCTACTGGAATGAAATCCGGCTAACCTCTTTTGCGAAGTCAGCGCTGCTTACAGCCAAGCACTTCTACGGATTCGACGATATCAACGAGCAGACCTATGGGCCGCTGTCCCAGACCATCGCCCAAGCCAATAAGCCTGGCATCTACCGGCGCGTGCTAAGGGATGCGTGCAATATCCGGACGGCGCTCACACAGTGCGGCACGACAGAGACTGGAACGGAGCTTCTAACGCCGGTTGTGGTGATCGGAGGTTTCTTCAGCAGACAGGATGTTGAGGAACGCTTCGGAGGAGAAGCGGCAACCGGCTCACTGGATGAACTTGTCGACACGGCCAGAAAGTACGTGGCGAAGATAGAGGGGCAGGGGGCGGTCGGGATAAAGATCATGTCGTGGCCATACGGGCAGCCGGACCGCGAAGCCGCCGTGACCGCATTGGCGGAGATTCACCGCGGCGGAACCCTCACCGGCCCAACCAACCCTCTGTTCGACTACTTAGTTGACCAGATGATAGCCTCCGCAGGGGAACTGGATATGGTCACTTGCGTTCACGCGGGCTACTGGGGAGATTTCCGCGATCTTGACCCTCTGCACATGATCCCCCTGATTACGCGTCACCCTGAGGCCAGGTTTGACATCTATCACGTCGGCTACCCCTGGGTTCGAGAAACCCTTATGCTTGGGAAGGGGTTCCCGAATGTCTGGCTCAACTTCTGTTGGACACATATTATCTCTCAGCGTTTTGCAGTGGCGGCGCTCGATGAGGCCATCGATCTCTTACCGGCCAACAAACTCCTGGCGTTCGGAGGCGACTACCAGAAGCCCGTGGAGAAGGTTATCGGGCACTTAATGATGGCACGTGAGGATGTGGCAGAGGTTCTGGCAAGACGCATATCGAGCGGCCAAATGACGGAAAATGGGGCACTCGATCTTGCCAGGAAATGGTTCTGGGATAATCCTGTTCAGTTGTACACGCTTAAAGTCTGACAACCCTCAGAATCAAGGAGACGCGCATGAGCAAGCACTTGGCGGAGGAACCTGACTATCGGCCACTGGTCTCTCTCGCCGACCTCGTTTATGACCAGCCGGCACCCCAGCCGGTCGAGGGCCATCCAATCGGCAACGGCCGGATGGGCACTATGGTCTGGACTACGCCGGAGTCTATTGAACTCCAGATCAACCGCGTCGACGTGTTCGCGGTCAACCGTGAAGCATCGTCCTCTCACTTCCCCGGCCAGACCGACTACGGCGGTGGCTGCGCCCGCGTAAGCATCGCCGTTGGCGAAGAGCCATTCCACGCGGGGCCGTCATTCGCGCAGCGACTTGTCCTGCTCGACGCCCGGTGCGAGGTTCGGGGCGACGGTGTGCGCATCGCCTGCTGGGTGGCGGAGGCCGACGCACTGATGGTCGAGGTGGCGGACGAGCGCGAGTCGCCGCAGCCCATCGAGGTGAGACTGGCAATGTGGCGCGCGCCGGAAGTCAGAACCGGCGCCCACACTGCGGCTTACGCTTGGCGACAGGGAGATGGCCGTGTCTCGGTCATGCAGACATTTCGGGAGGGGGCGCACTTCTGCGCCTCAGCGGTTGCAGTGGCGAGCACCGCAGCCGAAGCGCATATTCTGGAGGAAGAAGCGAGGTCCCGCGTCCTGCGTCTGCCCCCGACGCGGGGAACGCGCACGGTGTTGATCGCCAGCGCCGCGACCATGGATGAACGTTCCGACGCTGGCGCGGCCGCTGAATGCATTCTGGAGTCGCTGGCATCCCCCGAGGCCTTGGCGAAGGCTGAGGAACGGCACACAAGCTGGTGGCACGAGTTTTGGGAGCGGACATCAGTGCGGATCAGAAGCGCGGATGGCCGCGGCGAACAGGCGGCCCGTGACCGCGAGCTCTTCCTCTACCACATGGCCTGCACCTCGCGTGGCGCGTTCCCGCCCAAATGGAACGGCTCCATCTTCCTTACCGACGGCGACGCGCGCGACTGGGGCAATCAGTTCTGGCTATGGACCACGGAGATGCTGTACTGGCCGCTGCACGCCGCCGACGCGGGCGAGCTGGCCGAGCCGTTCTTCGAAATGTACGGCAAAGCCCTGCCGGCCATGACGACCGCCGCCCAGCAGCGCTGGGACGCGAAAGGCTTCTTCTTACCTGAGACCATGCCCTACGATGGACCTTCCGACATTCCCGATGATCTCATATCAGAGTATCGGCAACGCCTGCTTTACGACCCGGCCGGTGCGCCAGTATCTTCACGCTTGTCAGAGCGCTGCGCATACGATTGGCATCTGGATGCGTCTACGCGCCGAAATGACCCGACCAGTGTCGGCTATAGTTGGATCAGCCACGTGGCCTCCTCCGGCGCCGAGTTGGCCGTTCATGCCTGGTGGCGGTACCGCTACAGCGGCGACGAGGGCTGGCTGCGGTCGCACGCGTATCCGCTCTTGCACGGCGTGGCCGAGTTCTACCGTAGCATTGCTCGACGGGGTGAGGATGGCTTCTGGCACATCCACGGCACCAACGCGCACGAGGACTTCTGGGGCGTGACCGACAGCATCATGGACCTGGCCGCCATTCGCGGCACGCTGCCGCTGGCCATTCGTGCCGCCGAATTACTGGATGCGGACGCTGATCTGCGCAAACAATGGCAGGCTTTCCTTGAACAACTTGCGCCGTATCCGCTGGGCGCTGACCCGCGCGCCAGGGCACTGACCGGTGGTGCCCTGGCCGACGATGCCTGGGCCGCCGGGTATAAGGACAAGGTGGACGGTTCGCACAACTCCGAGGATGTCCAGCTCACACCCATCTTCCCATTCGAGGATTGGACGCTGGAGACAAACGACGAGGCAATACCTCCCCCTAACCCCCTCCGAAACGGAGGGGGAAGGGGGAGGTGTTCCGCTGCAAGACGAACGCTTGCGCTCGCAACGCGGCATCGCGAGGTGCTGGATGGTAAT
>CAYSLA010000031.1:25859-27352 GCA_964431685.1 uncultured bacterium | reverse complement strand
TAGTCCTTTGGCGGCATCAGAGCCGCAGAACCGTCGATGACTATCGAATCCTGGGCCGTAACGTCGCGAAACTCCGCCGGAGAACCATCTCTGCGGACCGGCGCTACAACGGTGTACCTGCCGGACAAACCGTCAACGAACTCACCTATCTTCTCTTTGCTCAGAACTTTGTCAGTCATCATCATTTCTCGCTGTGGTGCGCTGGGTCAAAATCCTCGTCCTCGAACTGGCCGAACAACGGCTTGTCCTGCTCCGAGTTTCCCGCATCGTATTTGTAGCGTTCACTTGTGATCTTGTTCATCTCCCGCTGAAGCTCGGCTATGGGAATATCCACCGGGCAGGCCCTCTCACACTCGCCGCACGCGATGCAGCGACCGGCAAGATGCATCGCCCGGGTCGCGTGGAACATCCAAGCCTCATCAGCGGTTGCTTTCTTCGCAGTCCATTTCGGCTCAATCCTATCCGCGAAGCACGTGGTGCAATAGCAGCTCGGACAAACCTGGCGGCAAGCGTAGCACCGGATGCATCGGGAGAACTGCTCACTCCAGTACCTGCGCCTCTCTTCAGGTATGTCGGGCAGTACGCTTTGCCCCGCGCACAACTCCTCCGGCAACACCGCCTCGCCCAACTCCACATCAAATATGGCAGGTGAGCGCTTTGTGCATATCAGACACATGTCACGCAGGCACGTGGAGCAGTCCAGCACATACTCGCTGGAACCCGCTGTGACCTTGAGCTTTCCGGAATCCCAGTCGAGCCCCGTGACATCCTGAATATGGAAATCCTGCTCGTCGAGGTTGAAGACATCCACCACTCCGCCGCATCCCAGGCCGATGATGTACACGTTGTCCCGACTGACCTGCCTCTCCTGTATCAGGGTTATCAAACTTCGAATATCGCACGGTTTGGCGACCACCGCCACCTTCTTGTCTTTGGTCAGCTTCGGCAGATAGACGGATAAATTGTTTACGCACGCAGGGTTCCAGACCAGCCGATCCACATCCTCGGGTTTCTCTATGAAGACGGGCGTAGTCTTGAACGGCGTACTGCCTTTCCCCCAGCCGAGCACCAGTGACACTTGCCCGCTCTCAAGGACTTTGCGCGCTTCCTCGCGTATCCTGCTTTGAACATCATCCATTGCCCGCAACGCCTCCGAACGGCCCAAGCTCCGCTAGTTTTGCCGTAAACTCGTTGATCAGCTCTGCAAATCTGTTTCCCTCCGACGCGGAGACCCACTCGAAGTGGAATCTGTCTTCAGCGATTCCGAGCGTCGTCAGAAGATCCTTCACCATTGCTATCCTGCGCCTGGCGTAGTAGTTGCCCTTGGCATAGTGGCAGTCGCCCGGGTGGCAACCCAGGACCATCACGCCGTCGAAGCCTTTCTGAAACCCCTTCAGCACGAACATCGGGTCAACCCGGCCACTGCAGGGAACCCTGACTATCCGCACATTCTCTGGGTAATGCAGCCTTGAGCTACCCGCGAGGTCCGCACC
>CAYSLA010000031.1:24401-25759 GCA_964431685.1 uncultured bacterium | reverse complement strand
CTGGCCACAGTTCGCATCACCTGGTTCGCGCGGGTGGAGCGCTTCTTGTCAACGGTCTCGACCATATCAATTGCCGAGAACGGACAAACCTCCGAACACAACCCACAGCCAACACAGGTGTCCTCGTTGATGTATGCGATCATCGGCTCGCTCTTTATGTAGTCTTTGCTGAACAGTCCGGCAACCTTGCTGGCCGCTCCGCTAGCCTGTGCAACCGTGTCGGGTATGTCTTTCGGATACTGACAAGCCCCCGCCAGGTAGATACCGTCCGTAAGGACCTCAACAGGCTTCAATTTCGGATGCGCCTCAGAGAACCAGTTGTACTGGTCTGTTGAGATACCCAGCTTTCGGGCGAGATCTTTCGCATCAGGCTGCGGCCGCACCGCCGTTGCCAGCACCACGAGATCGACTCTGGCCTCCACGGGCTTGCCTAGCAGAGTGTCCACCCCTTTGACGACAAGCTGGTCGCCGTCAGGATAGATGCGAGACACGCGCCCCCTGACGTAGTTCGCGCCGTACTCCTCTATGGTGCGCCGCACGAACTCCTCGTAGCCCTTACCTGCCGCGCGGATATCCATGTAGAAGACATACACGTCTACGTCGTGCAGCTTGTCTTTCACCAGGAGCGCCTGTTTGGCGTTGTACATGCAGCAGACCTTGGAGCAGTAGGCGTAGTGGTTGTCGTCTCGGCTTCCAATGCAGCTAAGGAACGCAATCGACTTCGGCGTCTTGCCGTCAGAAGGACGCTCGATGTGCCCATCGGTCGGTCCGGACGCGTTCATAATGCGCTCAAACTGCACAGCGGATATTACGTCCGGATACTTCCCGTATCCGAACTCAGCCATCTCGTCTGCCTTCATCAGATCGAATCCTGTGGCCACAACTATGGCGCCAAACTTCTCAGTGAGCACCTCATCCTGCTGACCGTAGTCAATGGCGTCACTCGGACATACCTTCTGGCAGACACCGCACTTCTGGCCGTTGAATATCCTGCAGCGTTCCCGGTCTATGACCGGCTTGTTGGGAACTGCCTGAGGGAAAGGTCTGTAGATCGCCCGGCGTTTGCCGACGCTCTCGTCAAACTCGCTGGGAATGTCCTTTATGGGGCACTTCTCCAGGCAAACTCCGCACCCCGTGCACTTATCCTCAATCACACTCTTGGCGCGTTTTCGAATCTTCACCTCGAAGTTACCGACGAACCCGTTGACCTCTTCGACTTCCGAATAGGTCCAGATATCGATCAGAGGATGGCTTGCGCAGTCGACCATCTTCGGCGTGAGAATGCACGCCGCGCAGTCAAGGGTCGGGAACGTCTTGTCATACTGAGCCATACGTCCGCCGATGCTCGGCGTGCGCTC
>CAYSLA010000031.1:18189-24301 GCA_964431685.1 uncultured bacterium | reverse complement strand
GTCTTGGCTATGTTAGATCCGCACCAGCAGACAAATACACCTATTCGCGCCATATAGTAACTCCACGAGGCATCGCCCCTTCATATTCAGCGTGCAAACGCTACTTGAGACCCAACTGCGTCCTGATCAGCGCGCAGAGCGACTCCTTGATCTCGGAATGCCGCGCAAGCCGGCGCGCTGCGACCAGTTCTTGCGCTCGCATAGACATCGTGATTTCTGCCGTGCCTCCTTAGGACACATCCTGCCTGCGTCAGTTCCCTGATGAACTGGCGCCTGTTCAAACCTCAAGCCCAATCCTGGCGGTCCTAACACCCCGCTGGGTCAGCGGTGGGGTGTCGTCCATCATTAGACGATAGGCCTCCTGAACGTTCGCGGTCAACTCCTCGAGCGTTTCACCCTGGCTGAAAACTCCAGGGACCTCCTTGAGGCGACCGACATACCAACCTTCGTCTATCCAGTATTCAAGAGTAAAGTCCAGCTTCATAGTGACGTTGCTCCGATCACTCTCACGTCTCCGCGCCCACGGGCTGCTCTACTATAGCATCCAGAGCAGGATTCACATCTATCAAGTGACTCGCAAAACACTTTTTCACACCCGGCACATCCATCGCCAAACCCAGAAGCTCTGTGAAGTAGAAGATCGGCATGCTCAGGTCTTCTCCCCGCATCTTCGACGCCGCGGCTTGACGCATCTCCAGATTGGTCATGCAGAGCGGGCAGGCGGCGACAATGCAGTTCGCGCCGTGCTTCTTGGCGTTCGATATGATTTCGCCGCTGAGTTTGACCACAATTTCGCTTCGCGCGATCCCGAAGCTTGCACCGCAGCATTCGTTCTTGAAATACCAATCCACAGGTTCCGCCCCGCAGGCGGCCATAGCCCGGTCAAGCGACTTGGGGTCTTCGGCATCGTCAAACCCGAGAACCTTCGGAGGCCTGACGAGCAGGCATCCGTAGTAGCAGGCTGGCCTCAGGCCCTTGAGGGCGTATCGTAGATTCTTCTGCACCAGGTCAAGAGTCTCCGGAGTGGTGAAAACCTCCAGAGCCGACCGGACAGTTATGTTTCCCTGGAATGGCTTCTCGAGGGACTCGTTGATCTCCGCCCGGGTTTGAGGCTTGTTGCGCATTTCGACTTCCGCGCTGCGCATCCGGTTGTAGCAGGCCGCGCACGGCGCCACCACGTCCAGACCCATTTCTTCGGCGATGCCAAGATTCCTGGCTGGCAGAGAAACGCTCAGTTTGTGGTCAAGACTGTGGGCACTGGTCGCTCCGCAGCAGTTCCAGTCGGGTATTTCAACCAGTTCAATACCCAGAGCCTTGGCAACCAGTTCGGTCGACTCAGCAAACTCCCTGCCGGTAGACTCAAGGCTGCATCCGGGGTAGTATGCGTATTTCATCAGTTTATGCCACCGAAATTCTTTCTGCCGAGATCGGGCGGATATGGCTATTTCTTGAAGAGCCCCTGAACTTCTTTGCGGTTCTTGACTCTGTGCGGAATCAGTCCAAGCTTGCCTTTGAGAAACATCTGTATTCCCTGAAACACGTCCGCAAAGAACTGCTTGCTCCGAAGCTTGTAGAAAGCAATCAGGCTAATCTCGTGCACGCGCCCGTTGCGCCTGACTTCCTTCAGAAACTCCTCGTGGAACTTCAGCACGTTGGCTTCCCTGGGCTTCACGCCCTCGTTCGTCGCGATGTGACGGCTAGCGTCCATGACTCTGGACAGCGCAACACCCCTGGGACACCGCGTGGCGCACGTTTCGCACCCCGCGCAAAGCCAGATGGAGGCGGACTGGAGCACTTCGTTCTTCATCCCGAGCTGAGCCATTCGCATGATCTGGTTTGGAGCCACATCCATGCAGTAGGCCGCCGGGCATCCGGCGGTGCATTCACCGCACTGATAGCAGCTCAGCACGTTCTCGCCGGAGAGCCTGTTTATCTCATCCCTGAATCGCTCATCCAGCGTTGCCTCAGGCACACAGAGCGAGCAAGCAGTGGTGTCAGAACTATCTTCGCTCACGTAAATCTCCATTCCTCGGTCAGGACATACCGACCCACTTCTGTCCCACACACATAATATCACTCGCGGGAATCGAGCGTCAAGAAATCTGCATCGCTCCTGAGGCCGCTCGGCACATTTGACGCACGGTTTGCGTGAAAGCTATACTCTCTTATGCAGACGGAGCACGCAGATTCGGGATCAGCGGGGAGAATCATTTTCTCCGATATCGAGGCGCCGCGCTTGTGGAAAAAAGCGCGCGACTTGGTGCAGCACGGCGAATGGGCTGAGGCCATGAGCGTGTTCGCCAGGATTCTCGTAATGCTGCCCGGCGACCCGCGAGCATTGTACAACAAAGCACTGGCCCACTGGCACAGCGGTGATCTGACAGGCGCCCAATCGTGCCTGCACGAGCTGCTGCAGAAGAACCCCGACTACGAACCCGCTCAGCGCGCCCTGTCCAGACTGTCGAAAGACGTCTCGGAACGTGAAGACAACCCCAGATTGTCGGTTGAACAGGTGGTCTCCGCAACTCTCGGAAGAGTGTCTTCACCCCGACTCTTCGTCAAAGCTGAAATCCCCGAAAGGCATCTACGCGCCGCCGAAGAAGGTTACGCCGGTGATACGGACGGAGAACAAGTCCTGGCTCTCTTTGACGATGCTTATTTCGGACACGGAGGACGAGGGCTGCTACTTTCAGAGGGGCGCGTGGCCTGGATGGGAGGCAGACAGAAGACGGCCGCGAGCGTTGATTTCCGAGACATCGGAGCTATCGCTCTGGACAATCGAAGTATTACGGTTCTCACAAGCGCTCTCGAGCAACACCAGATAAGGCTTTCCCGCGCAAACCGGGCCGAGATCGAGGTCATCTGGTTTGCGCTGCGCGCCATCGTCAAAGCTGTAACGCCCCGCGTTTCCGTGGCTCTGAGGCACCTTGGCAGTTACAGGCGAGCGATCGCCGAAGCGACCATCGAAACCTTGCGGTCCAGTGACATCAACACTGGCAATACCCTGTTCGTAGCCCCTGACATACCGGAAGCGAAGGTAAGTATTGCCCGCCAAACATTCCTTCGTCTCGAAGATGGCGAGAGACTGCTTGCCCTTTTCGACGATACTGTCCTGGGCAACGCGAAGGCTGGGTTCTTCATTACTGACCAGCGGATTGCGTGGAGCAGAGGACTCGACGCCGGATCCGTCGGAATGGAGGATCTGCAGGCCGCCGCGGGAGTTGGCGGAAGAGTCACGATTACTGCTGGCAGCGCGAACAGCGTCGTGGAAATGACGCTCTGGAGCAAGTGTCAGGTTGAAGGTCTGGCAACAGCGCTGAACCGCGTCTCTGAGGTCAACCGCTCCAGGAAAGCCGGTCGAGTTGACGCTCCCACCGTGCTGCGCTCATCTTCGGCAAGACTTCTGTCGGTGGAACTTGACCGCCTCCGCCCACATATCTCCGGCACTCTCACACTGCGCGAAGACGCACTGCTATGGCAACCGGAGGGGCCGGACGACAAAAACTGGATCAAGCTCGAGAATATCACTACCGTGCGCGCGCAGCCATTCTCACAGAAGATCGCCATAGAAAGCGAAGTTGGTCCGGCAGCGGTGCGATTCGACGTGGGACAAGGCGCTGCAGCGTGGGTCAAGGCGATTGAGAATGCCAGGTCATTCAGAAGAATGGCGGGCTACTTCGGCGAGTTCTGAGCTACAACCGCTACGGATCGTCGACAGTCTCCATCACAGGCCCGCCCAAAATACCTGAGAAGCTATCGGCCAGGTCAGACCTGCCAAGGTTCTTGAACACATCTACCCAACGCTGCCTCTGGTTCTCGTGCACCAGAAGAGGCACAAATCCCAGTCCGAGATAGACGCTGATGGCTGGCAACCGAAAATCATAGGTCTGGAGTACCGCCTTGTTCAGCCCTTCAAACCTCAGTCTGTGGAGCACTGCGATGGTGGCGAGCTTCCCAGAGCCTTTCGCTGAAGGGTCCCTGACTCTGCCGACCATATGAACCGTACCATAGTCCATCCCAAACTTGCCGATCCGCCACGCCGTAGCGGTCGCCACGGCGCGATTTGAGCTCAGCACAAACCAGACCCGTTCCGGCACGTACTGCACTTTGGATCGGATTTCGGACTCAAAGTCCGCGCGTCTTTCGAACGACTCCGAGATTATCGCGTTCCAGGAATCCTCATCTCCGGGCTGATAAGAGCGCACCGAGAACCCTGGCGGCGGTTGCATAGCGGGCAGGTCCGAGAGCGAATCCAGTTTCATCGCAAGGTGAGGCTTGATCGGTTCCACTATATCAGTTCCTTGGCGATTCGGGCACTTCTGAGTGCGCTTTCGCGCATCTCTTCGGCGAACCCACGAAGACGACCGGAAAGCTCATCACGCCTGCTCAGGATTTCACACAAAGCCTGTTGCACGTCCCGCGCAGTGACAGTCGAAATATCAATACATGGCATCCCCGCTGACTCAGCGAACGCGGCTACTTTGGGGTCATAGGATATGGCGACAGAAGGCACGCCACAGCCTGCGGCGAAGATGAGGCTGTGCAGCCTCATACCCACCAGGCAACTGCAATTGCAGATGAGACCTTTGGCCAGTCGGAAGTCTCCGGAGCAGCAGATCGGAGCGGACCTGGCGAACACGTCGACAGCTTCAACGTCATCAGGCTCTTGCATGGGAACGGCCATACTTCTGCTGCGTGTGAGCGCACACGCCAGTTCAACGCCTTCCGCGATCTCCGCCAGCCGAGGGTTTGCGCCGGGCCAGCTTCGAGGTGCCACACACACCACTGGGGATTCTCCCAGACTTGCCTGCGCCAGGGCGACCCCGGCACACTCGATATCCGGTTCGACGAGAAACGCCGGGTCCGCGCAGACCTCAATACGACCGGAAACCCCGATATCCCTTAGTAGCCGCTCCGAATCCACATCCCTGACTGTGATCGCGGCCGCCTTCGAAAACTCAATGGCAGTTCCAAAACGCACGGCTCGTCTGAGCAGAGGCCCGACGCCTTGGGCATAGATCATCGTCTTTCGGCCCATCGTACGCGCCAGTTTCAGCATCGCGAGATAGTAGAACGCGGACCGCAGACTGGTTGCATCCTGCACCAGACTCCCGCCTCCGCTGATAAACAGATCGCATTTCTTTAGCGCGGCTATCACTCCGCGAAGATCATATCGGTGAACGGCGCAAGCTGCCTTGTGGACGGCAATCGTGTGAGCCGGATTTGCGGACAGCACGGTGCATTCCGCATCCAGGCTAACTTCGGCAAGTGAAGACAAGATACCCGCCAGCACCGCTTCGTCGCCAGTGTTGCCGAATCCGTAGTAGCCTGATATGACGATGCGTTTTCGCGAGCCCATAGTCCAGCCTACTCGGAAGACTTCGCCGGCTCGGATCCCATATCCGGCAGTCGGCGAACAAGTGCATACAGGATAAGGCCGATGGCTGTTCCCACGACCGCACCATTGACGACTCTCAGCACGCTGAGCATCACCGGCGTGTGAATGTGGCAGAAGGTGTTGAGTGCCGACACAAGCCCAATGGACCCGACTACGATGAGGGGAGCGCCCCAGTTCCTGTATCCTCTCACAGCAAACGCCAGCCCGCACAGCAGAAGTGGATATCCGATCATGAACTCTTTGGTGCGTGGACGCACGAGCACTACTCTGTCCAGCAGGGAACGGAACTTCAACTCAAGAGGGCTGACCCCGACTCCGGCGTCATTGCCGGATCTCGCTACCATCAGCCCCAAAATGACCAGCAGAGCCACCAGACCAAGCATCTGCCACACAACCACCGGGTTGCTCATAGCGTGGCGGAACCCATTGCCGAATCTGCGGGTCTGTGCCTGCCAGGTATCGCTTCTCCACGCTATGCCACCGATAAACAACAGACCAAGTATCAGAATCGGCGCTATCTGCGCTACCTTGACTCCGGCAAACTGGTCAATGCGAAGCATAAACGCACGGCTGCTTAAGACTGCCGCGACAAGCAGCCCTCCGGTAGCTGTGAAAAACACTGCAAGAAGTAGTCTCTCGATGGCTTCACCGACGGGACCTCTCCCCTGCCTTCCCCTACTAGGGGAGGGGGAATTTGGGGAGCACTTCCCTCCC
>CAYSLA010000031.1:16895-18089 GCA_964431685.1 uncultured bacterium | reverse complement strand
GGAGCACTTCCCTCCCCTGCAAGAGGAGGGGGAATCTGAGGAGCACTTCCCTCCCCTTGTAGGGGAGGGCCAGGGAGAGGTCAACCGGCACGCGTTCAGAACACCCAACACAGGGAAGAATATCGCCCCGCAGAGCGCAACCATCTTGCTTCCGGTATCGCCCGCCATGCCCAGACCGAAACACCCCGCGACCAGAACTAACGACAAAACAACTGCCGCGCCCGCCGAAAGATCAACCACCGCAAGCACGGCCAGGGCAACTCCGACCCCAATTCCCGCTGCGGCCGCCCACTTGAGCACTCTTGGCGAGTCCACTTCCCGAAAAGGTCTACACTCGCCGGTCACACCTCCGGCTTGCAGAATGCCTCGAGTCACGGCATAGACATACCGGCAGTTATCTCGCACAATGTCATCTGAAGAGATATAAAACATGCGCACGTAGCACATGCGGGCCCCTCGTTCGCGCACCGCACGGGCGAATCGCTCGACTATCGTGGCGTCGTCCAGCCCGGGCATCTCATTCTGGGGGACACTGTGAACCACCACGACTCTTTCAGGTACGGCCTTCGCAAGCTTCGACTCGCCCTTCTGCCTGGCGAACTCCACCCTGCCAAACCACATGTCGTTTGCTCGCAGTGCGCCGGCTGTGTCCGCCTCGGCCGACTTGAAACCGAGTACCTGATCGCCCTTGAATATCACCGTCCGGGCTCCGCACGTCCGCAGATAATTGACGATACCGTCTATGGACCCGCGGTTCGCGCCAGGGAAGCCTGGGATTCTTGCGACCACTCCCAGCCCAGCCTTGCGGGCATCGGCAATCGCCTGAGGCGAGAAACCCGCCGGCAGGTCCGCGATGCTCCCGATGGGCACCTGGGTTCTGATGATACCTTCCGGCGCAGAGCCACTTACGGCAGACTGCTCGACAGCAACCGGCCAGTCTCCGACGAACTGGGCGAGACTGCGGATTGCCGTCACATCCCACCCTGTTACGCTATATCGGTTCGCGCCGAGGGCATCTATGGCACCAGAAGAAACAAGCTCGCCGAGCGTAGGGGAAGTCACGGCGACACTGGTGACTCCGACGTTCTTGAGACGCTCCAGCACTTCCGCGCACGGTGTGCGAGCTGCGACTGCAAGCCTGGCGACTTCGTCATAGTCAACCACAATCTCGACAGCACGGTTACCGGCTTCAAC
>CAYSLA010000031.1:0-16795 GCA_964431685.1 uncultured bacterium | reverse complement strand
TGGCGACTTCGTCATAGTCAACCACAATCTCGACAGCACGGTTACCGGCTTCAACTGACACCCGCCTGGCGAGCACGCCAATAGCGCACAGCACAGATATGATGAGCAGACCCGTCAGTACAGTCCTGAGGTTCAACCGAGCCCTCCTCCAGCTAGTCCTAGCGCCCGTAAGGGCCGAGACTCCCGCGCACTCTTCTGCGCATTAGTCGGTTTCTGCCGGCCACCAGCACAACTCCGACCCCGGCCACGAACCCTCCTATATGCGCCCAGTATGCGACTCCCCCGCCCTGGATTCCGCCGCTGCCCCCAACGCCCATCAACTGCGTCAGGAACCAGACACCTAACACAATAAACGCCGGCACACCGACGTAGTCCCAGAAGATGAATATGAAGATCAGCACGCGGATACTCGCGAGCGGAAAAAGCACCAGGTAGGCTCCGAGCACACCGGTAATGGCTCCGCTCGCTCCAACCATCGGCACTGCAGAGTTGATGTTCATCGCAACGTGCGCCAACGCCGCACAGACTCCGCAGGCCAGATAGAACAAAGCGTATTTCGCGTGACCCAGCACATCCTCGATATTGTTGCCGAAAATCCACATATAGAGCATGTTGCCCCCTATGTGCATCAGGCTGCCGTGCATGAACATGGATGTGAAGATGGTCAGCCACTGCGGATCAAGCCCCGTATGTGTGACCCGGGTTTCGCGGATATAGTTGCCAACTACCATGGGTATCGTCATCACCGTCGGCTCGTTGGTTATCAGCGACCGCGGCACAAGCGAAAGAGTCCAGAGGTTTCCGAACGGCCCCTGCGCACCAATGCGGTCGATCAGGTAGACCACGATATTGATTGCTATGATGACGTATGTCACATACGGCCTGGTCCGTACGGGGTTATCGTCGCCAATTGGGATCATAGATCAGCTCCGGGCTGCAAGACATAGATAAGCCGCCCCAATTGTATCGTTTGGGGCGGCTTGTTTACAAGTCTACTGCGGTGAAGCTAGTGTCAGTCAGACGATTGGCGCTACCTCTTGGAGGCCTCCAGGGCTTCGAGGAGGTCGCCTACATTAGTAATCTTCTCCAACTCGAAGTGAGCGTCGATGCATTCGTGTATGTCCACCGAGCCCAACTGATCGAATCTGCGTCTCTCGTCGGTAGTAAGCTCCTGAGGGATGTCGCAGAGTATACCCTCTTCCCAGTCTTCTTGCCTCACAAACTGTTCACCGAGCTTCTTGCACCTGCAGCATCTGAACTTCACGTAAACGAAGCTCGGCCCTACCAACCTAAGGTAGTACCCAGTCTGCATTATGTCTTTGGCAAAGATCCTCTGCCCGCAGTTGCACTTTATGACGGACTTCATGTCTAGTGCATACCTCCATTCGTCGCTTGATCAGGAAAACCGTGCAGCTTCGGCCGCTCGGCCGAAGCGAATGGCTGCCCTGAAGATTCTATCTCAACAGCCCGCGACCGGGGTGGAAAGCCTCAGACCTCCTACCGTGAACGCACGCTGCAAAGTGTCTACTAGACCCATTATACCACGCAATTTCCCGATCGTCTACCGTTTGGGCGCAACAAATAATACTTTTTGTGTATATGGGGGGCGAACCTAAGACCTATCAATCTGATCCGTGGATCACAGCCACTTAAGAAATATCCTGGTGTACTCTTTCTGGGCGTATCTGTCGGTCATGCAGGATATGAAGTCACTCACCATTCTGACCCTGAGATCAAGCTCTTCTGCCTCAACCTCCCCCGTTCCGCCGCCATCTCCGGCCATGTCTTTGATCTCGGACGGGTTGTCCACGTAGAATCTGAAGAGGTCTTTGAGCATGTCGCTGGCGCGGCGGATTTCGGCCGAGCCCTGCATATCGTGGCCGTAGACACGCTCGAAGAGACAATCCTTGAGCAGATCAGTTGCTTCGCGGCACCTCTCGCTCATGCCGATGGCGGTCAGGTTGCGGCTGCTCTCGATGATGTCTACCACCATCGTGTTGATTCGCTGAGAATGGCTGTGTCCCAACACGCTGACGGCTTCCTCCGGCAGAGCGTCCTCGGTCAGCATGCCCGCGCGGATGGCGTCGTCGATGTCGTGGTTTATGTATGCCACCCTGTCGCTTATCTTCACAACCTTGCCTTCCAGCGTCGCAGGCCCACGAGTGTCCAGCGACAGATCGGCCCTGCCCTTGGAGTGGTGCAGGATTCCGTCTCTCACTTCGTGAGTCAGATTCAGGCCCGCGCCGCCCTTCTCCAGCAAATCTACCACGCGAAGGCTTTGCTCGCTGTGTTTGAATCTCATAGTCCGCACATACTCACGGACCATACTGTCCAGCGCCTCCTCGCCGGCGTGTCCGAACGGGGTGTGGCCGAGGTCGTGTCCGAGAGCTATCGCCTCAGTGAGGTCCTCGTTTAGCATCAGCGCTCGCGAGATCGTGCGGGCAATCTGCGCGACCTCCAGCGTGTGGGTTAGACGCGTGCGAAAGTGGTCTTCCTCGGGATCGATAAAGACCTGGGTCTTGTGCTTGAGTCGCCTGAACGCCTTGCTGTGGATGATGCGGTCGCGGTCTCGCTGAAAATCAGTCCTTACCATGCACTGGGGTTCGGGGCAGAGCCTCCCCTTCGATTTGCAGGCCAGTGCCGCCTTGGGCGACAGAATCCGGGCCTCAAGTTGTTCGTGCTGTTCGCGGATAGTCATAGCTGTTTCTGTCATTCCGACCTGCGGTCGGAATGACAGTGTGTTCGGGACACCTTGATGCCGGTTAGTTACGCAGACTAGTCGGCCATCTTGTCCAGCAGGTAGGCTTTGACTCCCTCGATCGGGATTCGCACCTGCTCCATTGTGTCGCGGTCTCTGACCGTGACCTGCTTGTCTTCTTCAACGGTCTGAACATCCACCGTTATGCACCAGAGAGTACCGACTTCGTCCTGTCTGCGATAGAGCCTGCCAATTGAGGCAGTGTCATCATAGACCGTGGGGAATGACTTCTGCAGATCAGAAGCGATGTTGTGAGCAGTCTCGACTATCTCCGGCCGGTTGCGCAGCAGCGGCAGGACGGCCGCCTTGATCGGGGCAATGCGCTTGTCAAACCGCAGTACGGTGCGCTTGTCTTTCTTCTCGCCCTTCTCGATCAGCTCGACATCGTATGCGTCAAGCAGGAACGCCAGCGTTGCACGGTCCGCGCCGGCTGCAGGTTCGATGACGTAAGGAACGATGTGCTCGCCGCTGGCTTCGTCAAAATAAGTAAGTTGCTTTCCGGAGCCTTCCGCGTGCTTCGTAAGGTCGTAGTTCGTTCGATTCGCGATACCCTCCAGTTCGCCCCATCCGAACGGATACTTGTACTCAACGTCCGTGGTTCCCTTGGAGTAGAACGACAGTTCTTTGGCACCGTGCGGCCGCAGACGAAGGTTCTCTTCTTTGATGCCGTAGTTCACGTACCAGTTGAAGCGTTCATTCACCCAGTATTCGAACCATTTGTCGTCCTCGCCCGGCATCACAAAAAACTCCATCTCCATCTGCTCGAACTCACGCGTCCGGAACGTGAAATTGCCAGGGGTGATCTCGTTTCGGAAGCTCTTGCCTATCTGGCCGATGCCGAACGGCAGCTTCTTGCGGGTGGCCTGCTGGACATTGACGAAATTGACGAATATCCCCTGCGCTGTCTCGGGCCGCAGGTACGTGACGGAGGCCGCGTCCTGAACCGGGCCCATGTACGTCTGGAACATACAGTTAAACTGCCTGGCCTCGGTCAGCTCCCCTCCGCAGGATGGGCAGACATCGCTCTCGATGTCATCGGCCCTATAGCGCATCTTGCACCCTTTGCAGTCCACAAGCGGGTCGGTGAAGTTCGCTACGTGCCCGGAGGTCTCCCAAACCTTGGGGTGCATAATGATCGCAGCGTCAAGACCAACTACGTCGTCCCGCCGGGCGATCATCTCACGCCACCAGGCCTCTTTGACGTTGCGTTTCAGCTCCACGCCCAAAGGTCCGTAGTCCCAGGTGCTTCCAATGCCTCCATAAATCTCACTGGATTGAAAAATAAACCCGCGCGCCTTGCACAGATTTACGATGGTTTCCATATCTGCCAATTGTGTCCAAGCCTCGCTTTCCGCTTTTTGTGCCGGTTCAATTCTACGGTTAAGAACCAAAACGGTCAAGCGCGGTTGCGTTTTACGCAGGAATCACGCTGCGGATGTGGAACATGTTGGAGGTGCTGGCAGTATTGATATCGTATTGAACACCTCCCCCTCCCCCTCCATTTCGGAGGGGGAGGGGGAGGTGCGGAGTGGAGGACAGTAGATGGAATCGTTGAACCCGAATGCCGCTAAGGCCGATGCAATGGGACTGCTCAAGCAGGGCCAACTGGATGCGGCGATTGGGATACTGGAGGGAGTGCGTGCGATCTCTCCGGAAGATCCGCAGCTCCAGTCAATGCTCGGAGCAGCTTACGCCAGGAAGGGTGACCACTCCAGCGCTATCGGGGCTTTTGAGCAGGTGGTGAGGCTTCAAGAAACGCCCAAAACCTGCTTCAATCTGGCTCTGGCGTACGAGCGCGCCGGTCGAATCGGGGATGCATTTCGGCAGTACGAGGCGGCGGCGAAGCTCGACCCATCGTATCAGCCCGCGCACGATTCCATCGAACGGATAAGAAAGCGCTTCCAGGATGAGCAGGCGCGTGCGCAGACTGCGCAGATTGCTGCCGAGGCAACACCTGCTACTTTTGCTCCCGAGAGAGCGCCTGAGACTCTTGCGCACGAGGCGCCTCCGGCCCCGGCCGTTCAGCAGCCCGTCACACCGGTTCAGACCCCAAAGACGGATGAGGTTGAGCCGCTGCGAGAGGCCAGGCCGGGAAGACCTTTGGACCGGCACCGGCAAATCACGCTGAAGGGAGTCCTCTACGGCGCAATCTGCGGAGGAGCCTTCATAACTATACTGACTCTTCTTGTCCGGCTCTTCTTCGGCGGGTTCATTGGCCCGATGCCGACTAAGCCGGCGGAGTTTCTGGCATATCTGGCGGGGCTGGTCTTGCTGGGGGTCATCTATGGCGCCGCTGTCGGTTGGTGGGTAGGCTACAGTGAGAGCGATGGAGCAGGATGGAAGGCAGGGGCGGTAATTGGCGCAGTGATGGGGCTGGTCCTGGGGACTATGGCCGGCGGATTTGCGGCGGCGCTGATCCTGCTCGGGATATACTGCATTCTCAGCGGTCTGACAGGCTTCTTCATAGGCAGACTCGTCGAAACCAGCATCGGCTGGCGCTAGCGGCGCGCTACGGCGCGTCCTCCGGAAACCAGAGAGCGATCTCGCGCGCGGCGTCGTCAACTGAGCAGGAGCCGTGGATAAGGTTCTGGCGGGTGTTGACGGTCAAGTCACCGCGAATGCTTCCGGGCTCGGCGTCAAGAGGGCTGGTGGCTCCCATTGTGTTGCGGACAAGGCGAATGGCGTCTTCAGACTCAACCACCATCGCCACAACCGGCCCGCTGGTCACAAACTGCACCAGCGCTTCGAAGTAGTCCCGGCCCTTGTGCTCGACGTAGTGGTTCTCTGCCAGCTCACGGGACGGAGTCAGCATCTTCATCGCGACGATATCGAAGTTGCGCCGCTCCAGCCGGGAGATTATCTCCCCGACCAGTTTGCGCCTGACTCCGTCCGGCTTCACCATAACGAACGTTCTTTGCGATGCGGTTTCCATGACGTACTTAGCGTTCGACGTGCTGAAGCGTCTATCCTTCATTTTTCCTTATTGACGATAGCCGCGGCGATCGCGCGTGCGGCCTTGTCCCGGAAATGTCTGTCCTTGAGCAGTTCGGCGTCTGCCTTGTTGGTCAGAAACCCCAGTTCCAGCAGCGCAGCAGGCATGCGAACATACGTGCCACGGAGTATTCCCAGCCGCCGGTGGGCGCTCTGCGAGTCCCATTTCACTCCCCGGCTGGCGATTCCGCAAGCTATGAGCGCTTGCAGAATCTTCTCTGCCACCCGCGAGCTGCGAGTGTCTTTCTCCACGACCAGTACCTCTGCCCCGTGTGCGGAGGGTGGCCCGGCGTTGCAGTGGATCGACAGCAGCATATCGCATCCCGCATTGCGCGCGATTCTCGCCCTGATGGGTATCGCGACGAGTCCCACTCCTGGGCGGGTGTACAGAGTCTGAGCTCCGAGCTTGCGCAGGTAGTGACCAATCCTGATGCACATGTCGGGGTTCACATCGTCCTCAACAAGTCCGTTGCCGACCGCGCCGGTACGTGCATGGCCGAGCAGGGCGCCGTGTCCCGCATCCAGGGCGACTTTCACCGCTTCCTCCTTTTCCACTGCTGGTAGGCGTTCTCGATAAGCAGGTTCGCTATACTCGACGGTATCGGGAAACCCAGTTTTGCTACGGCGAGCTTCTGCAGGAAGATAACCGCCTCGCTTCGCCGCTGATCAGCCGTGAGATCGGCGAACGATGCCGCCCGCTCGACCGCATCGGACACCTGCGCTCTGCCAATGCGCTTGAGCCATCTCTTCGCCCAGGCTGGCAGGCTGTCGCGCCGTGCGAGCCAGGCCGCAACCAGCCCCGCAAGCCCCGCCGCAAGTGAAATCCAGTCCTTAATTGGCACGTCCACTAAAGTCATGTTGCAGCTCCCTTCGTTATATGTCCCATAGGTCGCATAAGTCCCATAGGTCCCATTCCTTCCCTTCTACGCCAACACCGCCACCTTTGCCACCGCCACGCCGCCTATGCGGTGCACGGACACCCTGAGAACGGTATACGTGCGACCGTCGCGTGTGATGGAGTCGTCCTCCGCGATGGGGGTGTTGTAGTCAGTCACCAGCGTCAGTCCCGGGCGGGTCACGCCCATCGCCTCGACATCATCGAGGTAGGTGCGCATGGTGCCCGAGTCGAGTAGTTTGAACACACCGTAGTATGTCGTGCCGGAGAGCTGGAAAGCCTCTCCGGATCGCCTCATTCCGCGGGATATTCGCTCGAGATATCCCATTTCTGCCTCCTTTCGGCGTCATCATTCGTGTCATTCCGAAGCAGGGGCCGTGTCATTCCGAGCAGAGCGAGGAATCTCGGGGGAGATTTCTCTCTGCGTTCCTAAGGAAGTCCCCTGATTTTGGGGAGTTCCTACCCAGAACAACCGAGCTATCCGCGCGGTCTGGTGCTCGAAATGACAACTTGCGGCCTATGGCTGGTCGGCGAACTCCGATTCGGTGTCGGTAGTCGTGCTCATAGGCAGGGCGTCTGAGAGCATCGGAAGCACACTCTTGAGGTACGGCTCCAGCCGCTTCGCTCCCTGCGCTGCCAGCTCCACGCCTCGCGCTGCCGCCTGGCCGACGGTGATACCCGAGACAGCAAACGCTTCTGTCCTGCCTTCTTCCCGAACCAACTGCTCCAGGAAATCGGCGGTAATGACCTCCAGCATTCCCAGCTTGAGGGTTGCCTGAAGCCCGGTGTCCGTGGCGGCTGCCAGATACTCCGGCGCGATGGAGTACTCCAGCGCGGCCTGCATCTCCGTGATTAGTGAAGAGATTGCGGAGTCGTAGGTCGTGTTGCCGGACGCGATCATCGCCTTGCGCTTCACGTCCGCAGTGGTGATGCTGATCGACATGACTGTACCTCCTGTTTGGAATCTGCGGTGAGAGGAATGCCCCAAAGCCGCGAAAATGTGATATACTGTTGGTTGTAGCCTGGTATTACAACGTCCACAAACAGAGGGGAGACAACTATGAAGAAAGTTCTTTCAATCTTGGCAGCCATTGCACTGATGAGCCTGGGCGGTCTCTCTCCGGCGAATGCATTCGACTTGCTGACCCCAAACTTTTTTGGCACAACCCCATCATCTGCAACTTCCCAAAAACCATCGCCAGTTCGCGTAACTGTGGGTTCCTGGAGTGAGTCGTACCAACTCGGCAAGGACTATTGGGTATACAAGCCGGAGGCCGGGAAGAGGTTCGTGATCACCACTGTGACCATAACGAACATCAGCAACGAAAGGCTGCGTGTCGAAAACTCAGATTTCGAGCTCATAGGAAGCGATAGATGCATCTATCGCGCCTGTTCGTTCATGCTCGGCGGTCGCATGAATCTGCTGGAACCGGACATGTTGCCGCAAGGAAGTGCCACCGGTAACGTCATCTTTGAGGTAGGCAGATCAATCCAGCCCGTAAGTGTGGCGTACAAAGCACCGACGCAGTTCCCTTTTCCATTCCCTAACCTGCTTGGTGGGGCCACATCATCGGTGACTCCCCCAAAGCCGTCGCCAGTTCGCGTGACTGTAGGTGCCTGGAGTGAGTCGTACCGACTCGGCAAGGGCTATTCGGTATACGAGCCAGAAGCGGGCAAGAGGTTCGTGATCACCAGCGTGACCGTAACGAACATCAGCAACGAAAGATTGCGCGTCAAGAACTCAGATTTCGAGCTCACTGGAAGCGATAGATGCGTCTATCGCGCCTCTTCGTTCATGTTCGGAGATGGCATGAATCTGCTGGAACCAGACATGTTACCGCAGGGCACTGCGACCGGTAACGTCATCTTTGAGATCAGTAGAACAGTGCAGCCTGTCAGTGTGGCATACAAGGCAAGCCTCTTTCCCTGATAATGCGTGTCCCACGCACCGAGCCATCCTCGGTCGCCGCTTTGGCTGGTGGGCTGGTAGGACTTTTGGGCATGAGACGGCGCCGGGCATAACCGCAACACACAGGAGAAAAGATGAATAAGACATTCGCATTAACGGCAGCCATAGTCCTGCTGTGTTTCGGCGGCACTGCACAGGCCCAGGAAGTGTCGGTGGCGCTTCCCGGCGCGTCCGCCACTACCGGAATCTTGAGCGGCACCAGCCTTGTGCTGGTCGACCGGACAGTCCCGGCGGGCTACATGCTGCTTTACCGTGCCTATGACGGCAGCTATCGCGACCCGGTGGTTCTGGTGGAGGGTTTTGACCCTATGAACACGACGCTGCCCGCCAGCGTCTACGCGACGGCCAATGCATCGGGCGCGATAGATATGATCAGGGCAGCCGGCAGAAGTGTCTGGGTTGTCAACTTCGGCGATGGCGGCGGTGCGCTTACCGCGAACGCAAAGCTCGTCAGTCACGCAATCCAGGCGGCCTCCAGCTATGAGGGGGCCGGTGCGAGTGTTGATGTAGTCGGGCTGAGCATGGGCGGGGTCATCTCGCGGTATGCTCTGGCCTATGATGAGCAGTACGGCGGCGGCTCCGACGGACTCGTAAGGCTCTTCCTGTCCGGTGACTCACCGCAACAGGGGGCCAACGCGCCCATCTCGCTGCAGGAGATCATTCTCTTCAGCGCGGACCCTACCTATACCCCATTGCTGAACTGCGACGCCGCCCTCTCTCTGCTGTATACCAGCGTCCGCGGCTATGGAGACAACGGCTGCTGGCTGGGGGCTCTTCCGTCCGCGACCAATTGGACGGGAAGCTCGGCGGCCCACGATTGGTTCTACAGCACGCTCAACGGACTGAACGGAAACGGCTACCCTCACAAGTGCCGCAACGTCGCCGTAAGCAACGGCAGCTTCTCGCCTCAGCCGCACAGCGTCGGGGAGACCATCTACGCCGCACGCACCTATTTCCTGGGGCTCAACGTCTGCAGCCAGAACTACCCCGCCCAGCCGTTAGACGTGGCGCCCGGTTCGCTGGGCATTGACTTTGCACCGGGCAATATCAGACAATCGAACTTCGAGCTCGATGAGCGCTTTGTGGCAACATTTATCCCAACGGTGTCCGCGCTCGACACCACCGGAGGAGTATCCAAGTTCGACAGGACACTCGTCCAGACTGCGGCGGTCAACCACAGTACCGTCACGACCGACACCACGGACTTCATCCTGGAAGAGGCACTCGGGCCTGCTCGTGCCTACAATCCCAAGTACCTGCCGGACGGCGCCAATGCGGCGCTGTACGACTGGATCGTGACAGCGGCCTTTAACGGCTATTTCTACGCCGAATCGCCGGGGCGTCTTTCCGGCCTGCTCATATTCTCCTCCGCGCCGGTTCAGGAGGGCACAGTGGTGGTGGTGCGAGGTGTCACGTCCACCGCCGGCGGTGAGCGCAGGATGAACGCAACGAGCGTCACGGTCAGAGGAAATGCCACAGTCCCTGGTGCATTCGGAATGCCGCTTAGCTCTCTCGGAGGGGGTCCGGTCGGCGCCTCTACTCCAGGGATCACAGGCGGGTCGGGACTGAACAACGTCGGGCTGCTGGTGCGCGGCTCAGGCAAGGTCACCCAGATCGGCAGTGGGTATCTCTACATCGACGACGGCTCGAACCTGAAGGACGGTACAGCGACCGGCCAGTATGAGAACATCGGCGTCCGGGTCATCTGTGACCCCACCGGCTACACCATCGGCGACTACGTGGCAGTCACAGGCATAAGCTCCTGCTTCCAGACCCCAACCCAACAGATCGCAAGGCGGATTATCACCCGGCGAGCTGATGATGTGCAGGCGGTCAGCGGGCCGTAGAAGCCAGGACGTCAACGTGGCTTGGGATCTCACGGGTCGGGAATGGAGAGAAGAAGGATATGACGCTTCTCCGTCGAACACTGATAACAAACGGTCTGCAAGCCGGGGTTGCGGTGTAGAAAGCGCATCAAACATAGGACAGCCGAGGAGCATATGGACCACGGAACAAAGAGACTGGTGTGTAGTCGGTGTGGGCGAAACAACATGCCAGACCGCATTCAGTGTTACAACTGCAGCAGTCCCCTGAGCCCAAAGGCGTCGGGAACTGGAGCTCCGCGGCAGCAGCTGTCAGCTAAGGCTCCTGTGACGGTGACTCCGCCAGTCCGGCGACTGGATAGTACCGCATCCTTGACGCGTGCGTCGCTTGTACTGATCGGCGTCTTTGTAGTGATCGGAATCGCTGTGGGCGTAAGCGTTAACCGCGGAGCTGCACGAGAAGAGCGCGTCAGAAGCACATTTGCACGCCTTTCTTCACGAGTTGCCAATGTCCGCCTCTTCCCAGGATATGGAACGGAAGACAGACAACCCATTTCACTCACCAGATGTGTTGTCGAGTCACTGGTCTTCTCAGGAGACAGGGACTCTCTGGAAGTCAGTGTAAGTATCGCCAACACTTCAGATACTGCCACCCAGCCCACGGTTGAGGTGGCATTGTTCGACATAGATGGGAACATGCTCGACAGCTGCAGGCCGGTCGAGTTTCTCCTCTGCGACTTTGAGCCCGGCGAGAGGAAAGATATGCCAGAGTCGTTTTCACAACTTCGAACAGAACCGTCATTCTACTCCATCTGGGAGCCTAGCCTCCCAGCGTCCGCGACGACAAGGACCACTGTAAGCGACACACAGCTGCAGCAATGGATGAAAGACTGGTTGGCCTATATCGATCGGACGTTCAGCGGAAAGACAAGGAACATCAAGGCCCATCCGCACCCGGGATGGGTGTCCATAACACTTCACGTTCAAGGCTACACTAGTGCCGAACAGCTGCAGACCTTAGCCCGATACACGGCACTGAATTTCGGCAATCGCTTCCCCGGCCAAGACGCCTATGCTCACGTCTGGCAGGACGGGCACGAAGAAACCTACAGGCTGGATCGCGACTGAAAACGTGCGAATGTATTGGTGTTTTCGAGCTCTCGAGATTCAAGGCTTGGGGCGCACGATGCAATGAACCTAACGGTCAACTAGGCCCAGCATGACGTTTTGATGCGGGGCATCCTGCCTGCATGGACCCATCATCTGGAAAAGCAGGCTGGAAGCCTGCACCACAACTGCTTGTCCGAATCAGGGCATAGCTCACCATCAACCCGAGTCCTTATGGAACACCCCAACCCCCTGCAGATTCCAACCAAGCGTACGATTGCTTACGCGAAAACTTGGGTATAATGAAACAAGCTGAAAGAACTCCAACAAACTTGGAGCGCCCGTTTTGTGCGAGACATCCTGGGTTGATGGGGCTTTCATCTCGCGGGCGCACGTGGCTCGCGATCTTGGATCGGTGAAAGGAACACGTAAATGAAGTTAATAATCTACTCGGCGATCTGCGCTCTGGTGCTCGCGTCTACGCTGGCGACCGGAGCCGCTGCTATCACCACGAACCTCATCTTGAACGGCACCTTCGATGCCGGCACGGCAAACTGGACAGTGTCCGGCGTGGACGGGGCCGGTGGGATCAGAGCAGACGGTAACCCAGGAAACGCTTTCGTCCTGAACGCGGGCGGTGGCTCGGTAGACCCTGAGATATCTCAGGTGGTAGGCGGGCTCAATCCTGGGTGGGTGTACACCTTGACCGGCGATTTCCGCGCTTATCACACCACCAGGGGGCCGTCCACTAACGCCTTCAGCGTGCAAATAGACAGCACTATCTGGGATTTCGACCAGCCGCTGCCGCTGCGAACATGGGGAACGTTCAGCCTCCAGTTCACCGCGACCGCCGCGAGCCAGACGATCAGGCTGATTGGCGAGCGGTACGGAAGCGACTATTCCACGCAGGTGGACAACATTTCACTGGTGCCGGCCGTGCCGGAGCCATCCTCAGCCCTCGCATTGGCAGGCGGGTTTGCAGGGCTTCTGGGCATGAGACGCCGCCGCATCTAGCCCTTGGATTTGAGCCTCGTCCCTCCAGACGCAATGCCTGGAGGGACGGGAAACGCGCATACGTCGCCCTGAACTCGGTCTATGGCCCACCACTCCCCCGGATGGGTGCCGGATCAAGTCCGGCATGACGTGGTGCTTCGGCATGACGTCGTGCTTATCCGGCGTCGCATGTTTCGGGACTTCCGTTTCGCGGTGCTCCACTCAAGTCCCGAAACACGATCCCGTCAGGTCTTCGGGGCACACGCCCGCGAAGCATAGGACGAGGTCACTGGGTGCGCATTCGGGAGCACGTTGAAGTGCTCCCCTACGCACTACGTAGCACGCAGAATCCATTCATTGTCAATTGTCCACTGTCAATTGTCAATTGGCTCTATCCTGTGTATCCTGTGCATCCATGTTGGGTCACCTACCCCACCAGTGATCCGAAGGCGTACTGCCACAGGCCGTAGCCCGCGTTGTAGCGGGCGTAGGTGCCGTAGAGATACTGCCCGCGCATAAACCCGGACTCGCTCTCCTTCTCCAGAGCCTGGAACTCGACCGGAGCGTCGAGCTGGAAGATGAGCGGTTTGATGACGCGACCGGTGCAGAGCACATACCAGTTGTTGGTGTCCGACAGGTACGGGCTGACCACCAGGTCCAGTGACCCCGCCAGCACGTTAACCGCCAGCTTCTGGGTGTCCGTGCTGGTGAGCTTCTCCGGGTAGTAGCGGCTCTCCAGCAGCTCGCGCGCGGTCCACTGCAAATCCGGTGGTACCACCAGCGTGTCCGGCCTCACTCCCAGGTTTGTACCCTGGTCATCGGTGAGCTTCATCATGGCCGTAATCGCCGCGCTCAGCGAGGCTGCCGTCAGAGCATCCGTGCCTTTGTTGCTGCCGCCAGCGTGGGTGGTGTCGAAGAAGTACTTGCCGTCATAGCAGGCGGCGGTGAACCCCCCGGCCAGAATCTCGAAGACAAGCTGATCCTGGAACCTCGCCTGAGCAGCCGCCAGTTCCTGCACCCTGGTCTTTATCAGACCGTACTTGTCGTGGTCAATCGCCGACCGGTCAACTGAGATGGTGTTCTCCCAGACCTTGTTGGCGATCGAGTAGCTGAAAGCCGACAGGTCGCGCACCTGTCTCTCGCCGATGAACTCGCGCACATCGGGCACTCCGCCCAGCCAGGCGTAGTCCTCGCTATCCGAGTTCGTCGGGATCTGGGTGGATATCCGGCTGCGCAGACCGGAGTCGACGGACGAGCGATACGCGTCCTGAAAGACGACGTTGAGCCCGGTATACAGGGCGTCAAGCGGAAGATCGCTGGATGTTATGGGCATGGTTTCCTCCCTTGGGAAAGAGAAGAGGGGATGGAGATTGACATTAATGGACGGAATGGACACACGGGATCATGTCCATCACGTCCATATAGTCCATCAGAGCATTACGTTCCATCGCAGAGCTGTTTCATTGCGTAGCCGTCGACACGGACACGGACTTCGGTCTGGCTGACCACCTCCGTGACAACGCCGACTTTGAGGGCGGTTGCGCCGGGGTCGGAGTGCGCGACGTGCACGGGCGTGCCGCTGCTGCCGGAGTCCAGCCAGACCTCGGTGCCAACCCAGGCCTGGGCCGCGCTGGCAGTCACCAGCGAGAACACTCCGGAAACCCAGACCCTGATGGTCTTGTCGCCAGCCGAGCCGCCGGAGTTGTCGACGGTCTCATAGGCGACGCCCGCGAAAGGCAGGTTTGCGCCGACCTGGGCGTAGGTGGCATATCCGCTCGCGTCCAGAGTCACGAGCGAGCCTTTGTAGACTTTCGCGGCGGCCATCTTGAGGGCGACAATCGTCCCCTCGGCGGCCTTGTTGTCACGGGCTGCGGTTGTGTTAGCGTATGACATCTGCTGTGTTACCTCCTATGATCTGCGCGGCTTTCTCCTCTGATACGCCCAGCTTCGCGAACACCGCGCGCTCCGCCGCGCTGAACTCTGTTGCCGGGCCGCCCGCCTCCGACCTCTCGCCAAATTCGATGACCTTCGGCATCGCCTCCATGAACCGCTCAAAGAGCTGAGCAGCGCTCACTGTCTCATCACCAAACGTAATCGCGGCGCCGCCGCCCGCGGCCAAAATGGCCGTGGCGAACGACTCCGCGGCAGGCACGAGCTTGCCGGCACGCTTCAGTGCATCCACCTTTCCCTGCGCGTCACGCGTTCTCAGCTTGAACTCCAGCTCGGCATTTCTTGCCTCCAGCCGGGCCATCTCCTCACTTGTGGTGCTTTTGGTTGTGGTGCAGGCTTCCAGCCTGCTCTCCGTGTTCTGGTTCATGCAATTGCCTCCTTTGACTGGCTCTCCATCCACCTCGCCGGTGGAAAAGACGACCGCTCCGGCGACCCTCGGGCGCCTGACGAGCGACACTTCGGTTATCGTGGACTTGTCGGGGCTGATCGCGATCGACAGCCTTCGCGCACCGGCAAGGTCGATGAGCCCCCAGGCCTCACGGGTGAAAGCGATGCTGCCAAAAAGCTCCCGTCCACGCCGCCAGATGCGCTTAAGCGCCCCGAGAACCCCGTCGAACGGGGTGTCCTCGTGCTCCACCTTCACCGGCGCCTCCGCAAACCCGGCCACGATACGGTCCAGGTCGGCTTCGGTTATCTCCACATCCTTGTCCGGATACGCGCCGGCCTCAAACAGCTTTGCCTCGCGTTCTATCATCCAACATACCTCCAGGATGTCTCACGATAGTGTGACTCGATCTCCGGCGCGGTCATAGCGCGGTTCGCCGCGAAGACCTCGCCAATGAGGCCGTTCACACGGTTGTTCGGATTGCTCACGTAGAACGGAGCGCTCTCCGAGAAATACTCCGGAGCGTCATTCAGTCCCAGAGACAGACTCGCCCCGTTCGCGTATATCGAGTGCCGTCCGCCAGTGGTCCAGGTCACAGCGACGTGCACCCACTCGTTGAGAGCGAAGACCGTATCGGGGCTGTATGCGGCGAGAGTATCAGCGTAGTAGACGGCCACACCGCCTGCCTCGCAAGCAATCTCCGGATGAAGACCGAAGTTCCAGCCCATGAGCAGTTGCCAGGTGTCTACGTCACGAAGACACAACCATGCAGACAATGTCCATGCGCTGGCGTTGAACGGCACTGAGTCCACCGACAGCACGCCGTCGTCTATGCCGTCAAAACTCCGAACCAGCCCTGTGGGCCCGGCTTGGACAATCGCACCGGTGACTGCCCCGTGATGGCCGTTTCCCGAGCCGTCTATGAGCAGATTGCCAGTGTCGGAGAAATCCCAGAACAGACAGACCCCGGATGGCACTTCGACAGGATGGATCGGGGGCAGGCGACGCGTTGACGCAGGCCTCAACATTTGTCGCCTCCTATCCAGCGATCCGATACAAGATCGATGCACGCCTTGCCCTCGTCGTGAAGACACTTGTGCGTGCGGATGTGGCCCGGACTGCCCTGCAGGCTCGCCCCCTTAGCCGACCGCAAGATATCGACGAGCCGGGTCTGGTCTTCCACGTCCGCAAACCGCATTACCGCCGAGACCTCGAACGCATCATCAGACTTGGCCGTAATCGCCGGCGGTCTCTCCTCAGGTGTGCGGGCCGTCTTCGCAGAGGCGGTACCGACTGTGTTCCAGACCGCCATCGCGCTCTCGCGGCTGGCAAATGTCAGGCAAAACGAGACTTCGTGCAGCATCAGACCACCTCCCTCACCAGCACTCGCGCGGTCTCGGCGTCGGTGGCCGGAGCAGTCGGGGTCAGAGCAATCCGCGCTCCGACCGACCCGGCGAACAGGTGACTGATGGCCAACACTCGCTTGCTGTTGGCCGCTACGGAGAACGAGGTCAGCAGGAAGTTCTGCGTGCTGCCCCCGGCACTCTGGCGACAGTAGATGTCCACGGTCAGGCTTACCGATGCGCACCCGTTCACGACGAACACCGCGAACTCCACGCCAGGGCTCGTTGGAGCGGCGTAATCGATGGTCTGTGCGTCAGACAGGTGATCAGTAACCCACGTGACAGCCGACTCAGCGCCAACCACTCCACGTGAGCCGGCGATACGCACGTTCAGACTTCCGTCTGAGTTTATTCCGTCGCCGAGGTTAGCGTACTGTCCGGTGGTTTTCTGGTATCTTACGATCATGAACACGGCCTCCTTTGAAGGGAATGGGACGTATAGGACTTATGGGACCTATGGGACTCATAGTCCCTTACCAACCAAATTCTGAACAGGGTGTATAGAAAATCGAGCTGATTAT
>CAYSLA010000030.1:25866-27888 GCA_964431685.1 uncultured bacterium | reverse complement strand
GCCGGCAGAGGGAAGAGCCCGCTGCAATACTAACTAACAAGAGGTTGGTCTTGGAAACGTCGCATTCTCTGGGTTCAATTCTCAAGACTGAGCGCGAAAGACGCGGACTGAGTCTGCAAGAGGTCTTTGAGGCTACAAGAATCACAACACAGAACCTTGCAGCGCTCGAAGAGGACCGGTTCGACTATTTCCCGAACAAGGTCTACTCGCGTGCTTTCCTGAGGGATTATGCAAACTACCTGGGGCTGGACAGTTCGGTGCTCCTTACCAGGTATGAAGACGAATGGGCCAAACCCGTGGGCTCGCCCAAGACGCCTTCGCCTGAACAAGGAAAGAAGTCCGGCAGCAAGACGTGGGCGGTGATCCTCGTAATTGTCCTGCTGCTTGCGGCCTGCGCCGTTGGCCTGTACTATTGGCAGGCGACCTCCGGCGGAGCCACGCGAACAGACGATGTTGCGGAGACACGCGGCGCACCGTCGCCGCCGGACCAGGACGCGGCAACCCTGCCAAGCCCGCCATCCGTCGACGGCGAAGACCAAACCTCGTCTGCTCCCGATGAGCCGTCCGAACAACCGGAAACCGAAACGAATCCGCCTGTAACTGACAAGGTGGTTGTGGAGATCAAGGCAATAGGTCAGGTGTGGGTGCGCGTGTACGTGGATGACAATCCAAAACCCGTCTATATGAACATAATGCCCGCCGGACAGACTCTCCAGTGGTCCGGCCTAAAGAAGATATCGGTGAGAGTGGCCCGCGCAAACGCCGCGGAAATAAGGTTGAACGGCGTGGCCGTGCCCCCGCTCAGTACGGGGGAAGGGCCGGCCAATGGCACGTTCACGATGGACGACGTGAAACGCGTAACGTCCCTTGACACGTCAAATGGGTCTTCGCCTAACCAGGCGCCGAACCCAGGTGCGCAACCAAGGTAAGCTCCGCCAGTTCGCTGTCCGCAAGATGGCGCGGTGGCCTGCACTTTGGCCGCACAGCAGTCCGGCAATGACGGCGTTCGCAAACGGCGCCGTAGACAATGTCTTCTGGCAATGAAAGGAATGTGTAGATGACAAAGACAATCGTGCTGTTTCTCTGCATTGTAGTATCGTTCGCGCTTGCCTCGGTGGTGTGTGCCGACGCAAGCCTGTACGGCATCAGTGGACTTATAGAGACACCGGATGATAACATCGCGCCGAAAGATGGAGTCAATCTGTGCGGAAGCTACATCAACAACTTTGAATTTGAAGACAGCGACGCAAGCTTGACCATGTACGGAGGGGCTTGGGGAATGTCCACCGGACTCGAGGTGGGCGGCGTGCAGATCGACAGCGATGTTACCGGAATGCCATCTCGTTTTGTTATGGGCGGCAAAATGCGGCTCAGCAAGGAGACTATCACCAAACCAGGCATGGCCATCGGGGTGGTAGACCTCGGTAAGAACCTGACGGACATGTTCGGTGTGGAGAAGGAAGCTAGTGCGTTTGTCGTGGTCGGCAAGAACCTAACTCCGGCCGCCGAACGATGGAGCGGCGTTGTAAGCAAACCTGTCCGGGGTACAATTGGTGCGGGAACAGGAATCTACAGAGGTATATTCGGCGGCCTGGAATTCTCAATGTCAAAAGGTACCGGAGTCAAAGTCGAGTATCTTAGCAAGGGGATTCGCGACAAGAGCACGGTCAATGCTTCGTTGATGTTTAGCCCTATGAATCGTCTGTCCGTCGAGGTCGGCACGCTGGGAATGAACAGCCTTTTCGGTGGCGTTCGATTCTCGTTCCAACCGTACTGATCCGATATGCCTCAAATCGTGCTTTGGGCCGCACTCGTGTGCGGCCCAAAGTTGGCGGTTTCCACGCAACGCAGGTCTCGCACTCTGTGTGCATTTAGCCCCACTGACCACTGATCCGCATTTCCGTGCAGTCCGGACAGCTCGACTCACACACCGCGCAAGCTGAATCGGCTCGTGCAAGACTCAACCAGTTGACGTTGTGTAACATAACCCACAGCCGCAAAGAAATCTGGGGCCAAGTGCCG
>CAYSLA010000030.1:0-25766 GCA_964431685.1 uncultured bacterium | reverse complement strand
GTCCCCTGCCCCGGCAATGCCTCCTCCAATAACAAAGCAGTCGGGATTCAGGATATTCATAGCGTTGGCTACACCAAGCCCAATGTAGTAGCCTGTCTCATTCAGAGTTTCAACGGCTATCTCATCACCTTCCGCCGCGGCCTCGCTGATCATTGCAGGTGTGATGTATCTGAGATCGTGTCCGGATCGCTCAAGAAGGAGGGTACTCCGGCCGAGGTGAGCCTTTCGGGCGGCCCGGAAACAGATAGGATCACGTCCAGCCAAAGCCTCGAGGCATCCACTGCGCCCGCACCCACATCGCGGTCCGTCCGCAAGTATTATCTGATGCCCCATTTCCGGCGCGCATCCGGAAACGCCTATCCAGCTCTTGCCATCGATCACCAGTCCGCTTCCTATTCCGGTTCCGAGCGTGAACATGACCATGCAACGCGAGCCCACTCCCGCGCCAAATGTGTACTCACCAAGTGCAGCCACATTTGCGTCATTGCCCATGATGACCGGCAGACCGGTGGCCACTCTCAATGGTTCGCCGACTTGCACGCCGTCCCACCCTCGGAAGTTGGGCGCCCAAGCTACAATACCTTCGTCGGGAAGTACGGTTCCTGGCACTCCCATGCCAATACCCAGAATCCTCGATCTATCAACACCCGAAGTGGATACGGCGTCAGCAACCGCCGTGGCTATCTGCGCGACCGTAGCGTCTACACCGTCCATGGCCCTGGAGTCGGTACGCCCTTCTCCATAGAGGTTACCACTGATGTCTGTAACGGACGCTCGAACGTTCGTCCCCCCCAAATCTACCCCAACAACGTACGGAATGCTCTCATTCGCCTGCATCCAGACACCTCCGTCAGATATCTTCTTCCTCAACCCGCTCTCTTCTCCGGGCCAGCAATATCGCCATCACTAACATCAGAACGCCGAAGCCCAACTTGAGAATCGAGGAGCTGACCAACGCAGCCGCCGATGCCCCCAGCAGTGCGCCCAACACCGATCCGGCGCCCGCCCATACTCCGACTCTGTAGTCAACATTCTTCATCTTCGTATGCGCCGCCAAACCTGTTAGAGCGGTAATCATCATGGCGGCAAGGGATATTCCCTGAGCCATTTTCTGTTCGATCCCCAGTCCGATTACCATCGCCGGAATCATGACAATCCCCCCGCCTATGCCCAGCAGAGCGCTGAGGAAGCCTGTCACCAATCCTGTGCCAACGATAGCGACCGTACGGATAAGACCAACATCGGTCAAGACTCCCTGGTGCGCCGCTGCATCCGGCATAAGGCCGGCAATGATCATCCTCGCTCCAGCCAAACCCATGAATATGCTGAAGATGTATCTGAGTGTGCGTGAACGAACGACGTTAGCGGTTCGCGCTCCCAGCAACGCGCCGACCACACCGCCTGCGGCTATCTCAGCGGCAACCCGCATATCCACGAAGTCGTGCCGTCCATAGGCCACCACTGCGGACACACTGATAAACAGAGCAACGCACAGACTGGTTCCGTGAGCGCGCTTCTGGTCGAAGTTCAGAAAGAAGACAAATGCCGGCACGACGACTGACCCCCCGCCAATACCCAGCAGGCCTCCCAAACCACCAGCAACCAGACCGATTGAGAGGACAATCAACCTTGCTCTGTGACGATATACAAAAGACAATTCTGACTCCTGTGAGCTACCAGACTATCGGCACCAGTTCGGCACCGTAGTAGCGCTCCTTATTTATCACGTATGTCTTCAGGCGAAATCGTTCTGACGGCTGCCATCCAACGGCCGAGTTCCAGTTATCGCCGTCATACTCAATCTGGCCGACGATATCCCCAACCAGCTTCATATCAACTCCGCCGAACACCCCTCTCAAGGCACGAAACCCGCAACCCACAGTGAATGTCATGTCCGAAACCAGATTCGTAAATAGGCCTGTCGGCACGTTCTTGGTCATCGCGGCATAGCCGCCAAAGCCCTCCACGGACTGGGAAAAGAGGTCTCTTACCCCAATCGAGACTGCGGGCGTGATGAATGTCTGGGGCAGAAAACACCATTGCACTCCAAGCTTGCCCTCCGTCTTGCCGCTTCCGTAGTCAGCTCTAACGTAGTTGAACTCATAGGATGCCAGCCCGACGGCCAACTGCTGGAAGTTGCCGTGGTCGTTTGATGGGCTCACGATGAGCTGGGCTCTGTACTGTCCTGTGGTCAGAGTTGAGCCGGTCGGCAAGAGGATCAGATCATCCGCAAATACCTGAGTGCAACACACGCAGATACACACGGCAGAAAGAAGAAACACACACACTAGTCTGCACATATTAACAATTGATCTCCTGTCAGCAATCGCTCAACAGCACGGCGAGCGTCGTCAGTCCTTCCACGAGTTGACGTGTCCACTACGGCCACGAACTCGGTTGTATGCGGTCTGGGCGATGGTCTTTGGCTGCTCACCCTGTAGCGCTTGTATGGTCGTGAATGCACGCTCAGAGCGCCTCGTTGGGCGAGGCACTGAAACATATCCTCGACCGGAATTATGCCCTCAGTAGAGTAGCTCACGAGGATGAAGCGTGCCTTCAACCTGTTCACCAGATCATCAAAGGCCCCGGTTGCAGTCGTTCGGCTGCAGTAGGCGCTTCTACGAGAGGTGCGCCAATCAATCCGAATAGCGGACTTGTCCCCAGAACCCTGCACATAGTGCTTGTTCAGAGGCGGCTTGTCCCACAATGCAATGGTGTTCAGCATGTGGTAGTTCGCACCGTACTGGTGCTGGTTGTACGGGGGATCGAGGTAGGCGATATCGCAACGCACCTGCTCTGCGAGTTGGGCAGCATCTTCGGCGTAGACGTCGTTGCGAAGACCGTTGTCAAGAAACACTGGCGGCGACAGCATTAGCCGGCTCCGGATGCGGTACCAGGCGGTCTTCGTCGCGCCGCCCCAGCCACGGTGAAAACCCTTGAAAACTCCTGACGTGTTGCTGCAGTAGCTCGCCTGATACAGCAACGGGGCAAGCAGCACGTCTTCCTCGACCGTGTCGATAGCCTCACACTCGCGCCACTCGGCGATTTGGTCGCGCATCGCGTCAATTCTTCTGCCGTTCTCCTGAGTGTAGAACATCCGCTCACGGTCCACTTCGTAGTGTTCATCGTGTTCAGGGCAGTAGTGTGTGGAGATGTATCCACGCACTCCCGCTATCCCGTTCAGCGTCTTGATTGCACCGTCAATCCCGCCCAGCTTCTCAAAGGGAGGGGCCGTGTTTACCGCCACATAAGCCGTGTTGAGAACCCGAGAGTACGGTTCCCAATCGTTGGCCACGACACGGAAGCCGAGTGTCTTCGCACACCTCGACACAACCCCGGTGCCGGCAAAGACATCAAAGAAAGTGCCTCCATCGATTCCGGTGGCCGAAATCGCCTTGCAGATGAGCGGCAGGAGTTTGCGCTTGTTGCCAATGTACGGTACCAACTGGTCAAAGCTGTAGGGCTTCGAGCCTGCCTTAGGAATCACGGCGAGACCGTCACCGGAGGCGCATTCACGCAGGCTGAGGGCTCCAATGCTCATCTGGTAGACTCCGGTGACCAGACTGCGTTGTAGCTCTTGCCATCGGAAGTCAGACGCCTCAACTCGCCAGTGCGAACACTAACAACCACAACGTCTCGCGACTCTCCGCCGTCTTCCACTATCGTAGCCAGCACGCTTTCACCATCCGGCGAAAAGGCGGGATGCGTAAACACCCCTTCAGTGAGGGCGACCCGCGTATCCGCACCCACGTCAAACCGCACAAGACCCGACAAGCCGCCCTCGCCGGTCGGCGTAAGAGCGGCGACAACAGCCGTGCCGTCCGGAGACACCGCAAGTCCGTTCAAGGCCTGATTGCTGAGGCGGGCTATGGGAGATGCCTGCTGGTCGGATGGATTGAACACAAACAACAGGGTCTCTTTCTCGATGAGCAGTCCGACCACGAAATCGCTGGTCTTTGATCCGCGGGCCAAACCCAGAACCTTGACGCTTGGCGTCCCGTGACCTCCGGCCAGGGCAATCGGCTCTGAACTGAATGAGGGAAGAAACATCGGCACGTCTACGTTGTCGTCGTGCACTGAGATACCCAGCATACTCGTGCAGTCGAGTCCCCAGGCATAGTCACGATAGGCCGGTATCTCCAGGCGTTGAGTAGAGGCCATGCGCATTTCGGCATCGGTAGGGAATATGTATCTGGGGCTGCTGCCATTGATATCCGCTGTATAGACCTTGCCACGGTCAATAAACGAGAGCTTCTTGCCATCTGGACTGAACTCGGGACGATCCTTTGGGCCAGTCGCCGTGGTCAACTGCTGTAGCCCCCCTCCATCAGCATCGATCGATAACACCTGCATACGATCACCCCAGCGACCGACGTATATAATCCTGCTGCCGCTGGGTGAGACGGCCGGCAATCCAGCCACGTCCGCGCCGTCAGTCAGAGTCCTGCGATCGGAACCATCTGTCTTGGCGATGCAGAGCTCTCGTGTTCCACTCTCCTCCGAGACGAAGATTATGGAGTTTACTGCTCTCGGCCCACCAAAGAGAGTGATACCGAACCATTGCTCAAGCTTCCCGGTGAATGCTGCCAGAAAGAACGCCAGCACCAGTATGACAGCAAGCAGAATACCAACGCCACGGAGTTCTGAGCTGCGCAGTATGCTCATACGGCCTCCCCAGCGATGATCGCCGCACCGAGCGCGCCAACTATCTGCGGTTCGTCGGGAATGAGCGCGCGTGTGCCCAGCCGGGATTCGATCTCACGAACTATCCCGGAGTTCTTTGCCACTCCTCCGGTCATCACCGGGGGCGGGACCCCGTGTATACGCGACACCATCCCAAGAATGCGGTCCACCACGGAGCGATTGATCGCCGCAAGCACATCTTCCCTGGCCGCACCGCTCGCCGCCAAAGCCACGACCTCGGACTCTGCAAACACCGTGCAGGTGCTGGATATCGTAAGTTCAGTAGAAGAGCCCAAAGCCATTTCTCCCGTACACTCAAGCGGCACGTCCAGTGCCTGAGCCATCACTTCAAGAAACCGCCCCGTTCCCGCGGCACACTTGTCATTCATAACAAAGTCCTCAACACGCCCATCCGGTCCCAGCCTAATGACCTTGCTGTCCTGGCCTCCGATGTCTATCACCATCGCCGCTTGTGGAAAGAGCACGCGAGCTCCAACGGCGTGGCAAGTGATTTCCGTAACCGTCCGCGAGGCAAACTCCACGCTGCCACGGCCGTATCCAGTGGACACAATCGCGCCAACAGCGTCTCGAGACAGTCCCGCACTCAGAAGTGCTGAGTCAAAAGCGCTCGCGGCGGCATCCCCACCGTGCGCCAGCGTAGGAACAATGGCATAGCCGAGCACGCGTCGTTTCTCCGCAATCACAACGTCCGTTGAAAGAGAGCCCACATCGATTCCAGCAGTAGGATTGAGCATAACCAATACCAGATTCGACTTGCACGCCGGCAATTCCTGCCCCGTACAAGCAAAAACGGCCCCAAAGGGCCGCATTCTTCACGGAAACGCCGTCATTCCGACTGGCCGCGGTAATCTCGGGGGTTTCTCCCGCTGGTCGAAATGACAGAAGCGATGTGGGCATCCTTACGTCGCTATCACCAGCGCACGCGGCAAACGCAACGCAGAGACCCCACCAGCCAATGGCTGCTCGCAAGACACGATCCGATGAGAACTGACCCACCGGACCGTGTCCAACAAGTATATCAGGCAACCACTAGCGCTTGGAGAACTGGAAGCCTCTCCTCGCCCGCTTGCGCCCGTATTTCTTTCGCTCTTTGACTCTCGGGTCCCGGGTCAGAAATCCCTGACGACGCAGAGGTGTTCTGATATCTTCAGCAACGCCCAGCAGCGCCTTGGAGATACCGTGACGAACAGCCCCGGCCTGACCGGTGATACCGCCGCCTTTGCACAAGGCCATCACGTCGTATCTTCCCACAAGGTCAACTGCCTCAAACGGCTGCATGATTATCAGCTCCAGGGCCTTTCGACCAACGTACTCGGACATCGCCCTGCCATTGATGGTGACGCTGCCCTCGCCCGGAGATATCCACACTCTGGCGGTAGCGTTTTTCCGGTGCCCGGTTCCATAGTATCTAGCGGTTTGTTCCAAAAGTAAACCTCCGACCTGATTAGTCGAACTTGATCAGCTCCGGCTTCTGAGCGTCGTGATTGTGCTCAGCCCCCGGATGAACTCTCAGCTTGCGCAACATAGCGTCCCCAAGCTTATTGTGGGGAAGCATGCCTTTGACCGCACGCATCACCAGCTTGACTGGGTCTTTCTGCAATTGTTTGGCTCGTGTTATGCTCTTGATTCCACCCGGATAGCCCGAATGCCTGTAGAGCTGTTCATCGCCCTTATTGTTGCCCGTAAGCCGACACCTTGACGCGTTGATCACTATGACGTGATCTCCGCAATCCACGTGCGGCGTGAACGTGGGCTTGTTCTTACCTCTGAGTATCTTCGCAACCTCGACCGCCATTCTGCCAATCGGCATCTCCGCGGCGTCGATCAAATACCACTTCCGTTCCAGTGTCTCACGTTTAGCAAAGTAGGTGCTCATCAACTATCCTCATTTTCATACTCAACTTCAACCAGAAACAGCCCCATCGACGGAGCGCTCGCCCCGCACCGTGACCGATCCTTTGAATCAAGAATCTCAGCAACGTCCGAGATATCTCTTCGGCCAAGCCCAACGTCGGTCAATGTGCCGACAATTGCCCTGACCATCGACCTCAGAAAGGCGTTCGCCCTCACGAGAATCACCAGGCGTTCGCCATTTCTCTCCAAACACAGAGACTTGATCTCTCGCACGGTGCAATCACCGTCTCGTTCCACCGAGCCAAAGGCCGCAAAGTCGTGTATACCAAGCAGCGGTTCCATTGCTCTGCGCATCGCCTTCTCGTCCAAAGGCTGTCGCACGTGCCAGCAATACCTTCCGAGCAAAGCACTTCTAACCGGACGGTTCAGGATGTCATAGCGATAGAGCCTGGACACCGCTGAATACCTTGCGTGAAAGTCATCCGAGACTTCCTCCGCAGACACAACCGATATAGACCTTGGCAGCAACGCATTCATTGCCGCGCCAACCCGCTCAATCGGGATGCTTCCTTCCGTCCGGAAGTTGATCACCTGACCGACAGCGTGCACTCCGGCGTCGGTCCGGCCCGATCCATGGACGGTGACCGGCGATTTGGTTATCCTGGTCAGGACACGTTCCAGCTCGCCCTGGATCGTGGGCACTCCTGGTTGGTACTGGAATCCGAAGAACTCCGTTCCGTCATACTCCAGGACCACTTTGACGTTACGCACTCTTGCCGAACCAATTCCCGTTCATCCAGGACGCCCAGAGCGTCGACTAATCCGAGATGATCTCCAGCTTGACAATGGATGCCGCATCTCCCCTGCGGCGGCCAATCTTGGTCAGGCGAGTAAAGCCGCCCTGCCTATCAGCCACTTTAGGGGCAATCACGGTAAACAGCCTGCGGACAGGGTCCTGCTGCTTGAGTTCTTCACGCATCTTCTTCTGTTCCGCACTCCTCACCCTCAGGTAGTCCTTAGGCGGGTGCGGCGGTGGAAGAATTCTCCTCGCCATTCGCCTGGAATGCAGCGTATTGTCCTTAGCCGCAGAGATAAGTTTCTCAGCTATAACCCGTGCTTCTTTGGCACGCGGTTCGGTGGTCTCCACCGCATCATACATTATGAGCGATCTCACTATGCCATTCAGCAACGCAAGACGCTGATCACTTGGCAAACCCAGTTTTCGTCCGGCAACACCGTGCTTCATCCGCTTATTCCTGCCTCATACTCACGTATAGAACGAGGACTATTCCTCGACTTCCTGCATAGCCTCGGCTGACTCCGCGGCATCGTCGTCAGCACTTGCCTGTTCAGCCGCTTCGTCAACAGACTCCTCGTCAACATCGACGTCGTCGACGTCGTCATCGACATCATCATCGTCAAAGTCTTCGCCGTCAATCGCTTCCGGCAGAATCCTCAGTTCGCTGCCATCACCCGACGGCCTGAGCGAGAGACTGAGAGTCTCCAGTTTCTCCCTGACTTCCGTCAGCGACTTCTTGCCAAAATTCCTGATATTGATAAGATCCTGTTCGCTGAACTGAACCAGTTCTCGCAACGTCAGGATGCTGGCTTTCTTCAGACAGTTGTAAGTCCTTACCGAGAAGTCCAGCTCCTCGATCCTTGCATCGGGCGGCCCAGGCAACATTCCGACGGCGCTCACCCCGAGCGCCATCTCGCCTTCGCGCGAGCCGGTGGCCAACTCAAAGAACAACTGCAACTGCTGATCCAGTATCCTGGACGCATGTCCAAGAGCAGTGGCGGGTCTCACGGTACCGTTGGTGGTCACCTCGATGACCAGTCGGTCAAAGTCGGTCTTGTGACCAACCCTGCACGGGTCAACGGTGTAGCTGACCGTAACCACAGGACAGAAAACCGCACCGACCGGAATCACACCAATGGTCTGCTTGACACGCTCCTGCTGATCAGGCAGAACATATCCCTTGCCAATCTCAACAGTCAGCTCCGCGCGAAGTACTGCGGTCTCATCGTTGAGTTGAGCGATATGGGTCTCCGGGTTCACGACCTCAATCCCCTCAGGGCACTTGATGTCCGCGCCGGTAACCTCACCAGGTCCATGCACATCGATCGTGACAATACCACATTCGCCATCTGCCGCCAGCACAGGGTCCATCTTCACGTACAGCTCCCTGAGATTGAGAATCAACTCAGTGGTGTCCTCCTTGACCCCCGGGATCGTGGAGAACTCGTGCAGTACGCCCTCTATGTTAATCGAGGTTATCGCAGCACCCGTGATCGACGACAGTAAGACTCGCCTTAGGGCGTTACCGATAGTATAGCCAAAACCCTGAGCCAACGGTTCCGCGACAAACTTTCCATAGGTCGCGCCATCCTCAAGAATCTCGATGCGCGGCGTTACCATCTCCATTATTGTCGCCTCCGTTATCTGGAATAAAACTCGACTATCAGCGATTCCTGAACGTCAGTATCAATCTCGTCGCGCACGGGAGCCGAAAGGACCGTGCCTCTGAACTGGCGCAGATCCATCTGCAGCCAACTGGGAACCCCTCTTCCGCCCGAACTCTCAATCGCTGTTGCCAACGGCGCCATCTTCCGCGAACCTTCGGCCACCTCGATAACATCGTTAGGCCTCAACAGATAGGACCGCACGTCGACTTTCTTGCCGTTAACCAGGAAATGACCATGCGAAACAAACTGCCTTGCCTGAGATCGGCTCGTGGCAAACCCAAGACGGTATACCGCGTTGTCCAGCCTCAGCTCCAGCAACTGCAGCAGGTTCTCGCCCGTAACTCCCGGAAGTCGAATGGCTTCGGTCACGTTCAGACGGAACTGCTTCTCGCGCATTCCATATATTCTTTTGAGCTTCTGCTTTTCCCGAAGCTGCTGACCGTAGTCAGAAAGCTTCCTCTGCCTGGTTCCCCCCTGCCCGTGCTGACCAGGCGCGAAAGCGCGCTTGTCCACGGAGCACTTGCGGGAATAACACCTGTCCCCCTTAAGATAAAGCTTCGCTCCCTCTCGTCTGCACAATCTGCAGACTGGCTTACCTTCGGATGCCATAAGCTACCATTCTCCTAGCGTTGCCACTCAAACGCGCCGCGAAACTCAAAGAGAAGCGGCGCAACAAATACAAATTGAACTAAACACGCCTGCGCTTCGGCGCGCGACAACCGTTGTGCGGAATTGGGGTAACGTCCTTGATCAGGACAACTTCCAACCCTGCGGCCTGCAGCGAACGGATCGCTGTCTCACGACCGGACCCAGGCCCACGCACATAAACGTCAACTCGCCTTAGTCCGTGCTCCATAGCCTTCCGGGCAGCGTTCTCGGAAGCCAACTGGGCCGCAAACGGCGTGCCCTTCTTAGTTCCCTTGAACCCTACCGTTCCAGCGCTCGCCCACGATAGCACGGCGCCGTTGGTGTCAGTTATGGACACGATCGTATTATTGAACGTGCTCTTGATATGAGCCACGCCATAGACGACGTTCTTCTTCTCTCGCGATTTTGGAACTCGCTCGGTTCCTTGCTTTCTAACCAATTAAGCAGCCCTCCATATTTCGGCTCAACCGGCACAGTTGCGTACCGTCCGAAGAGCAGTATTACTTCTTGCGCCTGACTCCGACAGTCCTTCTCGGACCCTTTCTCATTCGCGCATTCGTCTTGGTGCGCTGTCCGCGCACCGGCAGACCTCTCCGATGCCGGATGCCTCTGTAGCACCCGATCTCCATCAGACGACGTATGCTCATAGCCACATCTCGACACAACTCACCTTCTACAGTGTAGTTGCCTTCGATCACTTTCCTGAGCTCCGAAATCTCACTTTCTGTGAGGTCCCGAACACGAGTACTGGGGTCTACCCTCGCCTCTTCGACAATCTGCTGAGCACTTGTGAGACCTATTCCGAAGATGTAGGTCAGCGCGTATTCGACTTTCTTGTCTCTCGGGAGGTCTATACCTGCAATTCTAGCCAAGCTACCGTATCCTCCAATTGATATTCTGAGAACCCATTGAGGTGTTCATCAATACCACCAGGGCTTCAGCCCTGCCTCTGCTTATGCTTTGGTGAGGTCTTGCAGATGACGCGAACCACGCCTCTGCGCTTGATGACCTTACACCCCTCGCACATCTTCTTGACTGACGCTCTTACCTTCATTTGATCTTCCTCTCAGACAGCGGAGCACGCTTCCCCATCTCCAGCCCACAAACATCTAACATCTGTTGACCAGAGATCAGCCGCGGGGTCCCAGCCCCATCTACTTATATCTGTATACTATCCGGCCTCTGCCCAAGTCATAGGGACTCAGCTCGATAAGCACTCTGTCGCCCGGCAATATCTTTATGAAATGCATCCGGATCTTTCCGGACACGTGAGCCAGCACCGAATGCCCAGTCGGTAGCTCAACGCGGAATGTCGCGTTGGGCAGCGAGTCGGTAACCCGTCCCTCAACCTGTATGGCCTGCTCTTTAGCCATCTAGAATAGTGCCTCCCCGTCGGCTCCCAGTGTCAGAATGTCTGGTCCCTCTCTGGTGATCAGAACCGTGTGTTCAAAGTGAGCTGACATCGACCCGTCTCGGGTCACAACCGTCCAGCGGTCTTTCAGCGTCTTGACTTCGAACCCACCCGCATTGACCATAGGCTCAATCGCCATTGTCATACCCTCTTCAAGGCGGATTCCGGCTCCAGCCTTGCCGAAGTTCGGCACGTGCGGGTCTTCGTGCAAATTCTTGCCAATCCCGTGACCGACCAGGTCTCGAACAACCGAGAACCCATTCTTCTCAACGTGAGACTGGATCGCATAACCAATGTCCCCCAGTCTGTTGCCAGCCTTTGCCTGGTCCAGCCCCCGAAACAACGCGTCCCGGGCCACCGTAAGCAGGCGGGTGGTCTCCTCGGAAGCCACTCCACCGACCGGCACGGTCACCGCAGCATCGGCGTGAAAGCCATCCAGCTTAACGCCTATGTCAAGACCGGCGATGTCCCCTGCCTCAAGCACTCTCGATCCGGGAACTCCGTGAACGACTTCCTCATTTACCGCAACGCACAAGGTATTCGGGTAGCCACGGTAGTTCTTGAATGAAGCCACACCGCCATATTTGTTTATCAATTCCTCCGCAAGGAGGTCCGCATCAAGCGTAGTGGTCTTACCCGGCTCAATCGAGTCTATCAACTCACGAAGCACCCGATTGACAATCGCTCCCGCAGCACGCATCTTGGCGATGTCGCGAGCGCTCTTCCGGTAGACCATCAGCGGTCCAGAACCCCTGATATTCTGGCCAGAATATCCTGTATTCCACCTACCGCATCGATACCGATCAACAATCCCTTTGTCCTGTAGTAACCCAGGAGCGGGCTGGTCTGCTCGCTGTAGACTTTCAGCCGGTTCCGAATCGCATCCGGTTGGTCGTCGGCGCGATGAACAAGCTGGCCGCCGCACTTGTCGCACTTGCCCTCAACTGTCGACGGCTTGCTGACCAGATGATACGGCTCCCCGCAGTCCGGACACACTCTGCGGCCTGAGAGCCTTCTGACAAGTTCCTCGTCGGACACTTCCAGACTGAACACATGCTCCAACGGCAGTGCCAAGTCCTCCAGGGCAACATCCAGAGCCTCCGCCTGCGCCAGGGTTCTCGGGAAGCCGTCGAGCACAAACCCACGTTCTCCGATCTCGGCGAGCTTATCTTTGACTATGGCTATCACCACCTGGTCAGGTACAAGCTCTCCTCTGTCCATGAAGCTCTTCGCCTCAAGCCCAACTTTGGTCTCCCTGGCCACGGCTTCTCTCAGAATGTCGCCTGTGGACACGTGCGCCAGATCGTACTTCTCGCACAACAGACCTGCTTGAGTACCTTTCCCGGCACCGGGAGGGCCAAACAATACTATTCTCATGCTATTTGATGAACCCTTCGTAGTGGCGCATGAGCAGATGCGACTCAATCGCCTGCATAGTATCCAGAGCGACACCAACAACGATCAGCAGCGAAGTGCCACCGATCAAGGTGAACGTCGTAATCCCGACCAGGTCAGGCACATAGTACTGCAGCAGAGCAATCACCGCCAGGAACAAGGCGCCGGCCAGGGTGATCCTTGTCAGAATCCGGTCCAGGTAATCCTGCGTCGGTTTGCCGGGCCGAATCCCCGGTATGAAACTGCCGTACTTCTTCAGGTTATCAGACACGTCCTTCACGTTGAACGATACAGCCGTATAGAAATACGTGAAGAACATAATCATAAGTCCGTATATCAGCGACCCCCACCATGATGCTCCAGGAACAAAGTCCTGCGCGAACTTCGTGAACCAGTGCGCCTGGTCACCTTTGGTGACAACGTTAGCAATGGTAAGAGGAAACATCTGAATCGAAATCGCAAAGATGATTGGGATGACTCCGGCTGAGTTGACCTTCATAGGAAGGAAACTCGACTGTCCTCCATACATCCTGTTGCCTACAACCCGCTTCACGTGCTGAATCGGAATCTTCCTCTGTGCCTGCGTGATGGCCACGATAAATGCGACAGTCGCGACAAACATCGCCACCAGAACAAACGCGGCAACCCATTGGCCATTGGTCTTAACGACTTCATAGGTACGTCCGATGTCAACGGGCAACCGGGCCACAATTCCGGCAAATATGATGATCGAGACACCGTTGCCTATGCCGCGATCAGTAATCTGCTCGCCGAGCCACATCAAGAACGACGTGCCTGCCACCAGGCAAATGGCGATCATCAGAACACTTTCCATGCCGCCCTGGACCGCGCCCGCGCCACGCAGCATTGATGTGGTCCCAAAAGCCTGGAAAAACGCAAGCACCCCGGTCAGCCATCTGGTATAGAGTCTGATCTTCTTCTGACCAGAGGCGCCCTCTTTCTGCATTTCCTCAAGCTGCGGAATCGCAATCGTGAGAAGCTGCATGATAATCGATGCGTTGATGTAGGGCATAATGCCCATCGCAAAGATAGTGTACTTCTTAAATGCTCCTCCGGTGAACGTATCCAATATGTCGAAAAGGCCGCCGCCGAACTTGTCGGCGATGATGCTGGCATCGACTCCCGGCACCGGTATGTGTAGCCCAACCACATAGACCGCGAACATCGCAAAGACAAACGTAATTCTCTTCTTGAGATCCGGAATCTTCATCGCAGCCGCTATGGAAGCAAGCATCTAGAGTACCTCCACAGAGCCACCGGCGGCCTTGATCTTCTCTTGGGCGCTCTTGCTGAACTTGTGCGCCTTCACCGTCAGAGCCTTGGAGATGGCACCGTCACCCAGAATCTTGACTCCGTCCTTGTTGTCATTCACGAGGCCGCTTTCAACGAGTCTCTCCACAGTGACTTCTGTACCAACCTCGAACATCTCAAGGTCGTCCAAGTTAACCACAACGTATTCTTTCCGCGTGACATTCCGGAACCCCCGGCGCTGGGGCAGTCTCCTGTAGAGCGGAGTCTGTCCACCTTCAAAGCCGATCCGAGGCTTCGCGCCGGATCTGGCCTTCTGCCCTTTGTGGCCCTTGCCGGCGGTCTTGCCGTGTCCGGAACCGGTGCCACGACCAATCCGCTTCCTGGCGTGAGTTGAACCAGGCGCCGGATACAAATCATTCAGTCTCATTCGGACACCTCCACTGCGTCGCCCAAGCTCTCAACATTCAGCAGACAGCCTACCTTGCGAATCATCCCCTTGACGGCATCGCTCTCCGCGTGCACAGCGGACGACCCAACCTTGCCAAGCCCCAGGGCTCTTACAGTGCCCTTCTGGCGCTTGTTAAAACCAATCACGCTCTTTACCAAAGTAACCCTAAGCATCGTTCGTATCTCCCGCGGAATCCTCAGCTTCGGCCTCTACGTCCGCGCTCTCGAGTGCTACCGGCGCAACCGCCTCTTCGCTTTGCTTGCGTGCAAGCCACGGAACCAACTCTTCAACCGCCACGCCGCGAGCGCGACAAACATCCTCAGCTACCCGCATCCCTTTTAGACACATCATAGCGGCACGCGCCGCGTTGATTGCGTTGCGTGAACCCAGCACCTTGGCCAGAACATCCTTCACGCCAGCAAGCTCGAGTATCGGCCTGACAGCTCCACCTGCCACTACTCCAGTACCCGGAGAGGCAGGTTTCATCATCACGTTAGCCGCACCGAGCCGCACCTTTGTCTCGTGCGGAAGGGTGTTTCCCACAAGCGGAACACAGATCAGGTTCTTCTTCGCATCCTCTATGGCCTTGCGAATGGCGTCCGGAATCCCCGATGCCTTGCCAAGACCGATGCCCACGTGTCCGTTCCTATCACCAACTGCGACCAGCACACTCCAACTCATTGTGCGTCCACCTTTGGTGGTCTTCTGGACCTTGTTGGTCTTAATTATCTGCTCTTCGAGCTCTCCCAGAGTATTCGGATCAATCCTCGGCATTTTCTCCCCCGATTCTAGAACGTCAGTCCCGCTTCACGCGCGCCGTCGGCCAAAGCTGCGACCCTGCCGTGGTACTGGAATCCGCCGCGGTCAAAGACCACTCTATCGATTCCAATCTCCTTGGTCCGCTTGCCAACAACCTGTCCCACAACCTTAGCGGCATCCTTGTTCCCGCTGCCTTTGATCTGGGACTTCACTTCCTTGTCCAGCGTAGAGCAGGCAACCAGCGTTTTGCCCTCACTGTCATCAATGACCTGAGCGTAAATGTTGCACAGACTCCGATACACGCACAGGCGCGGCGTGCTTGCAGTGCCAGAGACTGTGTTTCTTATTCTCTGATGGCGTTTCTTCCTCAGAAGATGTTTCTTATCCATTTGACTCCCCCAGGTGTCAGGTTATAAGGCGATCCCTGTGACCGGCTGGGCTTGTCGCCAGCGCCTTTCCGCCTGCAGGCGGTTCCCGACACCCATCATCGCGACACAGCACCGATCACAGTCAACAAACGATATTTACTTGCCAGCAGCCTTGCCAGCCTTGCCAGCCTTTCGTCGGACATGTTCGCCCGCATAGCGAATGCCCTTTCCCTTGTAAGGCTCCGGCGGTCTGACTCCGCGAATCAGCGCGCACTGCTCTCCAACGGTCTCTTTGTCAATTCCCCGAACAACGATAAACGGCGACCTCGTGTTGGTGTCTAGTCCAACCTCGAAGCTGATACCCTCCATAGGCTTCATCACCACCGGGTGAGAATAGCCCACGCTCAACTGAAGACCGTCCGGCACCAGTTCAGCACGGTATCCAACGCCCATGACCTGCAGTCTTCGCTCATAGCCCTGCGAAACACCCGTAACCATGTTCGCCAGCAGTGACCTTGTCAGACCATGTATTGACCTGTGGTCCTTGCGGTCAGTAGGCCGCACACACAAGGCCTTGTCTCCCTCAATCTGTATAGCGATGTCGGGATGCAGTCTACGAGACAGACTGCCTTTGGGTCCCTTGACGACCGTAAGGCCAGCCTCATTGGTTATCTGCACTCCGCTCGGCAGCGGAATGGGTAAAAGTCCAACTCTACTCACTTTGTATCCCCTCCTCGCCTACCAGACGTAGCACAGGACCTCACCGCCGATGCCCCGCTTGCGGGCCTCCCGGTCGGTCATAATCCCACTAGATGTACTAATGATCGCGATACCCAGCCCGCGAAGCACTCTTGGAACATCGTCCTGCTTCACGTAGACCCTGAGTCCGGGTTTGGAAACCCGCTTGAGATTACTTAGAATCTTCTCCTGCCTCGGGCCATACTTCAGCATTACCTTCGCCGTGGGGAACTTCCGGTCTTTGAGTGCCTCAAAACCTCGGATAAACCCCTCGCCTTGAAGAATGCGCACGATCTCCATATTCAGTTTTGAGGCCGGGACTTCCACCGTATCGTGGTTTGCCCTGCTCGCGTTCCGAATCCTCGTCAGCAGATCGGCCACAGGATCTGTAACTGTCATTCTTGATCCTCCGTCAACAGGGCCACAATTGTAAATTGTAACATTTCGTGCGACCCTCTGTCAAACAAATACCAACTTCGTCTAATTCAACACTACCAGCTAGATTTGGTCACTCCCGGAATCAAGCCGCTGTGCGACATCTCACGGAAGCAGATCCTACAAAGGCCGAACTGCCTGATGTAGCCCCGCGATCGTCCGCACTGGCTGCATCTGTTGTAGGCCCGAACCTTAAACTTCGGCGCTTTCTTCTGTTTCTCGATCAGGCACTGCTTAGCCACGTGATCAACTCCCTTACTCGTATCTTCTGGTCAGTTCGTATCCGGCATCGGGAAAGACCCGGTCCGGAACTCTGCTGCTATTCCTCTTCGACTTTCTTTGACTCCGCAGCGACCTGCTGAGCCACTTGAGCCGGAGCTTCCTCATAGTGTGAGAACCTGGCCGAGAACCTGCCTCTTCCTCGCGCCATACTTCTCAGATCGATGCAATATCTCTGGACCTCGGATTGCGGAACAGTAGCCTTGATAAGCTGTCTGCCGCCGCCAACCGGTTCCATTCCGGCCACTCTGCCACGCTTGCCGTTGAGGTCGCCGATAACGTCCCCCATGTACTCCTCAGGAACGATGACTTCCATCTCCATAATAGGCTCCAGAAGCACCGGCCCCGCTTTCTCGCAGGCAGCCCTGAATGCGATCTTACCCGCCAACTGGAACGCCATATCGGACGAGTCCACTGTGTGGAAGCTACCGTCGTAGCAGGTTGCCTTTACATCGACAACCGTACAACCCGTAAGTATGCCATTGGACAGCGCCTCGCGTATACCCTTGTCAACAGACGGAATCCACTGCCTCGGAATCGCGCCGCCGACAATAGCATCCACGAACTCGTAGCCTCCGCCCCTGGGCATCGGCTCCAACCTCACCCAGCAATCGCCAAACTGCCCGCGACCACCAGTCTGCTTCTTATGCCGCCCCTGGGACTCGGCAGTCTTGGTAATGGTCTCGCGGTAAGCGATCTTCGGCGTACTGGTCTCAACCTCGACACCGAATTTCCGCTTCAAGCGCTCGACTACTATGTCTACATGGGTCTCACCCAGCCCGGACATCAACGACTCGGAAGTCTCAGCGTTCCGCTCTGAGCGGAAAGTCGGATCCTCCTCAGCCAGTTTCTGAAGCCCAGGACCGAGCTTGTCCTCATCTGCCTTCGTCTTCGCACGCACCGACAGCGAGTATACCGGGTCAGGAAACTTAATCGACTCCAGAGTAATCAGCTTTGCTTTCTCGCAGAGCGTATCTCCGGTCATCGTGTCCGAAAGCTTTGCCACGGCACCAATATCGCCGGCGCCAACCTCGGGCGTTGCTTCCTGGTTCTTACCGGTAAGGAAGTAGACCTGCCCAATCCTCTCGTCATGCTCCCGGTTTGCATTATACACGTGCGAGTCAGACTTGATAGAGCCCGAAAACACACGGAAGTAAGTCAGCTTTCCGACGTACGGGTCGGCCATGGTCTTGAATACAAGAGCACAGAACGAGTCACCCGGTTTGCGAATCTCTTCGCTGCCGTCTTTGCCCGTGCCCTTAATCTGACCAGCCGCTGCAGGAGACGGAACGCTCGCAGAAATAATGTCAAGCAGCGTCTCCACACCGACCATCTTCATTGCAGACCCGCAAAGCACAGGAACCACCTTGCCAGTCTTGACACCGATCTCCAATCCCTTCGCTAGATCAGCATCCGACAGAGTGCCCTCGTCAAAGAACTTCTCCATCAGGGCGTCGTCCATCTCCGCGCAAGACTCCACCAGAGTCTCCCTCCGGGCACTGATGTCGTCGGCCATATCGGCGGGAATCTCCGTGGGCGACATCTTGCCGCCATCCCACTTGTAGGCTTTCTGCGTTACCAGGTCGATCACACCGACGAACTTGTCCTCGCTGCCGATGGGTATCTGCAGCGGAGCAACGCCCGATCCGAATCTGCCGCGCAGGGCTTCCAGAGTGGCGTAGAAATCGGTATTCTCTTTCTCGAGCTTGTTGACGAAGAACAGCCTGGTAATCCCCAGTTCCTCTGTAAGCTCCCAGGCGGAGTCAGTTCCGACTTCTATATTTCCGTGCGCGTCAACCACCAGGACAGCCGCTTCCACCGCTCGCAGACTGCTGATCACGTCGCCGATGAAATCCGGGTATCCCGGAGTATCGAGCAAGTTGATCTTGGTGCCTTTCCACTCACAAGGAAGCACTGTTGCATTTATGCTCATCTTCCGATGGATTTCATCAGGATCAAAGTCGCTGGCGCTGCCGCCATCGTCCACCTTGCCCATGCGGGCGATCGTCCCGGAGGCGAAAAGCATAGACTCAGCCAGGCTTGTCTTTCCGGTGCCACCGTGTCCCACGAGAGCCACGTTTCTGATCTTATCGATTGGGTACGACTTCATATCGATCAAGCCTCCCTGAACGGCAGCCCCAGCGCCTTGAGAAGCGCCCTGCCCTCTTCGTCACTCTTCGCATTCGTACATATGACGACGTTCATCCCTCTCGTTCGATCAATCTTGTCGTAGTCGATCTCGGGGAATACAAGTTGTTCCTTGAGTCCCATGGCAAAGTTCCCGCGGCCGTCAAATGAATCCGGGGCGATACCGCCAAAGTCTCGAACGCGCGGCAAAACCATGTTAAAGAACCTGTCCAGGAACTCGTACATCATGGCTCCGCGCAACGTGACCTTGCATCCGATACGCATTCCAGCGCGAAGCTTGAAGTTCGAGATCGACTTCTTCGCAATGGTCACCAATGGCTTCTGGCCCGAAATGAGCGTCATATCATTTACGGCGCCATCCAGAACCTTGGAGTCCTGTATGGCCGCACCGACGCCCATACTGACCACAACCTTTTCGAGTCTTGGCACCTGCATAACGTTGCGGTAGTCAAACTCCTTGGTCAACCGCGGCACCACTTCGCTCCGATATCTATCCTTGAGTCTAGGCATTCGTCAACTCCTGCTTGCTAACCGTCGATGAACTGGTCGCACTTGCGGCACTTTCTCGCCGGTCTTCCGTCTGGGCTTCTGTCCGAGGAAAGCCTGGTTTCCTTGTTGCATTTCGGGCAGACCAACATTACCTTCGATACGGGCATCGCCGCTGGCACCTGCATCTCACCCAACTGCTGCTTAGCCATAGCCCTCGAACTGGTCTTTCGCGGCTTCTGGTGCTTGATGGCGATGTTGATACCGTCAACCCGCACCTTGCCACTATCGGGATCAGTCTCAACAACCCGACCCCTCTTGCCCCTATCCTTGCCGGCGAGCACCAGGACTTCATCATTCTTCCTGATTCTCATTTTGCCGGTGAACACCGGTTTCTTTTTCTTCATCAGAGCACCTCCGGAGCCAAAGAGACAATCCGCATAAAGCCTCTCTCACGAAGCTCACGGGCAACCGGCCCGAAAATGCGTGTACCCCTGGGCTCGTTTGCCGTGTTGATTACCACGGCCGCATTATCATCGAATCGCAGCACGCTGCCGTCCGGCCTCTGAATGTCATTCTTGGTCCTGACGACCACACACCTGACGACCTCGCTCTTCTTGACCGTCGCCCCAGGCGTTGCCTGTTTGACGGCACCGATGATAACGTCGCCGACATGCGCATACCGCGCATTCGATCCCTTAAGAACACGAATACACAGAATCTCGCGCGCCCCAGAATTGTCGGCCGCTCTCAAACGCGTATATGGCTGTATCATCCCAACGTCCCCTTAGCCCTGAGTGGAAGCATCCACCCAGTACAATACTTAATCACGCAGGCAATCCGCTATTTGGCCTTCTCGACAACACGAGCAACCCGCCATCGCTTGTCTTTGGACAACGGCCGGGTCTCCATTATCTCAACGGTATCGCCGACGCCACACTCGTTGGCCTCGTCGTGAGCCTTGAACTTCACAGTCCGGCGCACGATCCTCCCATACAGCGGATGCCTTACCAGCGTCTCAATGCTGACCACGATGGTCTTGTCCATCTTATCGCTAACAACGCGTCCGCTCCGAACCTTGCGTCTGCCTCTATCCATATCTACGCTACCTTGCCTGCTCTTTCAACTCACGAGCCCTAATCTCCGTAAGAATCCGGGCCACGTTCTTCTTCGCAACCGTGATCGCCTGCGGGTTGTCCAACTGCTTCAAAGCAACCTGCTGCCTTAGTTTGTAGGCGCTTTCCCGCTCCTGCTTGAGCATTGACTCAAGCTCGAGATCACTAGCTTCCTTGACCTTGTTCAGATGCTCAGACCGTCTCACTGATCTCGACCTGCTCTTTCCTCAAAACAAATCTGGTCTGGATGGGCAGCTTATGCGAAGCCAATCGCATAGCCTCCTTGGCCACGACCTCATCTACTCCGCCCAGCTCAAACATCATCCTTCCGGGTTTGACTACAGCAACCCAACCCTCTGGGTTGCCTTTTCCCTTACCCATACGTGTTTCAGCCGGTTTCTTGGTGATAGGCTTGTCCGGGAATATCCGTATCCAGACCTGCCCACCCCTCTTTATGTAACGGTTAATTGCAACTCTGGCGGCCTCAATCTGATTGGCCGAGATCCACGCCGCTTCCAGCGCCTGCAAGCCATACTCGCCGAAATCAATGCGATTTCCTGCGGTAGCCACACCCTTTCGGGACCCGCGCTGTTGCTTGCGGAACTTGGTCCTTCTAGGCATTAGCATTTCGGGATGGTCTCCTTTCGCCGCCACGCCCGCGGCTGGGTCCGCCCGGCCTGTCGCTGCGCGACCGCCGCTGTCTGCGGGCCATCGCGGCTTCCTCCGCCGTAGGCTCTTGACGCCTCATTCCGGGGAGTATGTCTCCTTTATAAACCCAGACCTTTATGCCAATGTTGCCATAGGTGGTCTTGGCCTCGGTAAAACCGTAATCGATATCAGCGCGGAGAGTGTGCAGAGGCACACGCCCCGATCTCTCTCCGTCAATTCGCGCAATTTCGGCGCCGCCAAGCCGTCCCGCAGCTCTGATGCGAATTCCCTTCGCTCCAAACCTCATGGCTCTCAGAACCGCCTGTTTGGAAGCCCTCTTGTGAGAGATTCGCTTCTCGATCTGCTGGGCGATGGTCTCGGCGACCAATTGCGCATCCGTCTCCGGAGAAGCCACTTCCTGCACGTTAACGCTAAGCATCTTCCCAACGCCAAATCTGTCCAGGTCGGCGCGAAGGTCGTCAACGCCTCGACCGCCCCTGCCAATAATCAGACCCGGCTTCGCAGCGTAAACGGTGACTTTGACCTTGTTGGCCGCGCGCTCGATCTCAACCTTGGAGACACCCGCAGCATACAGGTTCTTCTTCACAAACCTGCGTATGTCGGCGTCTTCCTTGATCAGAGCGGCGCACTCTTTGTCAGCGTACCACATGCTCTCCCAATCACGATTGACACCGATCCGGAACCCAACTGGATGAATTTTCTGTCCCACTAGTTCCCTCCTTCGGTCTCAGGCTTCTCGCCGTCCGCACCGTCCGCTTCCGCCTGCTCGTCTACTTGCTCGCCCGCCTGCTCTTCCGCCTGCACACTGTCAGTCACCGGAGCCTCCTCAGGCACGGCTTCGACCTGTGGTTCCTCCACGGTCTCCACCGCCTCTGGCTCCGCCGCCGGCGTCTCTTCTACAACAGGAGCGGCAGCTTCAACTTTCTTCGAACGCTTCCGCGCCGGCTTCTCGGCCGTCGTTTCATCGGCGACCTTTGCGGGCGTTTCCGCCGCCGGCTTAGCCGCCGCCTTGCGTCCCTTTACGGTCCGCGCGACTTCCTTGTGCTTCTTCGGTTTGACTTCGCCTTCCTCAACCATCACTGTTATATGGCTCAGCCTCTTCAGCATTCGGTATCCACGCCCCATCGGAGCATATCTTACCCGCTTCATTATCGGTCCGCCATCGATCATGATGGTGGACACTTTCAGGCGGTCGCCGTCCATGTGATAGTTATTCTCGGCGTTGGCTATCGCGGACTTCAAGACCTTCTCAATCAGTTTGGCCGCAAAGTTCGGAGTAAACTTCAATATCCCAAGCGCTTCCTGCGCATCTTTGCCCCGAATCGCGTCCGCCACCAGTCGAGCCTTCCGCGGCGAGGTGCGCACGAAACGCGCCTTAGCTAATACCTGCATACGAATGGCCTCCCAGTACCTACTTCAGCGACGTGGAACGCTCGGTGCGATGACCGTGTCCCCGGTATGTCCGCGTCAGAGCGAACTCACCCAGTTTATGCCCCACCATGTTCTCGGTAACAAACACGGGAATGTGCTTGCGGCCGTCGTGCACGGCAATGGTGTGACCAATCATCAAGGGGTAGATCGTGGATCGTCTCGACCACGACTGGAGAATCCGTTTCTCGCCCCTCGCGTTCATATCTTCTATTTTCTTCAGCAACTTGGGGCAAGCATAAGGCCCCTTTCTAAGTGAACGCGCCACCGGCTATTCCTCCTGCATACGCTGTTCAAACTAACAACTATCTCGCACGACCAGACACATCCGCCTGGTCCGGCCTTCAGGAATCGAATGTCTCGATTCCCTACTTCTTGTTTCGCCTTCGAACGATCATCCTGTCGGAATCCTTCCGACCTCTGGTCCTGGTTCCGTGTGCGGGCTTGCCCCACTTTGATACAGGAGTCTTCCTGCCAACCGGGGACTTGCCCTCGCCGCCACCGTGTGCGTGATCACGCGGGTTCATGGCAACACCACGCACCGTCGGACGGATTCCCATCCACCTTGTGCGCCCTGCTTTGCCGACCGAGAGGTTCTCGTGGTCGACATTGCCAACCTGACCAATGCTGGCCTTGCACACCGCCAACACGTTTCTCATTTCGCCCGAGGGCAGTCTGAGCTGAACATAGCCGCCTTCTTTGGCCATGACCTGAGCGCCATTACCGGCACTCCTCACCATCTGACCACCCTTGCCAGGCTTCATCTCGATGTTATGCACGATGGTTCCCAGCGGAATGTTCTCCATTGGCATGCAATTCCCGGGGCGGACGTCTGTCCGCTCGTCGGCAATCACGCTGTCCCCAACTTTGAGTCCCACCGGCCACAAGATGTACCGTTTCTCACCATCGGCATAGTGTATTAGCGCGATTCGTGCGGACCTGTTCGGGTCATACTCGATCGCGGCACACTTGCCAGGCACGCCAACTTTGTTACGCTTGAAGTCAACTATACGGTACTGGCGCTTGTGACCGCCACCAACGTGGCGCATTGTGATTGTGCCCTGGTTGTTTCGGCCGCCGCTGCGCTTCAGGGGAGAAAGCAGACCCTTTTCGGGGGTCGATTTCGTAACCTCTTCAAAGGTTGATCCCGTATAGTATCGCCGCGCCGGCGACGTGGGCTTATACTGTTTGATAGCCATTCGGCTTACGCTCCCTCAAAGATCTCGATCCGCTGGCCTGGTGCAAGAGTCACGTAAGCTTTCTTCCAGTCGGGAGTCATCCCGTGGGATATCCGCCCTCTTCTTCGTGCCTTGCCCTTAACGTGCAGTGTGTTCACGCTGACCACTTTGACCGAGAATATCTGCTCAACAGCCTGTCCGATCTCGATCTTGTTCGCATTCATATCGACTTCAAAAGCATACTTCCCCACCGGGCCCAAGCTCATGCTCTTCTCAGTGATGAGAGGCCGTTTGAGGATGGAATAGGCATCTTTCATCGGGTCAAAACCTCCTGCAGCTTTTCGACAGCGGCACGGTTCATCACGACCTTCTCAACCAACAGCAGATCCCGCACACTGACCGAAGGAGACTGCCTGATCTCGAGCCACGGGATATTGCGTGCCGACAGGCTCAGAGCCTCGCTGACTTCGTCAACAACCAGCAGTGTCTTCCCGGAGATCCCCATCGCAGCAAACTGCGCAACCAGAGCCTTCGTGCTTATCTCGCTGACCACGAGTTCGTCCACAACAACCAGATCGCCATCGGCCAGCCTTGCGCTCAGAGCCGAACGAACTGCCCCGCGTCTCATTTTCCGCGGCATTTCCTTGCCGTATGACCGCGGATGCGGACCAAAAACAACTCCGCCGTGGTACATGTGAGGTGCGCGTGTCGAGCCCTGTCTCGCCCGACCAGTCCCCTTCTGTCTGTAAGGTTTGCGCCCACCACCCTGGATCTCAGATCGAGTCTTCGTATCCGCCGTGCCCTGTCGACCGTTAGCCTCCTCGGCAACAACAGCCTGATGCATCAACGGTATGTTGGCCTCGACTTCAAAGACCTCGGCTGCCAGGTCAATATCGCCGACCTCACCGCCGGAAGTATTACGAACCACAACCTTTGGCATTCGACTAACCTCCTACTCCCTGGCGCGAGATGATCACAAGCTCGCCTTTGCCACCCGGAACAGCGCCGCCGACAAGCATCAGGTTTCTCTGCGGGTCAACTCTGTATACTATCAAACCCCGCTGAGTAACCGGCTTTCCACCCATGCGTCCCGGTCTCCTTGAGCCCTTGAACGTCCTGGCAGCATCCGTTGCGCCACCCGACTGAGGCTTGCGGTGGACCATGCAACCGTGGCCCATATCGCCGCCGTGAAAATGATGGCGCTTGACCGCGCCAGCAAATCCCTTGCCTCTCGAAACGCCGGTCACTTTGATCGTGTCGCCCTCCGAGAACACGTCGACCTTTATCTCCTTGCCGACTTCCACCTCGGAAAGGTCATCCACGGTTACCTCGTGCACGTGCCTCTTGAGCCCAACGCCGGCTTTCGCAAAATGACCCTGCATTGGCTTGGTGACGTGCTTCTCCTTGGCGTCGCCAAAGGCCACCTGCACACCGTTATAGCCGTCCGATGTCTCGGTCTTGATCTGAGTCACCACACAAGGCCCGGCTTCGATCACGGTCACGGGCACAACCGAACCGCTCTCGTCAAAGACCTGAGTCATGCCCAGTTTCTTTCCCAGAATTCCATTGACCATTTGTCGTATCCTACAGTTTGATCTCGATATCCACGCCGCTGGGCAGATCGAGTCGCATTAGCGCATCGATAGTCTTCGGCCCCGGGTTCAAGATATCTATCAGACGCTTATGCGTTCTGACTTCGAAGTGCTCCATCGACTCTTTGTCGATGGTCGTGCCACGGTTGACACAGTAGATGTCTTTTTCCGTCGGCAGAAGCACGGGGCCCGAAATCTTTGCCCCAGTGTGGCGCACAGTCTCGACAATCCGTTCCGCACTCTGATCGAGTACGCGATGGTCGAACGCCTTAAGCCTGATTCTTACCTTGTCCTTGCGCATTAAGTGTCTCCGGTCAGAATACTAGTCAATAACCTCGCTCACAACTCCAGCGCCGACGGTTCGGCCGCCTTC
>CAYSLA010000029.1:22464-28469 GCA_964431685.1 uncultured bacterium | reverse complement strand
AGTCTGACTCTGTAACTTGCACATGATTGAACCGCATCTGCAGATATTAAGCTACTCGCTTCCGCAAGAACTTCCCGAACCGCATCCTCGGTGAACGGCCATCCGAAGTAGCCGGCTGACTCGCCCATGCGCATAATGTGTTCCTCCAGGCATGAGTAACCGGAACCGATATCATACCGCAGAGTCTCCAAGAGGCGGAAGCAGGGCACACCGCGCTGGAGGAACCGCCCCTTCAGCAACATCTCCTGCATTTCCATCCTTGGGTCGGAATCCGACACAATTCCTCCGCCAACGCCCATTTCGCATTCCATTCCCTGTTGCACTATGGTCCGGATCGCGACGTTCAGAAGGCAGTCCCCGCCGGGACGAAACATCCCGATGCTTCCGCAATACACGCCCCGGGCATCGCTCTCGAGTTCGTTGATAATCTCCATCGCCCTGATCTTCGGAGCGCCGGTAATCGACCCGGCAGGGAATGTGGCTTCTAGCAGACGAGAGGCGCTGACATCGTCCCGAAGAATCCCTGAAACGTCGCTGGTCATCTGATGCAGCGATGAGTAGCGCTCGACGTGAAACAACCGGGGCACACTGACTTCACCGAACTTGCACACCCTGCCCAGATCGTTACGCATCAAGTCGACTATCATCACATTCTCAGCCCGATTCTTCGGGTCAGAGGCGAGTTGCCGAGCCACTTCGCTGTCTTCCTGGGGCCAACGCCCTCGTCGAATCGTGCCCTTCATAGGACGCGTCAGTACACGGTCTCCGGTACGCCGCAGGAACAGTTCCGGTGACAGCGACATGATCTGAGCAGAACCAATGTTTATGAACGCGGAATGGCCAACGGGGTGCTCGGAACGAAGACGAGAGAACAGATAGCGCGCGGGCTTCACATGCGTGAACTTCAGTTTGCTGGTGAAGTTGACCTGATAGACGTCACCATCTGCGATATACTGCTTGATCCTCTCGATACATTCAAGGTAGTGCTGCTCGTCAACGCTGAGCCGTGCATCCTGAACATCATCGCACGCGCCGGTCTCAAACGAGAGCTGCTCAGAGTCCAGCTCAGCGCACTCTTCATAGACGCCCAGCCATATCAAAGGCAGATATGTATGACACTTCGGGCGGATGGGCTTATCCAAAGCAGCGCCGGCCTCGTAGCTGATATAGCCGGCGACGAAAAGCCCTGCATCGAGGCACCTGTCAAGACTCTCCAGGGCACCCTGCACATCTGCGTAGGAATGTGCGGTGATAGTCGAGACCGGATCGCAGAGCAGGTATGTTCGGCCTGTTCGCTGCTCGATGTTGCGGTCGTCTATGAGCACAGTGCCTGGCACGTCGAGCCGTTCGCCAACACATTTCACCAAGCTCTGTTTTCTCTCCAATCCGCACACCAAAGCGCTTCCCGCGGGCGGACACCCCGTTCCGCCCCTATACCGCTAGAACCCCGCGTCGGAACGACTAACGGAGAGCATCTCAAGTCTGGCTTCGTCCAGGTAAGCCGCCGCGTTGACGCGGAGTTTGTCCTGGCCCGTCTTCAGATACTCACTCGCGCTCGAGGCCGCCTGGGCGATGAGCCCGCAGGCCAGGTCGCGGCTAAGGTTGACCCCGTCTCTGGACGCTGGGGACGGCATTTCCTTCAGGAAGCGTTTCATTGTGTCCATCTCGGAGAGGTAGTTGCGTATGCTTACAGCATAGGCGTCCTTGCTGAGACGGCCTCGCCGGAACTCACTGGCATCGGAATCGAACCGCGCAATCAGAACCCCCACTCGCTTGTCAAACGCGCTGCGGAACATCCGGTACCGGTTGAGCAACAGGTCCGCCGGCACGACGGGCTGCACCACCCGCAGCCTCATAAGAGCCTGTCTACTCTCCTCAAACCTAGAGTTTGAAGCCAGCACTATGGCCAATCGTTCGTGGGCGCGCCAGTCGGAGCTGTTTAGTTGGATGGACTCTCTGTACGCCGCCGCAGCGTCGTCCGGCGCCTCATTTTTCCATAGATCATCGCCCTCGATCAGTTTGGCGATGGCCGCACGCTGGGCCGAGATGGCTTCTTTCGCTCGTTTGCTGGTAGGAGGCGCACTCTCGGGCCCGCTGGTCCCGGTTGGATCTACATCGGGGGGCGGTGGTTCAACTCCAGCGGCATCCGAAGCCGACTCCGCAATCTTCTTCTTGATCTGAGCTATCCTGGCAGGGTCTGCTCCAGCGGCCACAGCCCTCGCTATCTGTTCCTGGGCGTCCTCAAACATACCCTTGGCCGAAAACGCCTCAGCAAGCTTGAGTCTGAAGTCGAAATTGTTAGGTTCAATATCGACTGCGCGCTTATAGTCTGCAATGGCGACAGCGACATTGCCCTGCTTCATCGCGTCGTCAGCACGGATTATGTAGTCAGTGGACGGAAGCTGGGTGGGCTTTGCGTCCGTGGGAGGGGCAGCGGTCGGAGTGGCGACAGAAGGCGTACCGATGTCAGCGTCTTCGGTCTCCTTGACCTCCGGCAAATCCGCAAAAGCCTTACCCGAGATGTCGGTCACGACCCCACTGGCGGCAGTCTGCACGGCGTTGTTCATATCATTCGGATTGTCTCCGCCGGTTCGTGCCTTTCGGCTGGTCTCATAGATGACAGGTCTTCTGCCGGTCACATCGGCTACCCACAGGCTCAGCGTCAGCATTCTCTCAACGCGGACTACCTCTGCGCCGGCGGCGTACCGAAATCCCAAGGCCTTGGCTACCTCTATACGCTGACTCCTATCCGCATAGCTTGCCACCTGTTCCTCCGTCAGCCGCTTCTCGATGACCGCCCTCATCACCGTGGGCGACTCGGCAGAGAACAGCGCCACATCCACACGACCGGTGTCCCTGAAATAGTCTCGCAGCGCGGTTGTTGCGGTCTCAGCGGCGGTCCTGTCTCCACCTTCCTGCACAGAACACTGAAAGAGCAGAAGAAGTGACTTGGAGTCCTGGGCCAAACACACGCACGTCTGCAGAAAAAACGCAAGTACTATGATCGCAAGGAGAAAATGCAGCCTCATTCTTCGGCCTCCTTGGCCAGATCGATCAGCTTTCTCGCGTTCTCTATGCCGATCTGGGCAGTCTCGACGTCCTTTCCTCTGGCGATCTGCTGCTGATAGAGCGAGATGGCTTTCTCTGCGGCGGCAACTGCCAACTTGGGCTGGCCTTGTCTGCGGAACGTCATAGCCTTCTTGAACAGATCGTCTGCGCCGACGTCGTCATCAGCGTCGGATGCGGCCGGAGGCGCCGTTACGGTGCTTCGGGCCGCGCCTGATGTCGCCGAGTCGCGATCCGGCCTGGATGCGGAATCAGCAGAGCCTGCTGGAGGTTTGATGCTGAACGGCAGGATGGGAGCAGCGGAGGCCGGAGGACTCGACTGGCTGGCCGGAGGCTTTGGCGCTGTTGGGCTGCCCAGCATCTCCGAGATCGACTTTACCGGTTCAACGGCCGGCGACGGAGGCCTATATGTGTAGACATCCTGAGGCCCATAGCCTTTCCATCCGCTTTCAGTCTCCAAACCGCCAGACCCTGCACCCTCATCTCGCACGGTCAGGGGCGAGCCGCCGTCTCTGGTATCGCCCCGCCTGGAACCGGGGGCCAGAGCAACCGCAAACAGCACCAATGCACAGAGGAACGCAACCGCTCCGGCACGAACGGGCAGAGACAAGCCCTTGATCCACTGGAGAACTGACTCTTTGTCACCAGAACGCGATGGACGCGCCACGGGCCCGACAAGCCGCTTGCGCAGACTGATCAGCTTCGCCCGGTCGGCCTCGCTGTATGGGTTGATCTGCAAGATACGCTCGTAGTGGGCTATGGCCTGCTTTAGACTCGCGACTCCTCCATCGAAATCGGCCGCGACAAACTTCCGATCCGCGAGTTTCTCTTGAACCAAAGCCACCACTGAGTGCGCTGCGGCACTGTCCGGCGCTCGCTCAACAATCGTTGCGCCCTTCTCAAGGGCAACCTCCAGATCACCAGCCTCATACATCTGCCAGAGGTCAAAAAGGTCACGGCTGATCGCTTCCGCCTCCGGGTCAGCGTCTGCTGCGGGGGGAGTAGGAGCAGGCGGCTCCGGTGCACGCGTTCGGACGGCCGCCCGGATCTGGGCTCCGCATTCAACACAATAGTTCTGATTGTCTTGGGCAGGAGTGCCGCATCTCGGACAGTTCATGGTCAGAACAACCGTTCCTGAGCGCAGGAGCGCGGTGCGACCCCCAGGTGCTCATAGGCAAGCCTAGTCGCCACGCGGCCCCTCGGTGTTCGGTTCAGAAACCCTATCTGAATCAGATAAGGCTCGTGAGTGTCTTCGAGCGTGTCACGCTCTTCTCCAATGGCTGCGGCCAGGGTCTCAATCCCAACCGGCCCGCCATCAAACTTCTCAACGATGGTACGAATCAACCTTCTGTCGGCCTCATCAAGCCCTGTCTCATCAATCTCCAGCAGTTTAAGTCCCTCACGCGCAACATCGGTGTCAATTGCACCCTCCGCCCGCACCTGTGCAAAGTCCCGCACACGGCGCAGAACGCGGTTAGCAATCCTCGGTGTCCCTCTGCTCCGCCCTGCGATCTCGTAAGCCCCATCTTCAGTGATATTGACGCCCAGGATTCCGGCAGAACGCATAACGATAGTCTTCAGACTGTCCACATCGTAGAACTCGAAATTGAGCACTATGCCAAACCGGCCGCGAAGCGGCGCCGTAATCAGCCCCGCACGAGTCGTCGCGCCTATGAGGGTGAATTTGGGAATGTCGAGCTTGATGGTGCGCGCGCTCGGCCCTTTGCCAATGATGAGGTCGAGCTGATAGTCCTCCATAGCCGGGTAGAGTATCTCCTCAACAGCTCGGTTGAGCCGGTGAATCTCGTCAACAAAGAGCACACTGCCCGGTTCCAGATTCGTGAGGATTGCCGCCAGGTCGCCTGGGCGCTCTATGGCCGGGCCGGACGTGCTCCTTATCGGAGCATCCATTTCGTTGGCAATAATCAGTGCAAGGGTGGTCTTACCGAGACCGGGTGGACCATAGAGAAGAACGTGGTCCAGCGGTTCCTCCCTCATTCTTGCGGCTTCGATGAAAACAGAGAGACTTTCTTTGATCTTCTGGCGGCCAATGAACTCAGCAAAACGGCGTGGACGCAGGGAAAAGTCCAAGGCTGCGTCTTCATCCCGAAAATCAGCAGATACCAGCCTGTCCTCTACATCATTCATCGACTATCCTTTAGAAAGCAACTTCAGTGCGGCCCGCACGACCTCGCCCGACTCTGCCTCGCCACCCAAAGACCTGAGTGCCTCGTCTGCCGCGCTGCGAGCATCATTGCGACTGTAGCCCAGGGCCACGAGTCCCTCAACCGCATCGTCCAACGCTCTCGCTGTTGGCGAAGCGGCTCTTTCGCCCGCCTGTGCCCAGACAAGGGTCGTCACCTTTTCCCTTAGGTCAATGACTATCCTCTGAGCAGTCTTGATCCCTATGCCCTGGACGCGACTGAGTTCCTGAGGAACGTCGCGCGAGACGGCCCCCACAATATCGTTGACGCTCAAAGTGCCCAGGATGTTCATTGCGGCCTTAGGACCCACGCCACTCACCGCAAGCAGCCACTCGAAAATGGTCTGCTCGGACTCCTCTCGAAAACCGTACAGCGAAAAGGAGTCCTCTCTTACTATAGTCGTGATCAAGAGACGGATATTGTTTCCGGGTTTCGGAAGAGACGCGGATACGGCCAGCGGCACAAAGACCTTGTAGCCAACCCCGCCAACGTCGATCACGACGTGGTCCGCCCCGATATGAGTCAACTCGCCGTTCAGATGGGCTATCAAGAGTAGTCAATCACCTTGCTGCAAGAAACGATAAAGGATGGTGTTGGTGTTTCGGGAATTTATTCCCGAAACCTGATCACGTATCGGGAACAAGTTTCCGATACACCGGGTTCATCCGCTGATATGCTTCGGGACTGTTCCTCGTCCCGAAGCTAGTGTTGTTTCGGGATTTCAGATTCATTCAG
>CAYSLA010000029.1:0-22364 GCA_964431685.1 uncultured bacterium | reverse complement strand
GTATCGGGAACAAGTTCCCGATACACCGGGTTCATCCGCTGATATGCTTCGGGACCGTTCGTCGTCCCGAAGCTAGTAGATCACTTTGTTAAGCGGATACTCGACTATCCCGGACGCACCCGCTCGCTTGAGCCTTGGAATAAGCTCTCGAACGGTCTTCTCCTCGACGATTATCTCGGCCGCAACCCAGTTCTCGTCCGCAAGCGGAGACAGGGTCGGCTGTTTTAGGGAAGGCAGTTCGCCTAATACCTCATTGAGCACGTCTCTCGGAACGTTCATTTTGAGACCGACAAGACCATCCGCATTCAGAGCGGCCTGCAACAGCATAGCGATATTCTCGATCTTCTGCCGCTTCCAGCAATCCTCCCACGAAATCTTGTTGGCAATCAATCTTGTTGTGGACTCCAACAGGGTGTCGACGATCTCCAGCCCGTGCGCGTGAAGTGTGCTGCCGGTCTCGGTGCCTTCGACTATAGCATCCACCAGATCTGGGACCTTGACTTCAGTAGCCCCCCACGAGAACTCGACGTGCGCAGACACACCGTTGCTCTCAAGATATCTCTTAGTCACGTTTACGAGCTCGGTTGCTATGCGCTTGCCTTCAAGGTCCCTGGGGCCGCGGATGCCGGAGCCCTTGGGAACGGCCAGCACCCATTTGTAGGGTCTGGTCGTGGCCTTGGAGTATCGCATTTCACAGACCTCGTGAACGTCCGCCTCGCACTCGCACACGTTGTCAAAACCGGTGATGCCCATATCAAGCACCCCGGCCTCCACGTACCGCGGAATCTCCTGAGCGCGTAGAAGAGTTGCCTCCAGCTCAGGATCATCCACGCTGGGATGATATGATCTTGCACTCAGGCGAAAGTCGAACCCGGCCTTCTTAAAGAGCCCGAAAGTCGCCTCCTGAAGGCTGCCTTTCGGCAGAGCTACCTTGAGAACCAAACTACATACCTCAACAATCTAGTCCAGACCATTAGTGTCATTTGCGAGCAGCGCGAGGAATCTCCAGTCCGCCGAGATTCTTCGACTTGCGTTTCGGAATGACAGTGTGGCAGAATCGGTGTTCATTATACCTGCGAGGGGGCCAGACGGTCAATCGTCGGAGAGCTCCGACCAGCCCCGCACACGTCACAGCGGCCCGGACGAAACGCCCGGGCCGCTGTGCCTTACGTATGTCGATCAAAGAGCTACTTTGCGTCTTCGGCTCCGATGCCTCCGCGTTTGCTCCACAGCGTGGCGCCGACCAGTGCGAGAGCGGCAACTACCACGATGGCGGTACGGACTCCAACCGACATCGGCTGGATGGCAATGGGTGCGGCCAGAATCGCGACCAGGTTCATAACCTTGATCAGCGGGTTCAGTGCCGGACCAGCGGTGTCCTTGAACGGGTCACCAACGGTATCGCCAACAACCGCAGCCTTGTGCTCGGGAGTACCTTTGCCGCCGAACATCCCATCCTCAATCTTCTTCTTAGCGTTGTCCCACAGACCGCCCGCGTTGGAGAGAAGAACAGCCATCAACTGACCGGAGAGAATCGCGCCGGCCAAGAATCCGCCGAGCGCCGCGGCACCGTTCATATCGCCGTATCCAAGGCCAAAACCGACAAGTATCGGAGCAGCCACAGCGAGAACAGCCGGGCTCAGGAGCTCTTTCTGAGCCGCGCTGGTTGATATCTCAACGCACCTCTGATAGTCGGGTTTGCCTTCGTCGGATCCGCTCCGGGGGTCGTAGTCCATGATGCCCTTGATCTCGCGGAACTGCCGGCGCACTTCCTCAACAAGCTGGAACGCCGCGCGGCTGACCGCATTGATCGCGAACGAACAGAACAGGAACGGAACCGCGCCACCGATCAGCAGACCGACGAACACGTTGGTCCAGTCGATACGGATGCCTATCTCAAGCAGATCGACATCTGCCATATATGAGCGGAACAGAGCTGTCGCTGCAATGACCGCGGTCGCAATGGCAAGACCCTTGGTGAGAGCCTTGGTAGTGTTGCCGACGGCGTCGAGCTTGGCGACGATCTTATGAGCGTTGGAATCCTCGCCGAGGTCCTTGAGTGCACCGGACATCTCGAAGATGCCATTGGCGTTGTCTGAGATCGGTCCGTATGTGTCCATAGCGAGCATGAAGCCCGTAGTGGTCAGCAGTCCAAGACCGGCAAGAGCAACTCCGTATGCGGACATCGAGGGGTCACCGTGGAAGAGCAACATCGCCGCGAGAACGCTACCGCAGATGGCGACTATGCTCCAGACGCTTGACTCAAGTCCAGACGCAAAACCGGAGAGGATGATGGTCGCAGGCCCGGTCTTGGCCGACTTCGCGCACTCCGTGACCGGCCCTTTCTCGACTGCGGTGAAATGGTCGGTAAGCTTCTCGATTACCAGAGCAAGGATGATACCGGAGAGGTTTGCACAGGCAAATCTCCACCATTCAAACCCGGCGATAGGCACCTTAATGTCGAAGATGTAGTAGGAAATGCCGAAGAACCCGATAGTGGCGAGAGCAGCGGACATCCAGAAACCGAAACTGATCGGCTTCATAGGGTTCATGTCTATGTCGTCCCTGCCCTTCACGGAGTATATGCCGATGATAGAAGCGATGACACCAACCGCTCTGATGAGCAGCGGATAGACGACAAGAGCAAGTCCTGCGGCGCCGAGACCCAGGTATGTGGAAGCGGCTGCTCCAAGAATGATCGCCGCTACCAGGGTGACCTCATAGCTCTCGAACACGTCCGCGGCCATACCGGCACAGTCACCGACGTTGTCGCCAACGTTGTCGGCAATCGTAGCAGCGTTTCGCGGATCATCCTCGGGAATCCCCTGCTCCACTTTGCCAACCAGGTCGGCGCCCACGTCCGCAGCCTTGGTATAGATACCGCCGCCAATCCTCATAAAGAGAGCGGCCAGACATCCACCAAAACCAAAGCCGATCAGAACCTTCATAGACTCGTTGCCAAACAGGAAGAACACAAGACACGCACCCAGGAGCCCGAGGCCAACGGTCGCCATTCCCGACACGCCGCCGGCGCGAAATGCGATGTAGAGAGCGTGTTTGAAGCTGGTGAGAGCGGCATTCGCCACACGGACATTGGCTCGGACCGCCATCATCATTCCGATGAAACCGGCCATGTAAGAGGCCGCCACGCCGAGGATGAACGCAATACTCACGCCCACGTAGATCGGAATCACACCGAATACGCGGTCCACTTCCTGGAATCCTTCCACGTTCTTGTACAAGAAGATCAGGCCAATTGCGATGATTATGACGAATACGACCATTGTGGCGATCTGCTTCTTCAGATAGGCCAGAGCGCCTTCCTGAACTGCGTGGGCTACGCCAACCATACCCTTGGAGCCTGGGTTTTCCTTGTTGATCGATCTGTACCACATCAGCCCAAAGATCAGACCGACGATGGCACAGATGAAGACCAGCAACACCGACGGCCACATTATGTCCAGATCCTCGAACACTGGAAGCGTGATGGCCTCGCTGGCAAGTGCCGCACTCGGCAGCACGACGCACAGCAGAAGTGCGGCCATCAAGGCATACAGCACTCTGCTGAGCTTTCTTTGAGTCTGAGACTCGCTTTGCATTGGTTTGATATCCCCCTTTTGCATAAAGTGACACACAAACAAAGTGCCGCTTCTAGCTCAGTTCTGAGAAGCAGCACGATCAACAGTAGTTCCTAACAACCGGACGGCAAGCTATCGCCTGCCGCGGCCAAGCTATTATAGGAAAAGCACACGGACGTGTCAACCGCGCCCGGCGATCGGAGAAGTTGCGCCAACCCCGCTTCGCAGGGTATAATCACCTATACGAGCGCGGACCAAGGGTAGGCCGCCTGAAATCCGGGGACCTGTGTGCATTGATACATCTTGAGAACGTCTCAGTAGAGTATCCCAGCGGTGTGCGAGCCCTTAACGGAGTCAGCCTGACAGTCTGTAAGGGTGATTTCGCATTCATAGTAGGCGCCACCGGAAGCGGAAAATCCACACTGCTCAAGCTCCTGTACCGGGATGTGACTCCCACTGACGGAACAGTTGTGGTTGAAGGCGATGACGTGACGATGTTGAAGCCCTCGGCTGTGCCCTATCTCAGGCGCAAACTGGGAATAGTCTTTCAGGATTTCAAGCTCCTGCCGGAGAAGAACGTCTGGGAAAACATGGCATTCACGCTCCGGGCCATTGGTGCGCACCCGCGCGATATAAGAAAGCGCATAGCAGAAGTGCTGGAACTTGTGGCACTCACCCACCGCTGCGACGCGTTCCCACACCACATGTCAGGTGGTGAGCAGCAGCGGGCGGCTATTGCCAGAGCCATCATAAACCACCCCACCGTGTTGGTCGCAGACGAGCCTACAGGTAACCTGGACCCAGACACGTCGTGGGAGATCATGCAGCTCCTGGACCGCATCAACGTCAGGGGCACAACCACACTCGTCGCGACACATGACGCCCACATGGTCGACAGAATGAAGAAACGTGTTATCCAGATTGAGGCTGGGTACATCGTTCGGGACGAAAACAGGGGCGGCTACCAGAACTGTGAACTTTAGAAGCGCTGAATACCTCGTTCAAGAAGCATTCACCGGCATAAAGCGAAACGGCGTCATGGCGTATGCATCGATTTCAACCATTGCATTGTCCCTGGCGGTGCTTGGAGCGTTTGTGCTGGCCGCGCTTGGCGCCAACAACTTCGCCGCCTCCCAGATCAAACGGTTTCAGATCGCCGTATTCATGACAAGAGACGCTTCGTACGAGGACGCGACCAAGCTCTCAGAGAAGATATCCGGCATAAACGGAGTGGGTGAGGTCGAGATTCGCTCGAGAGACAAAGAATGGGCTGAGTTCAAACGCAAGCACCCCAACATCGAATCCGCCGGTCTGCCGCTGAACGTCCTGCCCTACGGCCTCGATGTTAAGATCACAAATCCCGAACGAATTACTATCATCGCCAGCAGCATACGGCAGATGAACAAAGTCGACGGCGTGCTGGAGGGCCGGAAGACCGCAATGCGAGTTATGGCGGTGGCCAAAGTGGTAAGAGCGGTAAGCACCATTGGCGTACTGCTTCTTCTCATCACCACCGCGTTCATAATCAGCAATGCGATCCGGCTGACGCTCTATGCGCGCCGCCGTGAGATACGTATTATGCAATTGGTCGGAGCTACCGATCAGTTCATACGTATTCCACTGGTGATTGAAGGCATCGTCTTCGGCGTGACCGGTGCAATCGTGGCCTGGCTGCTCCTGAGGGCTGGGAGCATCTATATGGGCCACACTGCTCGCAAGATCCTGACAATGCTGGGACACGTCTCCAGCAACGTAGCGCCACTGGATCTCGCCATAGGACTGGTGCTCACGGGAGGGCTCATAGGGGCAGCAGGCAGTTTGCTGTCAATACGAAGATTCCTGCGTGACGAATAGCATTGCAGCAACCGATAAGAGTGACGACTCCTGCTGGTGAATTAATATGAACAAGTATCTTGCATATACCATAGTCTTCACAATGGCCGCGGCCGTGCTGGCATCCGCGTCGCTTGCGGCAAAGCCGAAGAGCACGGCTAATCTGCAGAACAAGCTCGGCGTCGTGGAACACGAGATCAAGAAGATCAAGCAACAAATCCGCGTCAAAGAGGGGCAGAAACGCACAGTCGCCGAGCAGCTCTACTACACTCAGAGACGTCTGGCCACAACCCAGACAAAGCTGGCTCAGAACCAGGTAAGGCTGGCAAATGCTCAGCAGGAGCTGGCGGTCACGGTGCGGCGTCTTGAGCGCGCGGAGCGGCAGTTGCAGCGAAGACAGAATCTGCTAACGATGCGGGTGGTGGACATCTACGAGGGCGAAGACGTCAACTACCTGAACGTGCTTCTAGGATCCACGGATATGTGGAGCTTCTTGACACGCGCCTACTATCTCAAGCAAATCCTTCGAGCCGACACCGAGCTCATTGAGCAGATAAAGAAGGACAAGGCCGCAATCGAAAGAGACAAAGTGATCAAGGCCGACCGCGTCGGAGAGATCGAAGCTCTCAGAGTTGGCCTCCTGTCACAGCGCAGCGAGATAGCAATGCTTGCTCAGGAAAGAGAAAACCAGATCCAGCGGATAGAACGAAGCAAGGATCTGTATCTTAAGGCACTCGACGAGCTGGTCGCCCAGTCCCGGGCCATAGAGCGCGAGATCAGAAGGATACAAAGCACACCCAAAGGCCGAGTCAGACTGGCCAAGGCGTTCACCGGGTCACTGGGGCTTCCTGTTAGTGGGCGAATCACCTCCGGATTCGGCTACAGGCGTCACCCGATAACTGGCGTGTACAAACTCCATACCGGGATTGACATATCGGCACGGACGGGCACCCCGATCCGTGCGGCAGCAGATGGAGTAGTAATCATGTCTGGCTGGCAGGGCGCCTACGGGTACACTATTGTCATCGACCACGGCGGCGGGGTGTCGACTTTGTACGGACACTGCTCCAAGCTCTACAAGAGCTCCGGCGCGTCTGTGAAGCGAGGCGAGGTCATTGCCAGCGTCGGGTCTACCGGTTACTCCACCGGCTCTCACCTCCACTTTGAGAAGCGGGTAAACGGCTCGCCAGTCAATCCCAGATAGCAGGGCAGGAGGGCATGATGGAGTCTATCGCCCGTCGACTCTGCCAAGTAATTCACGGTCTGTATATCGCATCCGATGGCCACGTTGGGCCGGACACTCCTGGCCGGCGCCGCCCGACAGGAGTGTCGGGCCTACCATACAATTTGGCAGCCGTGAATCACTTGGACCTCAGGCCACTGTTCCCATATTCCTGATAACTCACGTGCCTCTCACTCTTTCACCTGCCAGCCGCCGGATCAAGCTCGCGGTAATGTGGTAATAATTACCCACCAGAAACCCTTGACACGCTATATATTGTGTGCTAAGATATGCATGCCACTATATGTGGTGGTCTGGTGGCTTCAATGAAATGCCCGTTTTGTGCCTGTCAAGAAGATCGAGTGCTCGAATCAAGGCTCGTTCAGGATGGTGACGCGATACGCCGAAGGCGTGAGTGTACTGCCTGCGAACGCCGTTTCACGACTTACGAACAAGTCGAGGAAATGCGTTCGATGGTGATAAAGAAGGACGGACGAAGAGAACCGTTTGACCGCGATAAGATCCTCACTGGAATGATCATCGCCTGCAGAAAGCGCCCAGTCGCGATGGAAACGCTTCAGGCTGTTGTTGAAGACATTGAGCGCCAGGTGCTTGACCTTGGCCCCGGAGAGATTGCCTCTGAGAAGATAGGTGCGATGGTGGCTGACAGACTCCGCGGGCTGGACCAGGTGGCTTACGTGCGGTTTGCCTCAGTATACCGGCATTTCGAGGATGTGGGGCAGTTCAGCGAGATAATACAGGAAGTTGGGTCGGTAACGGCCGATTAGCATATACCTTGGAGGGTAAGAGATGTTGACGAAGAACGCGCTCACGGTGTTGGAAAAACGGTATCTGAAGAAGAACGAAGACGGTTCACTTATGGAAGACGCTGATGGAATGTTCCGTCGTGTTGCCAGGGCCGTTGCGTCGGCTGAAACGGTCTACGGACAGTCTGAAGAGGGAGTTCAAGCTGTAGAGGATGATTTCTACCGTTTGATGAGCAACGCGGACTTCCTGCCAAACAGCCCCACCCTGATGAACGCCGGCAAGCCGCTGGGTCAGCTATCGGCGTGTTTTGTGCTGCCGATCGAGGACTCTATGGAGAGCATCTTTGAGACGATTAAGCACACTGCACTCATACATAAGAGCGGTGGCGGAACAGGCTTTGCGTTTTCACGACTGCGGCCCGCCAACGATCTGGTGGAGTCAACGAACGGTGTGTCCAGCGGCCCGATATCGTTCATGGAAGTGTTCAATGCGGCCACTGAAGCTATCAAACAGGGGGGCACTCGCCGCGGAGCCAACATGGGTTGCCTGCGAGTAGACCACCCCGATATCCTGGACTTCATCACGTGCAAACAGGACACAACCAAACTCACGAATTTCAACATCAGCGTCCTGCTCACAGACGCATTCATGGATGCCGTCGCAAAAGACGCGGAATACGACCTGGTCAGCCCTCGCACTGGCAAGCCCCTAAAGAAGCTGAACGCACGAAAGGTCTTCGATCTGATCGTCAACATGGCGTGGAGAAATGGTGAGCCGGGCGTTATCTTCATTGACCGGGTCAACCGGGACAACCCTACGGCTCATATCGGCGCGATAGAAAGCACAAACCCGTGTGGCGAGCAGCCCCTGCTTCCGTATGAGTCCTGCAATCTTGGGTCCATCAACCTCGCACAGATGGTGGTTTCCGAACGGAACCAACCGGTTCTCGACTGGGACAAACTCAGAGAAACCGTGCAGACCGCTGTGCGTTTTCTTGATGATGTGATCGATGTTAACAAGTATCCGATGGAGGCCATCGCTGATACCACCCGCGGCAACCGCAAAATTGGTCTTGGGGTCATGGGCTATGCCGACATGCTCATCCAACTCGGCATCGCCTATGATTCGGAAGAAGGGGTCTCTCTTGCTGAGCAGGTTATGAGCTTTATCTCAAACGAGGGCAGAAAAGCGTCCTGTGAACTGGCCTCCGAACGAGGAGTCTTCCCCAACTTCAAGGGCAGTGTGTTCGACTCTGGCGATGGCATGGAAATCCGCAATGCCACAGTGACCACAATAGCTCCAACCGGTACACTGAGCATTATCGCCTCGTGCTCGAGCGGAGTAGAGCCGCTGTTTGCAGTGGCCTACGTTAAGCGAGTAATGGACGGCACCGAGCTCGTCGAGGTCAATCCGCACTTTGAGAAGGTGGCAAAAGATCGAGGCTTCTACAGCGAAGACCTGATGCGTGAGGTGGCCGAGAAGGGTGCGGTTCGGGGCATCGCCGGCGTGCCCGAGGACGTGCAGAGGGTGTTTGCCACGGCCCTGGACATACCGCCGATATGGCACGTCAGAATGCAGGCGGCATTTCAGAGGTTTACTGACAACGCGGTCTCCAAGACCGTGAACTTCCCTGAGAACGCGAGTGCCGAGGATGTCCGCCAGGTGTACCAGCTCGCCTACGCCGAGGGCTGCAAAGGCTGCACCATCTACCGCTATGGCAGCCGCGACGCCCAGGTCCTGAACATTTCCGGCAAAGACAAGAAGACCGCCGAAGAACAGCCTGCCGTTCAACGCGGCCCAAGGGCAAGACCCAACCGCACTCACGGTTCCACCGAAAGAATCAACACTGGTTGCGGCAACCTGTATATCACAATCAACGAAGACGAAGAAGGTCTGTGCGAGTTGTTCACCGCTATGGGCAAGGCGGGAGGGTGCGCGGCAAGCCAGATGGAAGCATTGGGCAGACTGATCTCGCTGTCACTGCGAGCCGGGGTCGACGCTGAGTCGATCAGAAAGCACCTGCGGGGCATCCGATGTTCGAGCCCAGGCTGGGATGCCGGAGGGACGATCCTCTCCTGCGCCGACGCTGTAGGCATCGCTATCGAGCACTACCTGCAGACGCGAACCACTGGAAAAGAAAGCTCTTCGGTATCCAAGATTCAAGGCAAGCTCGACCTGCTCTCCGGTGCGTGCCCAGACTGCGGGAGCGCGGTTGAACACGAATCCGGGTGCGTCGTATGCAGATGCTGCGGATTCAGCAGGTGCGGATGACGCAATGGACAATGGATAATTGACAATTGATAATGGGGGTCGGACGCAGTGTCCGACCCCCTTTTCTTTTCAAGGATGATGGTCAACGGAGGGATACTCCCCTTCCCTTCATTGTCCATTATCCGTTGCCAACTGTCCGCTGATCAGACCCAGCCTCGGAGCCGCATCGCCTCGGCCACGCGCTGGATAGCCACCATATAGGCACCAACACGCATGTCGACTTCGTATTCCCTCGCCATCGCCAGCACGTCCTTGAATGCCTTGGTCATCTTCTGGTCGAGCTTCGGGTGGACTTCATCTTCCTCCCAGTAGTAGTTTGTGATATTCTGCACCCACTCGTAGTAGCTGACAGTCACACCGCCCGCATTTGCGAGGAAGTCCGGCAGCATGAACACGTTGTTGGCGAAGAGTATCTCGTCAGCCTCAGGAGTGGTGGGACCGTTCGCAAGTTCGCATATTACGCGTGCCTTCACGTTCGCCGCATTACCCCCATGGATAACCCCCTCAAGGGCAGCGGGAACAAGTACGTCGACTGCCAACTCGAGTATGTCTTCATTTGATATCGGAGTTGTCCCGGGAAAACCCTTGACGCTGCCCGTGGTGAGCTTGTGCCTTACCACGGCTTCGGGGTCTATCCCGTCCTCACAGTAGATGCCGCCCCTGGTGTCGCTCACGGCGACTATCTTGCAACCCAGAATGCTGGCAAACAAAGTAGCGGCATATTGACCCGCGTTGCCCAATCCCTGGATTGCCACAGTAGCTTTCTTCAGATCGATGTTGAGATACTTGGCCGCTTCTCTGGTCACGTACGCACCGCCGCGGGCGGTCGCATCGCCACGGCCCTCAGATCCGCCAAGAGCCAGCGGCTTTCCCGTGATGACCCCAAAGCTGTTGAACCCTGTGATTTTCGAGAACTCGTCCATCATCCAGGCCATTATCTGCGGAGTGGTGTAGACGTCGGGAGCGGGCACGTCCTTCTCCGGACCCAGTAGCCGCCCAACCTGATCGATGTATGCGCGGCTGAGTCTTTCCAGCTCGTTATCAGACAGCTCTTTGGGGTTGCAGATGACGCCGCCTTTCCCGCCGCCCAGGGGTATGTCTACCACTGCGCATTTCCAGGTCATCCATGCAGCCAGCGCCCGGACCGTGTCTATCGTCTCATCAGGATGAAATCTGATACCGCCCTTATTCGGCCCCCTGGCGTCGTTGTACTGCACGCGGAAGCCCTTAAAGACCTTGACCTGGCCATCGTCCATCTTGACCGGCAGAGAAACGTGGAGTTCACGGAGCGGCTCTCGAAGCACTGCATGCACTGCCCCATCAAGGCCGAGCCTATTCGCCGCCTTGTCGAGTTGTGCCTGGGCAATCTCGAACGGATTCGCCGCAACGTGTGTTGTTATCGTAGACATTGTAACCATTCGCCTCCTTAAGCGATTCTGCTACGCAAGCGGCCGGCTACTCTGCCGAGACAACAAAAAAAGCCTCCCCCGGTAGAGATTCCGGAAGAGGGCTTCAGCGCCCTGCCTATTGGCTTATGTCACCTGCGGTTTCCAACATCAGCGTTGCCACCATGATCTAGTATATCCCAGAATTCACGATTAGTCAAGGGCTGACGAAACATTTGCGCAACATTATGGAAACATTTTTTCCGGTCAAGCGAGACCGTTGGTGGCCAGACTGAGCAGCGCGATTCACGGGACGCCAACAGCAGCGCAGTATTCATCCCATAGACGGCCTCTGTCAAGCCCAAGGTCTATGTGGTCCCATGGCAGAACCTCGTCGCTCGTCCGCTTGCCAGTGCTGCAACTCAGGTTGATTCCCGTATCGCGTATGGCTTTCCGGTAGTCGCCGCCATTCAGAAGCGCCGCCGCAAGCACCTCGGACACTTCCGGTCCTCCTCTGGAAATAAGAGACTGAACGACGGCCAGTCTGGGGCTTTCTGTGGAAACCGACACGCGGCTCATCCGAACGCATCCGCTATCCACGATCGAAAGGCGACGGCGAAGAACCCGTTCATCTTCCATCGCGGCCCATTGGAACACCGTCCAGGGCTTCGGAACAAAGCAGCTCACCGAGACTGACACCCGCAGATCGGGAACACCTCTCCCTCCCCCCTTCGTTTCAAGGAGGGCTAGGGGGCGGTCTGGAGACTGCCCTGCAACAAGACCCGCAAGATGGCAGATTGCTTCCACATCTGCATCGGTCTCGGTCGGCAATCCAACCATAAAATAGAGCTTGATCGTTTCCATTCCGTGTTTGGACGCACACATCGCGGCAGCAAGTATTCTTTCTTCGCTGCAAGGTTTTCCAATTGTTCGGCGAAGGCGGTCAGTGCCAGCTTCAGGCGCGATTGTCAAAGTGCGCTGGCCAGCTTGCCTCAGGACGTGCGCGCTAGTGTCCGAGATTGTCTCCAGGCGAACTGACGAAAGCGAGAAGCTGCCGCCCGAGTCCACAATTCTGCTGCACAGATCTAGCGCATTCGGGTGATCGAATATCGCGGCTCCGACCAGACCATAGCGGCAGGCTTCGGGATGCCCGGGCAGCGTCCTGGGTCGCATAGGCCGTCCAATATGCCCCGCCGCGCAGAACCTGCAACCACGGGCACAGCCCCGAGCGACCTCCAACAGAGTCGTATCGCCAAACTCGGCTTCGGGCGAGCGGATTGTGGATGCAGACGGAAAACCATCCAGGTTCTCACACAAGGCTCGGCCCGCGCTCTGGGAGTACCCCGGAACATACAAACCCGGAATTCTGGCAAGCTCCCCAAGCAGGACCTCGCGATCACCTCCAGCGTGCTGCTTCATCAACACTGTGAGCGGCTCGACAACGCATTCCGCATCTCCGATGACAAAGACATCCACAAACTCCGACATCGGCATTGGGTTGAATGTCGGGGAAGGCCCGCCGGCAATCACGAGAGGGTGCACTTCTGTCCGATCGCTGCGGCGAACGGGAATCACCGAGGCCGCGAGCATTCGAAGAACGTTCAGATAGTCGAGCTCAAAGTGCAGGGAGAACGCGACAGCATCGAATCGGGAGACCGGAGAAAGCGATTCATAGCTGAGTAGATCAAAGTCGGCAAACCCACGCATATCTTCCACATCCGGCAAAAAGAAACGCTCACAGGCAGTGCCGGGCTGTGAGTTGAACATAGAGTAGACCAACTGGTAGCCCAGGGAGGCCATCCCAACGCGGTAGGTGTGGGGATAGGCTAGAGCGATCGAAATGTCTGCAGCGGGATTGACGCGCTGAGCGCCGATCTCAGAATCGCGGCGTTGTCGGATCCGTTGCCTGATGTCCAAGTCTAGCCAGCCGCCAGGGACACCGACCTGCCTACGGCAGAGGCAACGGCTTTCACCCCAGACATCATCTCGGAGAAACTCCGGAAGTTGAGGGACTGGGTGCCATCGCACAGAGCCTGCGAAGGATCGGGGTGACACTCGACCAGCAGAGCGTCCGCTCCGGCCGCGACTGCCGCCAGAGACATCGAGGCCACGTATCGCCAGTTGCCGCAGGCGTGTGAGGGATCGACGATGACAGGCAGGTGGGAAAGATGCTTTACGACCGGCACCGCGGACAGGTCAAGAGTGTACCTGACGTGCTCTCTATCCAGAGGGTGAATCCCGCGCTCACAGAGCATCACGTTTGGGTTGCCCTGTGACAAGACATACTCGGCCGCCAGCAACCACTCGTCGATTGTCGCGCTCGGACCACGCTTGATCACAACCGGAATCTCGCAGGTCCCTACCGCCCTGAGCAGCGGATAGTTCTGCATATTCCGGGCACCTATCTGAAGCACATCGGCGTGTTCAATGGTCGCGTCAATATCGTGCTGGTCGAGTACTTCAGTCACCGTAACCATGCCAAAAGCCTCACCCGCCTCCTTGAGAAGCTTGAGGCCCTCGAGTCCCAGTCCCTGGAACGCGTAGGGAGACGTGCGAGGTTTGAACGCCCCTCCTCGCAGAACCGTGGCTCCCGCGTTGTGGACCGCCTCCGCGGCGGCGAAGAGTTGCTCCCGGCTTTCTATTGCGCACGGGCCCGCGGCCACTACAACTTCGTTTCCACCGAAGACCACGCCCTTGACGTTCACTGTGGTGTCCGATGAGTGGAACTCTCTTGAGGCGAGCTTGTATACGCGGCTGACGTGCGTGACCTTGCTGACGCCCGATAGTGACTCCAACAACTCCGCAAGAGATGCTCGCAGGTCCGGCGGTATTGCGCTTGCAATGCCGATGGCTACCCGTTCGCCACCTGGAAGCTCAAGCGCCACCAGACGATGCTGCCTGATATTCTCGACTACGCGCGCCACATCTTCAACTGACGCGTCGTTCGCCATTGCTACAATCAAGCGATGTAATCTCCTTGTGTTCTCAACACGATGCGGCATCGCGCCTTAATCGACGGCCCGATCTGTGATGCGCTCTCCGATCCAAACATGATTCTCGGAAAATCGCCCTGGCCGCTACAGTCCCAGCGTCGTCTGGCCGCCGTCACTCGAATCTGACCCCGAGCTCTCTCGCGAAGAGTTCGCAGCCTTATTCAAGGAAGACTTCAGCAAGTCTGCCACAGCCCTGTTCTTGCCGCGCTTTACGCCTTCATTGGCAAGCTCGTCCGCCCGTCGATTCTCTTCGCGCGGGATGTGTTCCACACGACAGCAGCCAAAAGACGCAAGCAACCTGCACGCTTCTGCGTGCAGCGGACGGAGGTGTTCCGACTTCACTTTGTAAGCTCCACACAACTGCATCACCAACAACTGGCTGTCTGAGCGAACTATCACTTCGTCGGCTCGCAGATCTGATGCCATCTCGAGACCACGCAAGAGCGCCTTGTATTCAGCGACGTTGTTCGTCGTTTTGCCAATGTAGTCCGCTGTCTCGGATATGACATCGCCGGCAGTTGAGCGGATCACAACGCCGATTCCGGCGTCTCCCGGGTTGCCTTTGGACGCTCCATCAGAATAGACAAGAAGCTTCTTCATTTGGGCGCAGCGACCAAAATTCTGCCGCAGTTCTCGCAACAGCTAAAGCTGTCCGAACTGCGCAGTTCCTGCATCGTGACGCCGCGCATGCCGACGTGGCAGCCTCCGCATTTTCCGCCCACTACATAGGCCAGTCCACCGGCCTTGCTCCGTTTTCGCACAGACTCGTAACGGGCGTATAGTAACTTGTCCGTGATCCTGGCCGCGGCCTTGTCACGCTCAGGGACCAGGCTCGCCAGAAGTTTCTCCATCTGGGTGCGCTCGCTCGCCTCAAGTCTTTTGGCACTTGCAAGACGCTTCTGCAAAACGTCGCAGGACTTAGCCAGGGAGGCCTCTTTCTCGCGCGCCTTGGCGACCAGATCCATTGCGGTCAATACTCGCTCATCAAGAGAACTCTGCTGTTCCTTGAGCATAGCGACTTCTTTCTGTATAGCAGAAAGCTCCTTAGGATTGGTGGTTTCCCCGCTGTAAAGCTTCCTTTCATAACCGGAACGCTTTTCGTCCAGCGACTTGAGCTGAAGTTCCAAGTCCTTGGCCTGTGCTTCTCGTTCGTGGAGATTCTTTGCGGCCTTGGAGTGGGCCGCGGAGTACTGCGCGATCTTCTCTTCGGTCTGGGGGACTTCCACAAGCGCATCTAAGCGCGCCTGCGCCTCCGAGATTCGCGTATCGATGTCCTGCAGTTCACATAGAAGCGATAGCTGCTCGTACATTCGTATCCGCCCTTCTGATTATATCCATATTCTATCAGATGACGCACAGCCGCCGCAAGCACGCTCTGTCTCTCAGGCATGCTGGCAAGAAAAGGGGTTGAGAGCCCAGCCTGCAGTCAATTCGGACACTCAACCCCTTGCACTAACCATAAATCAAGAGCTGCGAGAACAAACACTTGACTGGGTTACTTCACGTTCTTCTCCAGCATCATCTGCGAGCCCACAATGTACGACTTGGCCGGCTGGAGCTTGCCGTTCACTTTTTCCTTGTACAGATAGACTCGGTGCAGCATCACTTCTTCGCCCTCTTTGGCGGCTACTTCCGCCGAGAAGTACGATGTCGTCCGGACTTCGACCGCGGATCGAGTGTTGTCGGTCCACTGAGCGCCGCCCTCGGGAGCGCCCCAGGCCGAGCTGACGAGATTGATCTTCAGAATCTTTGCTTTGGGGAATTTGTTGATCACTGCTTTCTTCGCGAGAGCACGATACGCGTCGGCATCCTTGCCCTTGTACTTGTCAGGACGCATGAAGACCTTTGCGGCATTTTCCAACTGTTCCTGTCGGATAAACGCGTGCATCTCACGCACGCTGGTCTGGGCCTGCTCTATTCTGGGATCTCCAGCAGGAAGCAGCTTCTCGATATCCAAGAGCCGTTTATCCGCCAGATCCAACCAGCTTCGCATTCGAGTTGTGTTCTTCGCGGTATATTCCTTCGCCGTCTCGATAAACGACTCGACTACTCGATCGAGATTGCTTTCATAGACTTCCACACTAAGTTTTGTCCCTTTGTAGTCGCTGTAGCCCTGCAACTGAACGTCAGTGCCCGCCTCGGCAATCTCATTGATGAGCGCCTTGGCAGCCAGGTACGTGGACTGAATCTCGACGAGGTGCTCCGGATATGTGGCATCTGGACTGAACTGACGGAACCCCTCCAGCTTCTTCAGTTGTTCCTCCGCAAGTCCCGCTGAAGCCTCCTGCTTCTCCTGGGCCTCCTTGTATCGCTTTTCCACCGCGTCGTAGCGATTTCTAGCCGCCACTACGTCCGGATGGTCATAGAATGTGCTCTGGTTCGCCTTGATTGAATCCAGCCTGTCCTTGGCAACGCGGAGCGGCTCACGGGCCATATGCGGGTTTCTCGCATCCAACTCCGCCTCAGCGTCATTCAGCGATTCCATGCAGTGGTCAACCTTGAACTGAACCGAACTGGGAAGCGCATCCGCCATCAGGGGTGACGCAATCTGGAAGAGCAGCGCCAGCCCGATCGCAGCTACTGACAGCATGTCTCGGCACGTTGATGATTTCATGTGATCTCTCCTTTGGCTACATGAAAGACTTGTTTGCATGCACCTGACTGCCTTTGTGCACGCCGAACAGAGTGACTTGTATCTACCTTCTACACAAGCAAGCACATTTCCTGCCTTCTTGGGCTGACTTAGGACAAAAGATGCCGGTCTCCAATCTCGCGTGAGAACGAGCCTCATCACGAAGCACACTTCGTTCGTCCGACGAATGACAGGTCGTCCAACAGGCCAAACTGATCTCTGAATATCCGGTAATAGAAGAACTCTTCTTTTGAGTTGAGCAGACTTCCGTCAGGCAACAGCCGTTCGGACGCAAACTCTGAGTCGGAGATTGCGCGCGATGCGTATTCTTTGATTGACTCCGCGACACCAGCGCCTTCCCAGAACTTCGCTTTGGGTCGGTTGACCACGGACTCAGGCAGAATTGCATCCAGCGCCCTGCGCAGAATCCATTTCTCCCCCACTTCGCCATCCCGATACAACTTCAAGTCCAGAGGGACGGTGGCCGCGAACTCTCTCACGTTACTGTCGAGAAAAGGAGTGTGCGCAAACAGTCCGTGGGCAGAAGAGCACCTATCCACTCGTTGGAGGGCCGTATTGTGGAGGCGGTTCGTGAGGTCTACCAGCTCAGCAGCCAGACTCGCACGGTCAAGTGTCTTGAGGTAGCTGTATCCGGCGAACAGCTCATCGGCGCCTTCACCTGAGAGTACCGCGTTGACATGTTCTGAAGCAAGCCTGCCCACGAGATAGTTGGTGACACTCGACCTGACAAGCAGTGCGTCAAACGACTCCAGATGATAGATTACTTCGGGGAGCACTTGCAGCATCTGTTCCTCGTTCATCGTAATCTCGTGATGCTCGGAGTCAATCGCGTTCGCGACGGTACGGGCGTGCTCGAGGTCGGGCGCACCCACAGCGCCCACCGAGAACGTCTTTACCCTGGACATCTGCAGACTCGCCAGAGCTGCCAGTGCGCTTGAATCGATTCCTCCGGATAGCCAGCAGCCAACCTCGCCATTGAAACACACACACTTGGCCACCGCATTCACCAGACGACAACGCAGCTCACTCGCCGCATCAGCTACGTGCATATCTGCAGGCTGCCTCATCGTGAACTCGCCGTATCTCTTAGTCCCCGTGCGCGGATGGTAGAAATGCCCCGGCGGGAACTCTCGGATATCCCGGGCCCAACCGACTAGTGACTTCACCTCAGAGGCGAAGCAGATGGCTCCGTCATAGTCGCCGCAATAGAGAGGAGAGATTCCCAGAGTATCCCGCGCAACGAAAATGCCACACTCATCGGCAATTGCCAGTGCGAACGAACCGTCCAGATCGTTGACAAATGCCGGACCCTGGCGCTCATAGAGGTTCTGCAAGGCTTGATCCACATCCAAAGCTTCCGGATCCAGGCTTCGCCAATTGTAAATCGCTCCGTCACAGACGGCGCGGCAACCCGGCGTGCGTCCAAACCACATTCCGGTAGAGGTCGGGTGAACTTCGCCCATAGTTGCTTTGGAATCTTCCACCGCACTGCAAGCGCTGCCACCGCGATGTCTTGTCTTGTGAAGTGATGCGTTGACCTGGGGCCACGCTTGTGCTTTGGCTATACCAGCTATACCAGCCATGACTCGAAAGTCCTCCTGTCAGTCATTCATTTCGGTCTGCTCAGATATCCTTGTCTCATCGATCACACGTTCCGTGCTCAGGGCCTGCGACGTGCTGTCACTGCGGTGGCCGTCGCCACTCGCCGACGCAGCCCAGGAATGAGCCGCAAGCGTCGGCTCGTTACTCCACACCAGTTTGCGCACAGGGTAGGATATCTCAATGTTCCTTTCGGTGAAACATTTGTGCAGAGCCTTGATGTACTCATGCTGCAGGCTGTATTGAGCGCCAACCTCAACGGCACGAAAAACGACAACGAACTTGATGTTGGAGTCACCGAACTCCTTGTAGCGCAGCACAGGGTCGTAAGTGAGATCGCCTCCTGGAAACCTGTTGAGCACATCTCGAGCTACTTCCAGCGCTGCGCGCTCCACCAGCTCAAGGTCACTGTCGTAGGAGACGCCACACCAGGTGTATACGCTCAACACTTGATCTGGAAGAGTCATGTTCGTAATCACTGACTGGGTCAGTTTCGCATTAGGTATAAGGACGATGTTGTTAGCCCAGAGGCGAATACGCGTGTTGCGCCACCCCACTGACTCGACATAGCCCTCCTCGCCAGTTTCGAGCTTGATGTAGTCACCGGCCCTCACACTTCGGTCTGCCACCAGGTAGAAACCAGCGAACAGGTTGGCGATGGTGTCCTGAAGCGCAAGCCCGATTGCCAGACCGGCTACGCCGAGACTGGCAAGAAGCGCAGTCAGTTTGACCCCGAGTATAGACAGCATCTGGATAGAGCCCAGCGCCCATATGGCAAGGATGACAAGCTTCTTGAGTAGCCTCAGATGCCCTTGATTTGACTGTTCGCCGGAACGCTGCGAAAGCCACGCAACCACCAGGTTTGCGATGTTTGTCAGGCCGATCAGGACGATGAGGGCCCCAACTACCTGGAACAGGCCGGAGTAGCGACCGGCACTTTCACCAGACACTGTCAGCCGTCCCGATGCAACAAAGAGTCCAACCAAGAGAATCAGCAGCACAACGGGCAGCCTCGCCGCCCGAAGAGCATCAGTAGCAATGTTCGATTGACTATTGTCCATCCGGCCAGCAAAGCGGCTGATTAGTCGGTGCGCGGCCAATGCAAACACGAACGCCGCGACCAACACCGCCCCTGCTCCAATGATTTCCTTCACAAAGGGTGACATAAGCACAACCTCAACTTACAGCCGGCTCTAGTGATTTCTGGCGGTCAGCCGGAGCCGACCCACACAAAGCGCTCAACGAAAGCCCTTCCAGGCGTTCTTTCTCACTGATGACGGCTCCCGATGCCGGATCCACACAAAGAACGGCTCCATCAACGATGCGCGTGCACAGGCGCCCACGGGCGTAGGGATTGCCCCTGAGGTGAGGCGCATCCAGGATGCCCAGGGATATTGCTTTCGCGATGCTCTGTGGGCAGGCGAGCGGATCCTCATCACCCTCACGCAGTCCGTTCAGCGCGGTTAGCACAAGCTCAGCGTCCTCAAGAATTTCTCGCTTTCTGTTGTTCACGGCTGTGCTGTCGACAAGAGAGTGCATGCGGCCGTGGCAGTTCTTTAGCACGCCGCTGACGATCTCGCAACTCTCTATGACCTCATCAGCCGTGGCAGCGTGGTCGCCTTCGCAGTAGCCGACAACGTGAATAATGTGCGGCGCGACAGCAAGTGCAACAACGGTCGATGCCGCAAGCTGGCCCTTAGCCACGGCGAGGCGCGGCGACAGGTGCAGGAGACCAGCGCGCACCTGGCGGACAGAGGTGAACTCCGGCCCGTGCAAGCTTTCCACCAGCTCGATCTGCGCCAGTATCTTCGCAAGGTCCATCTCAGGGGAAATGCCAGGTGGAGTGTTGAACATGTACTGTGCAACGTACTGGCTTACACCCATTCTTCTGGCATTGTACGCCGACAGGTAGGCCATCACAACGCTGATCACGTCGTGGGAGTCTCGCAGAGCCCAGTGATGGGGTTCGTTGACCTCGACGGGAATCCGCCTCTGGGCGTGCCAGGCCATCGCCGCCTGATTCTCAGCTATGGCCTCCTGAGGGGTGCGTTTCGAGCGCCCATCCAGCCCGCTGTACCAGCAGAGAGGAACTGCTGCCCACGCGTTCGAGATTGTCTCGGTAGCCATTTGTGCCCAAGAGATCAGATCACGCGTTCCGCTGTAGATTCGCAGGAGTGGATGGTTTCCGCAGCGGCTGGCCTTGTAGATGGCGGTTAGATCGTCCGACGTGCGCACGGGCACACCACCGGCCCCATTGAGCGAGGCGTCCATTTCTCCAGGTCTGAAGAACGACTCCTGTGCGTTCTGGTCCGGCGCGATCGATATTACATCGACAGTGCCGGACTGGGCGATCTTACGCACTCCGTCCACAGTCTCTTCAAGGCTCGGCAGTCCAAAGTGATGCCTGAGAAGCGGATAGGGATACTTCCTGCCCATCCGCTCCAGGAGCGTGTGGCCGAGGCTATCCGAACCAGGCACGAACTCTTCGCCACGCAGGTACGCCCAGACCTCCTCAGGATTTTCCAGTCCGCTGAAACAGCGCTCGAACCATCCGGCACCCTTGGCAAGCTCGCACATTGGCGGAGTACCGCCAAACACAAAACGCGTGTCGGTCAGTCCACGTTGTTCAAGGCTGGCCTTGAGCTGGGACAGCAGACCCTCTCCTACATCCGGAGTCAAACGATATCCGACGCCAACAATCTCGGGCCTATGGCGCTCCACGGCATCGACAAACACATCGACCGGAACTGCCGCGCCAAGAAAGACGGTCTCGTAACCAAGCTGCTCTGCAATCCGCAAGAATCCCGCCGCGCCCGCAACGTGAACACAGTTTCCTAACGCTCCTGCTATGATTGTGCCAGGCATAGTTCGTCCTCCTTTATCGCGTCCTCACCATCAAGTATGTACTGGCGAATCTGTTTGAGAGTCTTACCCGCCAGCCCAAGACTCTCGGCCGTTCTGCCCTCCGCCCGGTAGTCCACCTCGTGCAAAACCGACCCGAGAAGGATTATCGAGTCGATGGCCGGAGTCTCAACTCCAACAAGTTGACCCAGTGACGATATGGGCACCAGGCTCATTGGAATATCTTCGCTTATGTAGCGATGATACACCGTCTTCGGAGCCTTGATTCCATCGTATCCCCTGTTCGCTCTCATCGCCTCGTGAAGCGTGCGACCCGCGGCATCATAGGCTATGTAAAGCCACTCCCGCGCCGTCATTGCACGGAAACCAAGCGCCTCGGCCACTTTGACTCTTTCGGCATCCATTGCCTCCAGAATCAACGACATGGTCGGAGTGATACCTTCCGTGTAGTAGTCGAAGTCGCCGTTGGTGCTTTCGATTCTCGCAGCGTTAAGCACGGTGACGGCCGGATGAAAAATGGCACCTATGTTGTCCAGGCTAGTCTTCATAACATTGTCTCCTGGCACGAACTGTGGGAAGGCGTGTCTGAGCAACTTAACGACCTCGGGGGTGCGGTGTGCGGGGAGTGCAGCCACAGGAATGCTGTTCTTGATTCTGAAGATTTTGGTCTGGGCAGGGTTCATCGACCTGCTGGCGTATATGAACGTCTGTGCCTCAGCCACCACTACATCGGCCCTGCAGCCGCAGTCGGTTATCGTCTTCAGGGTTTCGAGCGCTCCGCCCGTGCGCCCCGGATTGAGGATGACGATCTGTCCATCCACCAAATGCGGGGCGATCTGCTCGGCGATGAATTTGTGTGCCGTCGCCGGCACGACCACCATTAGAATCTCCCTGCCGGATATCGCCTGGGCAGGGTCGGTTGTGACAACATCGAGCCTGGCAAAACCATGGGGCATCGAATCTGCGTCCGCTGCCAGAATCTCCACTCCACCGGCGCTTTGGATCGCACGCAATCTATCCCCACCTCGATTGTAGAGGGATGCATCGAAACCCATTAGCGACAAGTGGCCGGCCATAGCCGTGCCGCCATTACCAGCTCCCAGGACAGCGAATCTCGGAAAGCTCTTGGTCTCCATTGACAGTGCTCCTTTCGCATTCGGCTCAGACCCTTCTTGGGTCCTCCGGGTAGACACCGACAGG
>CAYSLA010000028.1:0-28565 GCA_964431685.1 uncultured bacterium | reverse complement strand
ACTGTTTAACTACGGCAAACTGCATCTCTACCCACAAGAAATCTCATAGAGCCTTATTTTCTACCTCACACTATCTGCTATTATACACCTCTCGCCGGACGCAAGAGTCTGAATTGTTCCGATAACGCTCACAGTCCGGCCGACGGCAACGCCGCTCTCGGAGCTGCTTATTCTTATTCCACTACTTCTGTCGGGCGACTCAACATAGAAGCAATCCGCGAACACAGCGCTCACTACCCCCGAGCACGCGACGGTTCCGGTGGACTGGCTCTTTGCATCGGATATGGACTGTATGTCCAGTATTCGGAAGACCCTGGCGTCCCAGCCCGGAGCGTCCAGTGTCACATAGTCCTCTGTCCGCACGAACCCAAAGCTTCCGTGCAGCTCCTGGATGGCAAAGTTCCTGTTTGGAAAGCGGATCTTCACCTTCTGTTCCAGACTGTCCACGTTGGCCAGAAGGAGCGTCAGACCTCCGGCCGGGTCATTCTTGAGCAGTGTCCTGATCGGGTTTTTCGTAACACGTGGCAGCGAGTTGCTCAGATAGACCTCATACTGCGCAGTCGAAGTTGGAGACAGAATAGCCGGGCGCAGCTCTGCCAGCTCAGCATTGATGGCTTCCACCGCGTTCCAGAGCTGGCTGGATTTCTGCAGTTGATCTTCTGTGGCGATAATTCCATACCCATAGTCAGCCAGCGGATTGGGAGCTATTCCAACGCGGCCTGCCTGGCGAGCCATGAACGTGTCAAAGAGGCAGTAGACAATGCCGGTGGCCCCGTGTATTATCGACGTGTAGACCATGCAGCGTTCCTGTGCCGGAGTGGGCATCTCGAATCCTGCCGACCAGAACGTCTGGGCGCAGAACCACATTGGCTTGCTTTGACTGTTTACTGTCGCGGCAAGCGATACTGTCTCTGGAATGCCTTGCGGTCCGCTGATCGACGTTGTGTCCGTTGATATGCAGTAGTTGTTATGACTCGACACGTCACCCGCCGTATTCCAAGTGATCCACCAGGGCCTGTGCGGCTCAGTGATCAGCGAGCAGTCCATTGTATAGATTGGATGCACCGCGTCCAATGCTTTGATCTGGCCCTTGCGATAGGTGAACGTATCATAGATGCCTTGCATATCTCCGCCCCAGAAGACTCCCGTAGGCTCGTTATAGAGTCGCCAGGCCAGAGTCGCGGGGTGACTCTTGAGCGAGTTGATCTGCGCATCGGTTGGATCCGTTGTAATCAGTTGAATTCCTGCGGCCTGCGCCGCGTCGGCCTGCACCGTACTGGGGGCGTAGCGCATCATGCAGCAGTTGAACCCGGCATCGGCGAACCCCGCGAAAGACCAGAACTGACCGTACGCCGTGCCGACCCACGCCCGATAGGCAGAAACGACAGTTCAGGATCGTAGGCAAGCCTCATATTGCCGTTCTTGTCCGTGTGCGGGACACCGTTCTGATAGATACTTTGAACGGCTGACGGATCCATATCCCAGGTGTCGGCGACTGTGAGTACCAGTATTTCTACGTCGTCAACTCTCCAGCTTGGCCCGGTAGGCCCCGAGTTGTCCATGTAGAACTGGTTCACTGCGGCGAGGGCTCGGAAGTTGCTCCACTTGGCCACGCTGGTATACGTCAGTGAAGGGTCATCGTAGGCTTTTGTGCCCACCGAATCGACCGCGTGCCATATCTCGACTCCAGTTGCAGGAGTGAACCGCATCTTCAGGTAGTTCCAGCCGTTCTTGAGGGCTTCTCCGGTTGCGCCGGCGGCGATGTCTCCGCTGTTGTCCCAACTGTTGAATCCGGATGTCCCGAAGTATGTCGGGTTCAGAGTGGCGATTTCGTTGTAGACTAGTCCTGACGTAGTGTCTTTGAGGCCAAACTGAAAGGCGTAGCTGGCTCCCGCTGCGCCATTGGACTGCTGAAGCTTGAGCCGTGCCTCGACAGAGTTGGCAGCGCCTCCTGCGGCAAAGTCGACTGATATCCGCGCGTGCGAGTCAGGGGAGAACATAAGTGTGCCGGATTGTGGCCCGCAGAAGCCTGCGGGCGGACTCAAGGCGTCTGCGCTGAACTCACCGCTTTCAACGCTCCAGTCGACTCCGGACGCCGCAAAAGCAGCTTCGGCTACCGTTAGGTCGTTCCAGTCGTCACTGAATACAACCGCTGCGCCGGCCGACAGCGGGACACATATTAGTGCACACAAGACCGGCGCCCAGCCGACCAGTTTCCTCGAAAAGCGCAATTTCCACAACAAGTCCAATCGAAGCTCCCAAACTCATTATGTGCCATGATTGAGGTAAAGTCAACCCCCTGACGGCGGCTAGCGGGTGTGGGCCGATTCACAATTGCACCCCACACGAGCGTCAATGTATAATACCGGCAGTTGGCGACAGCGCGAATGCAGGGAGTGTGAAGTGAAATCGGTAGTACTTCTGAGTGGCGGTTTGGATTCAACCACCGCGGCAGCCATCGCGGCGAGCGAGGGCTACGAGCTCTATGCTCTGACGGTCGACTACGGCCAGCGGCACGCGGTTGAGATCGAGGCCGCTCGCAAGATCGCCCGAGTTGTTGGGGCTGTCGAGCACATCGTCACGAGGATCGACTTGCGCGCGTTCGGCGGATCTGCTCTGACCTCGGACATGGAAGTGCCCAAAGCCAGGACTGCCGAGGAGATGTCGGGAGGCATTCCCGTGACCTACGTTCCCGCTCGCAACACCGTTTTCTTGTCGCTGGCTCTCGGTTGGGCCGAGACTCTGGGTACGGGGGACATCTTCATCGGTGTGAATGCCCTGGACTACAGCGGCTACCCTGACTGCCGTCCGGAGTTCATAGCCTCGTTCGAACGAATGGCAAACCTCGCCACTAAGGCCGCTGTTGAGGGAGCCAGCACAGTTCGAATCCACACTCCTCTTATGAACCTGACCAAAGCTCAGATCATTTCTCGCGGACTGGCGCTTGGAGTGGACTACTCGCTCACTATCACCTGCTACGATCCCGCACCCGACGGTGCCGCGTGCGGCGAGTGCGACTCGTGTCTGCTGCGGCTCAAGGGGTTTCGTGAGAACGGCGCGACGGACCCGGCCCTTTATCGTTCCGGGCGGTGAGAATCCACCGCATCAGAATCGCACACTGCTTGTAGCGCTCTGAACTTTTGTTCTGACAGTCAGCCCAGAACGCACTTTGTCATGCTATACTGGTACAGGTGATAGACCATTCTCTCACCAACAGCAAGGGAAGTCCGGCGAATAGAACCTATTCTCGCCGTGCGGAGGATTCCGGAATGAGGAGACTGATCCTGACTGCGGCGCTGCTGGTGTGCCTCTGTGCGTGTGGCACGACGGTGCAGGCCGTCATCGCGGTGCGCATATCGGACCTCGCCAATACCCCACTGCCGCCAAACCCCATCAAGGTCTGGGGCAGGGTGACCAGCACGTCGCCGGTCAGAATAGGCGATGGGACCTCGGAAATCGCCGTGGTGGGTCTGAACGCGTGTGTCGGCGAGTTTGTCATAGTTGTGGGCGATTGGAGCGACGGCGTGTTGACCGTAACCACCGGCGGGCCTCAGAACGTGCTGGTGGTGCAGAACTCGAACAGCCCGGTGTCTATGCGCATTGCTGCCTACTATGTTGCGGCACGGAACATCCCCGCAGGAAACCTGGTAACCATATCGACCGCCGATTCAAGTCTGTCCAGCGCCAAAGAACTCATCACCTATGCAAACTACCAGAGCCAGATCGAGACACCGGTCAAGAACTACTTGGCAGCGAACGGCCTTACGGACACAATTCAGTACATAGTGCTCACAAAAGGCATTCCGCACAGGATACTCGATAACGTGCCGGGTACGCTGACCGGCGGGCACTCCGTGGACAGCCTGTTGGCCGTCATCGATATGGTGAATCCGGTGATCATTGACCTGGTCGAGTCTAGCGGACAACTTGCGGCGAGAACCTATGCAAACAGGTACTGGCGCAGCAAACAGCCTTTTTCTCACTCTGAATATGGCGGATATCTTGTCACCCGGCTCGACGGATACACTGAAGAAGACGCGAAGGCTTTGGTCGACCGCGCTGTCGCCGCAAGCAGTTTTCCACTGCACGTGCTTCTCGATGCGAGATCATCTCCGGCTCCGGAGCTGGTAGCACAACAGCCTGAATCGCTACTCCTGCCGGGTGGCGTTCTCAACGAGGAATATGAACTCACGTACGCGGCCTACGACGCTGATATGGTCCGCGCCAGCCAGGTGATCTCAAACAAGCCGTTTCTCAGCACGACAATTGACCAGACAAGCACATTTCTCGGAAGCGCCAATCCGCTCACCTGCTATGTCTCCTGGGGTAGCAACGCAGGCTCGTACTACAGCGCCGAGACATATCACAGCCTGACATTCGCGGCCCGGGCGATCGCCGAGACTGCGGTGTCCTCGAGCGGACGGACGTTTTTGCCGACTACTGGAGGGCAGTCCCTGATAGCGGATCTGATTTCCCAGGGAGCGGCTGGAGCGAAATGCTATGTCTCAGAACCGTACCTCGATGCGATCGCTTCGCCCACAGTGCTTCTGGAGACATACACATCCGGTCGCAACCTCGCCGAGTCGTTCTACGCCGCATCAAGATTCATAGGGTGGAAGGATGTAGTGCTGGGAGACCCGTTGTGTGCGCTCACGGTCTACTGACAAAAATGAGGGGCGTAAGCCAAGACTAGAATACGACCGGATTGGACTACCGGCCTCTCGATGAACCTCCGGAATCCGCCTTCCCGATGACGGAATCGGAGCGCTTACGTCCCTCACTATCATTATACCCATCTAGACGGATTCTAACCGGTGGGCGGCTGTTACTTATACGATTTTTTGTTGCTTTCCTCAGATTCTGAACGGGTTGTTTGCTGGAATGCCGTCGGGCTTCCTGGAACCAGCGCGTGAAACCTTGGAACGTTGACTTGCGTCGTAGTATTGTAGTACCATCAGTGCGTCTTTGAGAGTAGCGGCACGGTGCGGTGCCGCGTCCTCAAGTTATGCTGCAAGTCAGGAGTCGTTGTGTTGCGAAGTTTTCCTAGATTAGCGCTTGTCCTCGCGTTTTGCGCCGCCGTTACGCTTGCGTCGGCTGCCTGCGCCTTCAACCTGGTCACGCCCGTGGACAATCAGGTTGTGCGCGAAAACGTAAGGCTTGCTGTGCCGGCAGATCTGGTCAGCAAATCAGGCTTCATAAGCCTCACGGTCAGACAGGGTGAGAACTCGGTGTTCATAGGCGCGCTGAATCGTGACAGGTCAGTGGAGGATGGCAAGAACCTCATCTTTACCTGGGACAGCAAGGAGTCCTACTACAAAGCAGCGACTCCCAAGGCGGAGAACTTCTTCAAAGACGGCGAATACGTCATAACCGTGGATGTGCACGGGGACAACTCTCGAATCGTGGACACAGCCTCCGTTAGAGTAAGACTGTCAAACAAGATAGACCGCGGCAACCCTGCTCCGGCCGTCAGGTTGTTCCACAGGCTCGCTCTGGGTCAGACCAATGTCTACTCTGTCAGGTCCAAGCTGACGCCGTTCGACTCCCAGGACTTCCCGATAATGAGCCAGTTGGGCATCACCGGGGAGTACAACTACATCCACACGGTTGAGGATGTGCGCCTGGACAACAGTACTTTGCTTCGCTGTCGCATAGATGCCGCCGACGTGATGGCCTATGGTTCGATGACCAGCCTGTACCCGGTGGCGGCAGCCCGCCCCATGCTCTTCCGCGTGCTCAGCAGCTCCGGTGCTGTGCTGGAACGAAACCTGTTCCCGAGGCATAGAGCGTTCAGCATCTCGGACGTCCTGCCCGTTCTTCCGGCGAGACCGGTCCGTGAGGGTGACACCTGGGACGACAAGATGTTCATCAAGGTTGACGGGCTTACTCCGGTGATTGAGCTGATTGGCAAGGCTGTTCTCGACTCTTTCGAGTGGCACAGGGGACAACAGTGTGCCAAGATAGTTTCGAACCTCAACACCGCAAAGGACAAACCGACCGACCTGTCATTCGCTGGCGGTCTGATCGAGACCAGAACGGGTGAAATACAGGCCACGGTGGTTACCTACCTCGCTTTCAGGACTGGCATGACACTGGAGCGGCAGGTGACAATGGACTTTCCGATCGTGTATGGTTCCGTCGGGGCTGAGACCATGCCTTCTGCCAGCCCGGTAATGCCAGGAATGCCACCACCTTCGATGGGTGACGACGAAGACGATTTTCCGGTTGACGAAAGCGGCGAGCGGCGAACTCGCGCACCAAGAACTCGGCCTGGGTCGACCGCGACGCCCGGAATGCCGTCCCCGGGGCTTCCCGGAGCGCCTTCGACTCCTGCCTCGACCCCCGGCATGCCTGTAATGCCTGGAGCCCCCAGCGCTGTTGGACCACCGGGAATGCCTGGAATGCCGGGCATGCCGGGAATGCCCGGAGCTGCCCGCTCCGGCTCGACTTCAGGCAGAGCAGAGAAAGGCAGCGCGCAGTTGCGAGTAGTTTTCGATCTGAGGAAGTAGCCAGTTGGCGTCGGAATCCAGCACGAAGCTCGACCTGGCGGCTCACCTGGGAGAGCTGCGCACCAGACTCATACGATGCATAATATACCAGGCGGCGGGAACAATCGTTGCCTGGTTTTGCTATGACTATCTGCTTGCTTTCCTTGTTGGGCCGATGACGCGCGCATTGCCCGAGAGCGGCTCGTTTCTACTAACCTCGTTCCCCGAAGCATTTATGGTACAGGTGCAGGTATCCCTGGTTGCTGGGCTCACGCTGGCGATTCCGGGAATATCCTTTGAGGTCTGGCGGTTTATCAGGCCCGGGCTGGCGGCTGACGAGGTCCGCATCGCACGCGGCCTGGTTCCGCTTGCGGTGGTCCTGTTCGCGGGTGGAGTGGCCATCGGGTTTCTCATACTTCCCGCGGCGTTCAAATGGTTTGCGGCGTACACGCCCAGCGGCGCCGAGCTGCGGCCTTCGCTTCAGGACAGTGTGCTTTTCTCCGTTAAGATGCTTCTTGCATTCGGACTGGTTTTCGAACTGCCCGTGGTGCTGCTTATAGCGGCCAAGACCGGTCTTGTGACCAGCCGTGTGCTGCTTGCCCAGTGGCGGGTGGCCGTGTTGATCATAGCCATTGTTGCCGCTGTTGCCACTCCCTCCGGCGACCTGTTGTCGATGATGGTTATGGCTGTTCCGGTTGTTGTTCTGTATTTCCTGAGTATCGCGCTGGTTCGGATGGTCGAGAGGTAGCCCTCGTCTACCTCGCCTTCACAAATGCGCTGCCCTGCTGTGCCGATAGGAAACATCTGTCGATGTACGTCTGCACCTCGACCCCAGTATCAAAACTCGTCTGGCCTTGCACACCTGTTCGTATGCTTTCAACAAACCGTGCGTAGGTGCTGGGAGTCTGAGGGCATTCTACGGGCTTCCAGACATCTGTGTGGACATCATCTCCGAGGCAAGCGGTCAGGGCGTCCGGCGCGGGTCTGGTCAGGCTCAGGTCCAAAGCGCCTTTGTCTCCAAAGACTCTCATTGCCTCGGTGTTGGTTATCCCGGTTGCCCAGCGCGAACAGTGAAGCACACCCATTGCACCATTCGCAAATCTCAGGGTGGATGTCACGCTGTCGTTGGCGTCGAAGACATAGTCTCCAACCCGGTCAACGCCTTTGTCGAAGGTCTTCAGGTCGGCGGTCAACTCGGCGATTTCGCCCACAATAAACGCGGCCATGTCGAATATGTGCACCCCGATGTCGCCCAGGCATCCGGCGCTTCCGTGTGCTGTGCTGAGTCTCCACAGCCAGGCTTCGTGTGTATGCCAGTCGCCCCAGGCGTGGGACACCAGCCAGCTTTGCAGATAGCTGCATTCCACATGCATTACTCTTCCGATAGCGCCCGATGCCACCATCTCAGCGGCTTTCTGAGTGGCCGGAATGTTGCGCTTTGTGAAGTTGACCGCCGTAATCAGGCCTTTCTTCTTCGCCGCGTCAGCCATCTCGCGAGCGTCGGCCAGGTTAGGGGCCAGCGGCTTCTCGCACATCACGTGCACACCATTCTCGATAGCCATCAGGGCAGGGGTCTTGTGCGCATTATCGGGTGTCACTATGGAAACACCGTCCAATTGCTCGCTATCGAACATCCTCGCTATATCTTCGTACACGCCAGGGATGTCGTGTTTCTCGGCGAACTCCTTCGCCCGACCCGGAACGATGTCGCAGCACGCCGTGACCCTGCAGTCTTCTATCTCGTTGAAAGCGTCGGCGTGACCATTAGCCATTCCGCCGCAGCCTATTATCCCAATGTTCGTCATGGTGTGAGTTTCTCCCAGAGTTGATTTCTATCTAACGGCCCCCTGTTGATAGCACGCTGGCCGTGCGACACTGTCTACCCGACTATGCTTCGGGACCGCTTTTCGTCCCGAAGCGTATGCACCACCCGTATTATACAAGTCTGCCTCCCGAACGCGCAACGCCAAGGTTGCTTGTCACACGGGACGTACATGTCATCTGCCGGTGTTTCGGGATTTGAGGAGCGAGCACAATGTAGGCATGGCACCACTAAGTGGCCGGCCGCTCCGCAAACCCCGAAACGAACTGCGGCTACTGCGAAGAGCAAAGCGCACCGGAGCAGGATCAACGAATGAAGTGCAAGAACATCGACTTAGTAGCGTCATACTACTATATCACCGCAACATTTACTAAGCGGCTACCCGTGCTGAACAGGCCGGGTGTGCATCAAGTGGTGTGTGACGACATCTCTGAGGCGCACGGGGAGGCGCGGTACTAAGACTGGAGCCTATGATGCTGTGATGGGACGTGGGTTCGTTTCGGGATTTCCGGGTTGGGTCTACACCCAACCAGTTATCGCACATCCAGGCTACCCAACCCTCAAATCCCGAAACACCGAAATGCAAGTAAGCACTAGCTCGTCTACGTAGGCTGCGAATCTCACCCCAACAGATACTCGATCAGTGTGCCGGTGCCGGCGCCGGTGCTGCCTTTGCGAGCGAGCGGGGTATCTTTGTCGGCGGTGGCTGCTGACAGGTCGATGTGCGCCCAGGGCGTGTCACCGACGAAGCTCTCGATGAACAGCGCACCGTTGATGGCCGCGCCGTAACGCCCACCGGAGTTCTTCAAGTCTGCCGTGCTGCTGCGCAGCTCTGACTTGTAGTCGGCGTTGAGCGGAAGCTGCCAGAGCGGTTCAGCGGCTTTTTCACTGGCCGCGAGGAGTCGGGCGGTAAGGTCTGGGCTGTTGGAGAACAGGCCGGACATTAAGTGACCAAGCGCGATGCTGCAGGCTCCGGTGAGGGTAGCAAGGTCTATGATCTCGTCTACCTTGAGAGCGCGAGCGTATGCGACCGCGTCGACAATCACGAGTCGCCCCTCTGCGTCGGTGTTGTTCACCTCTACAGTCTTGCCTCCAAGCGACTCGAACACATCGCCCGGATGAATGGCGCGAGACCCAATGGCGTTTTCAGTCGCGGGGATTAGCGCTATAACGTTAACGTCCGGCTTTGCGAGCCCCACGGCGCGCATCGCCATCAGCACCGCGGCCGCACCCGACATGTCGTCTTTCATCCCATACATATGGTCTTGCGACTTGAGCGAGTAACCGCCGGTGTCAAAGGTGATGCCTTTACCAATGAGAGCGATGGTTCTGGATGCGCCCGGCGACGAGTATCGCAGATCGATGAACCGAGGCTCAACTGAGGTCCCGCGTGCAACCGCTGCGAGCAGGTTCATCCCAGCGGATTCGATGCCGACGCGATCCTTGATCTCCAACTGCATACCGAATTCGCCGGCAATCTCCTGCGCAACCTCAGCAAGATGCTCGGGAGTTACTACATTGGAGGGCTCGTTGGCAAGGTCTCGCGCGCGGCAGACGCAGTCCACCACCATCTCCGCCCGCGCAGCAGCAGCCTGAGCCTCAGCGTCTGCCAAACCACCTAATATGGTGACAGACTCCAGCGTGTTGGGCTTTACGTTCTCTCGCTTAAGTCTGATGTGCTCGTAGATGCCGTAGCCCACCCCCAGCACAATCGACCGCACTGCGTTCGGAAACTGCATCGAGTCCGCGTCTGGCGCGCATATAGCAATGCTCTTGACCCGCAATCTCTGCAGTCTTCTGGCGGCAGTTGCCACGGCCTTTGTGAGCGTGCCCGGGCACAACTCGGAGGTCTTGCCCAGCCCGCACAGCACGATCCTGGCGGCAGGCAAACGCCCCAGAGTGCGAACAAGCATTGTCTCGCCCGCCCCGAGGCCGAACTCCTCTTCGGCCACGGTGGCATCCAGCACACCGCCCAGAGCACGGTCCACGGCCCCATAGACCTCGGAATGTGTTGATTCATCCTTGCACGCCCAGATAATCAACGCATCGCAGGGAAAGGTCGATGCGTCTTCCGTCGAGAACCGATAGTCAACCATGCTTACTGTCTCCGCTTTCTTGAAGACAGAATGCGCTGAGCCTCCCGGTACTTGACCACAGTCCGCCTGGCCACGTCATAGCCCTGCTGGTTCAGAATGTCGGCAATAGCCTGGTCAGAGAGAGGGTCTGTCTTGTCTTCGTTGTCGATAAGGTCCTTTATAAGAGTCTTCACGTTGGTGCTGCCGCCGAAGAGATGGTCATAGGGGATGATCTCCTCACTGGGAAGCTGCACAAACTTGTTGGCAGTCGCCCGGCTGACGGTTGACTGGTGTATTCCCAGGATTCCGGCGACCGTGGTTCGTGTCAGCGGCCTGAGGAAGCCCTGGGAACCGGTCTCCACATAGCCTTGCTGATACTCCACGACAGCTCGGGTTATGTCCCGCAGTGTCCGCCTGCGCTCGTTCAGGCTGCGGATGAACAAGTCTGCTCTCTCCACCATCCCAAACACGTGCTCTCGTTCCTCTTTGGAGTACTTTCCCTCCGGATTGCGCCTCATCTCGTCGTAGAGGGCGAGGTACTTCGGGCTTATTGCCAGCGATATCTGGTCGTAGCCGACAACCTCTACCTCATACCCACCGGCGGTCCGACGAACAATAGCATCAGGGGTCAGAGTGGCGCTGTCAGCGGCCGCCTGACCCACAAACGGCGGCCTGAAGCAACTGCCCGGATAGGGATTCAGCCGCACCCGCACAAACTCCACCGCGTTCGCAACGTCTTTGGAGCTTACGTGGAGGCGGCGAGCAATCCGGCCAAACCGGCCAGCCAGCATGTCATCCCAGTAGTTACGCACCATCGCCAGTGCAACCGCGTTTCCAGCGCCCTCTTCGGCCAGGCGTTCGAGCTGGATTCTGAGACATTCGCGTATGTCCCGCGCCGCAATTCCCGGCGGGTCGAGCGTCTGGATGATGGCAAGCACCGATTCGATCTCGGACGGATCCTTGCCCAGATCCAGAGCGATATCCTCTACTGTGCCCTCAAAATACCCGGAGTCATTTATGCTGGATACTATGTGTTCACCAATTTGGAATTGATCGACGGGCACGGCGGCACGCAGGCTGGAGAGCAGGTGATCCTGCATGGATACCTGGGCGCTGATGTTGGACAGGAAATCCGACTCCGGGTCGTCGCGGTCCGCGGCAAAGTCGACGCCGTGCTCAAAGTCGGCAAGCTGCAGATCAGGCGTATCGGAGTATACTGTGGTCTTGCGGAACTGGCAGTCGCTGCACGACCCAGCGGGCTGCTCGCAGTTCTGGCACGGGTCGTCGTCCGGCTTCTCGATTGCCGGGTTCTCCTCCAGTTCCTGCTCGATGGCCTGCTGAAGCTCAAGCACTCCCAACTGCAGGATGCTGTTGGCCATTATCAGCTTTGGGTCAATTCTCTGTGATAGCGTTTGCCTTAGATTCTGCTCTATGGCCACGACTCACTCCTCACACCTGGCAGACACACAGGTCTGCCCCTACGATTCGTCCCCCGTCGATGGGACGGCGCGTGCCCCAAAGACCTGCTGCAATCAGCTTCGGGACAAACGTCCGCGAAGCATAGAATACACGGTAGGCCCGACACTCCTGTCGGGCATTTCTGTGGGCGCGTGCCCCAAAGACCTGCTGCAATCAGCTTCGGGACAAACGTCCGCGAAGCATAGAGGGTCAATACGCGCCCTATCGGGTTCGCCCAAACTCCGTTCTCACCAGTTCCGCGGCCCTCTCCTTGTCATCGGGACGAAGTGCTCCTTCGACAACCTTGTTCTCCAGAAACGCCTTTGCCGCACCGACCGTGGCGCCCTGCCGCATCCCCGCAATCTTCATGATCTCTTTGCCGCTCAGCGGACTTCGGATGCCGCCGACCAGCCCGGCGTTCACTCGATCTATCCTCGCCCTTAGCGAAGCAATGTCCACACTCGGCATCTGCAGATTGGACGCCGACTTATCAGCCTCGGTAAGCGCTATCAAGTCTTCAAGATGGTCGCCGCAATCTCGCAGCAGACGGCGCACCGCAGTATCGGTCCAGTTCTCATCATACTCCCCAACACGCAGATGATGCAGGATGAGAAAAGCAACCTCGTCAACCTCGTGGTTGGCGAACCGCAGTCTCCGCATCACACCCGAAGCCATCTCGGCGCCGACCTTCTGATGCTCATAGAAATGAACTCGCCCATTCACATCAACGGTCCGCGTAGTGGGTTTTCCGACGTCGTGAAACAGCGCCGCAAGCCGCAACACCACTCCCTGCTCAGGCTGAATCGATTCAACTACTCCTAATGTGTGATACCATACATCGTGGATGTGATAATCATTTTGTGTAACACTGTGCATGCTTTCGAGCTCAGGAGCGAACTGAGCGAGTAGCCCGGTCTCCCGGAACAGCTCCATGCCGCGGCGGAAGTTGGCGTCCATCAGAACCTTGGTGAACTCGTCTCTTGTGCGCTCGGAGCTGACGATAGCCAAACGCTCAGCTCTGCACCGGATCCCTCGCATAGTACCTGGCTCGATCTCGAAATTGAACCTGCAGGCGAACTTCACCGCTCGCATCATTCTCAAAGGATCATCATCGAAAGTCTTGACAGGATCAAGGGGCGTGCGTATGATGCCGGCTTTGAGGTCGGCGAGTCCGCTGCCAGTGATGTCGCGCAACTCCCCCGTGTGAAGGTTCTTCGTGAGGGTGTTTATGGTGAAATCCCGGCGGAAGATGTCTTCTTCCAGCGTTCCGCAGGTTGTGGCCGGCTTGCGGCTGCCCCGGTCGTAGGATTCACAGCGGGCGCCAACTATCTCCACTCTCCTGCCAGCAATCGACACCATCGCAGTGCCATACTTGGGATATGTCACAGGTGCGTGGTCGGTTATTCCCGAAGCGTGCAGAAACCTGGCAAGCTCGGCGGCATCGCCTTCAAGCACGATGTCAACATCCTCTCCGTGCGATCCGAAGAGAATCTCATCGCGGACGACCCCGCCCACCAGAAACAGCCTACCTGAATAGGGAGAGTCTCCAGTTACTTCCCTGAGAACATCAAGAGCTTCCATCCGGATTCAGACGATCCACGGCAGACTCTATGGCGTTCTCAAGCTTCGCCTGCCGCTGCAGAAGCGTGAGGTCCGCCCTGGTACGTTCCAGAACGCCGCGCACCATGTCTGTCTGTCTGCGCAGGCCCTGCGTCACAGCGTCCGGATAGTCAAAGGTAATCAGGATGTAGTAGACCTCATCCATGATGGTCAGCAGGCGTTCTGCGCGGTCAAGCTCACCCCGTCGCATGACATCGAGCACGTGCCGGCGAGTCTCTCCGATAGCTTCCGCGAGACCGTTGAGATACGCTGCCGGCTCGACATTGAGTTCTGAGTGCGCGGGCAGAGCGATCTCGCGTACAATGGCGTAAGTCAATTCACTCTCCGCATATTCCTTCTGCGCGTCCTGCACGTAGCCGGTGTAGTATATCTCCAGCTTCGATTCCAGAATGTTGCGAGTGGCCTCCATCTTGGCTCGAGCCTGGGCTTTCAGAACGCACGCCTCGTCAAAGTCCTGCCTGTGGCTGGCTCTGATAGAGTTGGCGGAATGACGAACAACCTCGCGCGATAGCTTCAGCGCCTCTTCGCGGACACTGTTGGTCTCGTCCAGCAAAGCGCGCAGCTCATCCGCCAGTTGTGTGATATTCTCCAAGGTCGCACCCATATCCTTTCGCGTGAACGCCGTGAGCCGCTATTTCGGGCGCACTCGCATCATTATGTCCTGCATCTCGTCGGCACAACGGTGAAGGTCGGCCGCCGCACGAACCAGACGCCTGTGCTCTTCTTTCCTGTTGTAGTGCGGTGCAGACTCGTCCAACTCGCCCACCACCGCAGCCACCCGGTCCTTTATTGATCTTAGCGCGGATTCAGTAGCATTCATCGTTACTATTGTAACACGCACGCGGTCATCACACAACAATCGTTCCGAATGGGGTGCGTGCCACGATGACGGCAAACAACGATGCTGTGCGGCGGATTCATTCCCTCCTTGTCTGATTCGGGCAGGCAGCGCTCCGCCTGAGAGCTTTTACGTGTTGACGCATCAGGTCGAATCTGCTATCATGTTCTCAGACGTGGCGGAGTACCTCAGTTGGTTAGAGGACCCGGCTCATACCCGGGGCGTCGTCAGTTCGAGCCTGACCTCCGCTACCATCCTACCCCTGAGAAGCCTCACGCGATTTCAGAAACTCCTCTTCCTTGGCAGCGATCTCGGCCTCACTGAGGCGCTTCACGTCGTGTTCATCCGAGTCCTTGGGCTTGGCTTCGCGCGCCTGTGGTTTTGTCTCGCGAGCGGGAATCTCCGTGGTCAGATCCTTTGCGGACAGCAGAATCTTGTAGCTTATCTTGAGCTGCTTCTGCTCTGCGGTCAGTCGGTTGCGCATCTCGTCGGACAGGCTCTCCAACCACCTGCGTCTCTCGGCTTCCTGGATGCCCAGGTGCCGTTTGCGCATGGAGTCCTCGAGTGAGTCCAGTTCCACATCAACACAGACCGTGCCGTCGTCATATATTCTGTCGACCGATCCTATCAATCCTCCGAAATAGGAGAAGTAGAGCTGAGTTCGCTGGTCTTCAGCGGTGATTTCGCGTGATCTGATAGCTACACGCTGGCCGGTCTTGAGAGCTGCCATACTGTGTTCCTCCGAGTGCTTCTTTCAGTTGATATTATATCATCTTGGAGTGGACTATTACCACCCGGAGCGTTCTTCTCATATCCGGAGTTGACAGACTCCACAAGTATCCGTTGATGCCATTTTCACGCCATCCTGTTTCATCACTATGAGCATGTGGGCTACCTCGAATCTGGCGTAGAATCCATTGGACTTTGTCCTTTGCAAACATTGCCACCTTATGGAGTATCTCTGTTATCTCGCCAAGTGAAATATGAACCCCATACAAGCCCTCCAGAAGCTTCTGAATTGCCCTGTGGGGCATTCTCTTAGCTATCGCAACCGGCGCAAGGAAGCTCATCAGCCTCGGGCCAACCCGACACTTGCCAACCACACCGTCCGCAATCCCAAGCTTGGGAATACTGACTTTGCCGCACACGCCACACTTGCGAGCCAAAAGTACGTGGTCGGTTATCTCAATGGGAGTCTGCGGGATCTCGATTGTCTGTCGCTTCGAAACAATCCAGCCGCCAGAGAGCTTCCGGCCACAGTCCGGGCAATCTTCCACCGCATGGTGGACCTCGCGAGTTGGAATGTCACGCTTGCGCACGAATGACTGCTTTCGCCTCTTGCGCCCAGCCCGATCAGCAGTACGTCGCTCCGAACGATTAGGCTTTACCCATTCAGGAACGCCAGCACCACCCCCAGGAAGCTGGGAGCGCAACGCAGCTACTTCTTTCGCAAGCTCAGCAACTTGCTCAGTCAGCTCCAGCTTCGCCGAGTGCAACTCCTGCACCAGCGCAATCAACTCTTCCCGTGATAGCTCGTCCAGTCCGCTCATAATAGCTACTTCGACGAGCACCCTGCAGATTCGTTGTTAAGATTATGTGAACTTTGCCCAGTTCGCTCAACCCTATGCCACAAGTAAACCTTGCCAACAGGCCAAGTTGACAGACCGTAAACTATTCCGGATTCTCAACAGGAGTGAACTCTTACGACAAGGAAGCGTGTTGCGCCGAAGTCTTTGTTCGCTCAGAAGAGAGCGGATAATCTGTCCAGTTCATCAAGAAGCGCAGGCGATATCCGCCCAGCAGACTAAGCACCGTATTCCTCTTCGACCTTACGCACGTGGGTATCGGGAACAAGATTCCCGATACACCACACCGAGAAAGAGCAGGCCTACGCAGATCTATTTGGCAACCCAGCCAGTGGTTGCGCTGCCTGATTGCTTCGAGTATATGCAGGTGCCGCTGGAGCCGTCCGCCCTCAAGTAGATTGACCCCACGGGCGCCGCCACAACGCCCTCCGGGCTGCCGGTGCCGGTCTTTACCAGACACCCGGTGAGGAACCGCAATTCACTCTCTTGCCTGCTGCCGCTATCGGTGGGGAATCGAGAGGCACTCATCCGAATGCGTGCGTTTCCATTGGTAAGATAGGACTGTTTCCATTCGGTGAATGTGGAGTCGCCGATCGTAAAATCAGAGGTTGGCGCGCTGGGTGCATTGATCAGGTACTGACCAGAATACCCGGCAATGCCGGGACTTCTGGCGAAATCACAGCCTGACACGACTCCTCCGCCCGCGCCACCTGTCAACACTGTAAATATCGAAGCGCTGTCGTTCGCCATCAGCCCGGTACAGTTGGTCAATGAAACGCCGCCATTGACAAACCAGTTGGAATTGCACTCTATGCGGCAGTTTGAGAGAGAAGACGAGCCCTCGAACGCATACCCTGACTGCGCACTCTTGACGAACTTGCAGTTTGATATGACAAGAGCGCATCCTTTGTTGTTTATGCACCTGGACGCCGCCAGGTCAAAACCTGTCGTCCATTCGTAAGGATCGCAATCGATCACTCCTCCGCTGATAAACAGGAACCCGTTTGGCTGGTAGGCCTGGATACAGTTGTGCACGGCTCTGAACCTGATGTCGTAGATAAAGTTCTCTGACTGCGGCACGTCGAGCGGATTCGGGTTATCGAAGTGTGACCCAAACAGGAGTCCGATCTGCGCATTGCTTATCGTAAGCCCATAGACTCGTATGTATTGAGCCGGGGCGCCTGAGCTGGCGCTGTACCAGTGCACGGCGGTGTTGTACGGCTTGAAATTGGCGTCCACACTGATGTTACGAAGTGTCAAGTATCGCTGCATTATCCACAAGACTGCATCCTGTGGTGTCTCGGATATGCCGATCAGAGAGAAGCCGCTGAAGTCTACCGTCATATGCATCCTGTTGATGGCAACGGGCGCGACAGTATAATAGTTCTTGTCGAACTTGACTACTCCGCCCGTATCCATCGCGGCCTGCAGGGCGGCGTTGTCGTCATTGATACCGTTTCCCAAGGCGCCAAACCACGACGGGTACACGTAACCATCGTGTTTTCGTTCCCATCGTCCCGCACCTGAATGGCCGTTGGGCCTCACGACAAGTGCGTCGTCCGGCGTCCTGGTGCTCGCGGAGTTCCAGAGGAACATGCCGCCTCCGTTGTCGCCCGGCTGAGTCCTGTACTTCATAAATATGCAGCGCATGTAACCCGGCACCGTCTGAGCCTTGAGATCGGCAAGAGTGTTCACCGAGTCCACCGTCTCAGCCATCGCAGCCGAGACCGATAGGATCAGCAGGCCCATCACGGCCAGCCCGCAGGCAATTGAATGCTTCGTGGGCGAGTGCCCCGAAGACCAGCCCAGGATGCTTCGGGACAAACGTCCGCGAAGCATAGGTAGATATTTGGCCATTCTTGTTTTCATAGTTTCTTTACTCCTGATATAGGACTGCCGATGGGGTGGGATTTGAAATCCCGCCCATCGGTGGCGCTCCACTGATCTCAATCACAGTAGGTGACATTTGAGACGCCATTGACGATAACGAGCGGCACTGTAACCGTGCCGTCTTTGACACACGACAGAGCCCCAGTCACCAGAACATACGCGCCATTGTTAATGCTGCCGCTTCTCATCTCAACCCTGGCCTGGGCACCGGAACCGTCGGATAGACTGTAGAGACTACCTCCCAAGGCAGTCACGCGACCCCAGACAGCGACAAGCAGGCCTGTGTTGTTCAGACCCGTACCACCCGCCGCGCCGGAGCCGAGCAGTGAGGTAATCTTCATCCCCACGGGCGCGATGAACTTGTCCGGCAATCCGGTGGCCATAATCGTTGAAGCGTTTATGAAACGCTCGGACGAGGCAAGAGTCGAGACAAGCCCCATAGCCGCTATCTCCTTGTGCAGCACAGGAGTATAGCCGGACTTCTGAACCCTGATCCCGCTTGATCGGCCGCCTTCTTCGATGTAGAAACAGTCGCTGTATATTGCGCTCACGTAGCCAGTACAAAGCACCAGCGTGTTGTCATCTGCAAGTTTGGCATCGGCAATCGACAGCTCTTGGGCGGCGGGTGTCCACTGGGTTAGTGGAACCCATCCGTATGCGTTCGTACCTGACTGTTTCATGTAAAAACACGTGTTTGTGCCACCGTCACCGCGCAGATACATAGATCCGACCGTTGCCCTGACCGCTCCCTCCGGACTGCCGAATCCGGTCTTCATCGTGATTGCGGTCTGGAAACGTCTTTCGCACTCCGCCTGAGAACCGGTGTCAGTCGGGAATCGCGAGTTCTCGATGGAGATCTTGGCGTTGCCGTTGGTCAAGTAGCTTTGTCTCCACTCCGTAAAACTCGAATTGCTTATGGTAAATCGATAATCGGGCGCGTTGGGAGCGTTGATCAGCGGTTGGCCGGAGTAGGCGATACAGCCAGTGCCGCGTGTAACGCCGAAGTTGTTGACCACACAATGGCCAGTCGCGCCAGTTGGGACGGTAAAGTAGGAGGCGCTGTCGTTGCCCATATAGCCCCCCATCCCGTTGATCGTGGTGTCGCCGGGGTTCAGGAACCAGTTGGACTGAACCTCAGCAGTGCAGTTGGTGATCACAGCCGGCCCTTCAAAGCCATAGCCGGCCTGAGTCTGCGTTTTGAGCATCTCACAATTGGTGATGCGAAGCTCGCCTCCGGCCACCTTGTAGCACCTTGAGCCGGCAGCGTCGAAATTGCCGCCCCACTCATAGGCGCCGCAGTCGATGTTGCCGCCGTCTATTGCCAGAGAGCCGCCCGGCTGGTTCATCTGGATACAGTTGTTGACTCCTCTAAACATGACTCCGTAGATATGATTGCCAGTCTGGGCGACTGCAGGCGGGTTCGTAACATACGGGTAGCTTCCAAACAGCAGTCCAACGGCCGCATTGTAGACCGTGAACCCAATAACTCGGTTGTTCTGAGACGGATTCTCGGCTGTGCTCATCCAGTGTACTGCAGTATTGTACGGGTTGAAGTTGCAGCTTATGGTGACATCTATCAGGGTGAGGTCTCGCCCAGTGATCCAGAGTACGGCGTCCTGCGGCGTAGTCGAAATACCGGCGAGCGAGTATCCGCCAAAATCCACAACTTTGCCTGCTGTGCGCACTTCGACGGGAAGAACTGTGGCATAGCTTCTATCAAAACGCACAGGCTCGGGTCTGTCGAAAACCGCCTGCAAGGCATCGTGGTCGTCGTTTCCGTTCCCCAGAGCGCCAAACCAGGAAGGTTGGATGACACCCTCGTAGTTGCGCTTCCATCTGCCAACGCCGGTGTAGTTGTTCGGAGCCACCACGATTGCCTCATCGGTGGGTTCGTTCAACGAGGAATCCCAGGTGAACACGCCACCGCCGTTATCATTGACCTGAGTCCTGTACTTGACCATCGCGCTCAGTTTCAAACCGGGCACCGCCTGGGGTGCAAGGCCTTTCAGGTCTGCAAGAGAATTGACCGTGAGCATTGGCTCCGCAGATAGTCCGGCAAGGAACACACAGAGCAGACTCGCTGCCAAACATAAGACACGCATCCAGAGACGGTTTACTTTCACTACGCTCTCCTCCAAGACAGGTTACAGCGCGGGAAGCGGCGGGCGGTCGCACGTTTCCTGTTCAATGCCGCCCACCCTCTCATCGCCGACGTATTCGGAGCGAATTCTCTTTATGACTGCGGGAAGGGTCTGATAGTAATCAACCAGAGTCCCCTCGCAGCCTCTATCAGGCATCAACTGTGCATGGACGAGCATATAATGCTCGGCACTCTCCATTGCAGCGTCACATAAGGAGGCAATCTGCGCTCCCAATCTGTCATCAATGTCCTCTTTGCACAAGGGCTGCAGTTCAACCATGTTCGCAATCGCACGCAGATGCAGTATCGTGCATTGGACCCTGTTTGCCAGAAATGAGGCGTGCTGGGCTCCCTCTGCTGAAGTCGTGCTCCTCACAACATCACCAAGCAGCGAACCAACGCGCTCGTAGCGACTCAAAGCTGCCAGCAGACTCTCGCCTTGCCACTGCTCGATGAGTCCCAGACCCCAACACCCCGCATAGCAGAAACCAACATTGAACAGATTGTCCCTTACATAGCTGTCTGCCTCGTCCAGTTCTGCCATTGCCTGAGTATAGCTGTCCACACTCGATATTCCCAGACTCTCAGCATAGGCGCGATAGAACTCTTGCTCAAGAATTGGCCCGAATAGACAAGCCTCGGCTGAATAGCGAATCGCTGCACGATTCTCAGCAGTCCTCCAGTGATTGAAACACAGACCATTCACAGGGTGATCGCCACTGACAGCCGTGGCGTATTCAAGCAACTTCCGCGTGCCGACAATCGAGTTCTGCTGCAGATACATGCTTCCGTCGAACTCTATCCAACTGTAGATCATCGACCTGTCCACGTCTGCCCGCGTCATACCCATCTTCTCCAGCGAGTCGACCACAACACGCCCACCGTGTGCAGGAAGAAACGCCAGGTCTATTCCTTCAGGAGCGTAGCGACGCAGAAGACATAGGGCTATCCTTAGCGTCGAGGGATCAGTAGCGTAGACACCAAGCACGATTGTTGGGTGCGCTCGTCCGCTCCACCTGCTCTGAAGTTCACGAGCCAGGTCTATGTTGCTCGCAAGTTCCCGGACAGTCCCAGGCAACTGTCGCATTCCGTCGACGATGCTCTCTGATATGTCAGGGTCGTCCAGCGCATCCGAGCCAAAGCAGTGCGAGATTACGGCCCGCGCGTCTTCGATGGATGGCGGAGGGATAGAGTAGCCACATCCGCATTCCTGAGTCATAAGCTCGAGTGCGTCAATGGTCGGATAGCTTTCAAGTACTGATTCGACCAACCCAATGCCATCCTCAATCGCTGCGCCGCGAGGCTCAACTGAAAACTGCACTCGCAAACCCACGCGCTTACACTCGGCGATAACCTCGCTCAGCCATTCGATCGCCATTCGACTGCGGTTTTCGGGCTGATCGAAGACCATTTCAATTTCGGGAATGCAGAAGACCCTTTGGTTGCCAAGAGCTTTGCCAACCACTGGATGATCCGGCACCAAGTGTGTCTGGTTGTAGAAGAAGCCGCCAGCGAGAACCTTTCCGTCAGAAAGATCGGCCTCATACCACTGACCGGGGTAGCTGTGAAAAGTAATAGCATTGAAGCGCATGCGAGAAAGATTATGTATGTAGTCTCTGGCTTCATCCAGCGAATAGGACGAAATGTCCATCGGGAAGTTGATGTGCTGACGGATTCCTCGCCATCGCACGGCAGGATCAAATGTCTCCGACCAGCCGTCTATGCGAGAGATGTCTTTGGTCTGTCTGAGGATGGGCCCGGTGACGTCGAACAGCACGCCAGCGTGTTCCAGAAGCGAATACACTGCACACAGCGCGCTCGACGCATCCGCTCCCCAGATGTCTACGCGCCCATTCTCGCCGCTGTTAACGCCGAACGTGCCGGGTTGCGCTTCGGGATCGATTCGGATGGCAAACACGCGCTCACCCGCATCGCTCGCGAATCTCTCGAGTTCCTCGGCCGCGTGGCACAGGACTGCGTTGTTGCGATCAAATTCCATTGCTACTACCTGGCCAGTCCATAGGCTGTCTCAGCCTCAAGCTTCATATCGGGTGCGCCATCGGCAGCATTGCCCACAGTCACCCTGACTTCATGTTTGTCGGGATAGTCGGACAGTCTGATCAGGTTTCCTCGTATTTCTGAGCCGTCTACGCTCACTCGAACGTCATTCTTTTCGAGCGCGCTCGATATCTCTATCTGGATGTCGTACTGCGCGCCCCTGAACCGCCTCAGCATTCTGGCATAAGGCCATGCCTTGGGCATTACAGGATCAATCAGCAGGCCCTTGTACGTGGGCCGCACCCCAAGCATCCACTGTGTCACGCACCGAAACGCCCATCCGACCGTTCCAGTATACCAGCTTCGGAGGGAAAGACCCGCTTGCGGGTGCTCAGGGCCCCGGAACATATTGGTGAAGCCATAGGGCTCGGCGCCGGATCGAGATACCGGGTTCGCCGGATTGCAGGCCAGTATTCTGATCAGAGAGTCCAGAGCGGCATCTCCGTCACGTCGAACGCAGTCGGCCACTGCCTTGAATGCGCTGACGTGGCAGTAGGAACTGCCGTTTTCTCCCCAACCGGCCGGTATGGTCGTAATCCGTCCCAGCGCGGGATCATACTCCTTGAAACCGGGCTGACATACGAGCAGTCCGTAGTCCGTCATCAAGTGCTCCTGCATTGAGGCCTCGATGGCATCCCAGAGATGGGGGGTAATTCCCGCCAGTATGGCCCAGGTCTGCGTTTCGGCGAATATTCTGCCTTCCTTGCACTCTGCGGAGCCCACCTTTTCCCCCTGGTCGGTGTAACCACGAAGATACCACCGCCCGTCCCAGCACGACTGCACGGCAGCGACAGCAGTGTTAGCCATCTCGGTGAACTGCTGTGCTCGATCAGCACGCCCAACGAAGCGTGCGAGCTCGGCCATCTCTCTCGCGGCCTGCACCAACGCCATCGAGAGCCAGACACTCTCGCCCTTCCCGCCAATCCCGATATTGAGCGAGTCATTCCAATCACCGAACAGGACCCTTGCAAGACCGTGTTCGCCGGGGTTCTGGCTAATCCAGCTCAAGCCTCGGCAGACATGCTCGAACACTGTGGCAGAGCCCTCATCATTGAAACGCACTTCCTCATTGAGGATGTCCGTGACTCCGGTTTCTTTGACGTAATCCACGCACGCCAGAGCCAGCCACACCCCGCCGTCCGCGTACTTGTTCGAATCGACGGGCCAGTATCCGCGAAGCGCGCTGCCATCCGACATCTGATGACTGGCAGCCATAACTATGGATTCCCTGGATTTCGCCGGGTCCAGAGCGCAGTATGCCTGCGCATCCTGCAAAGTATCCCGGAACCCCATCGTCCACCCACGAGACCAGTCCATCAGCATTGATAGCTGGTGCTTTGTCCACGTGTTGAACAGCGGGTTCAGGTAATCATCCCGGACATCAATATCTACGTTCAAGAAACATTTGCACCGCTGGCGCCAGTTGCGCAGGACCTCATCAAACGCCTCGGCTCCGGAATAGCGTTCGCACAGATCAGATACCTCAGACTCTTGGGCGAACGGCCCAACTATGCAGCGAAACTCTACTATCTGACCGGGACGCAGAACGAGGTCGTACTGCATAGCCCCGATCAATGGCTCGTTTGCGGTTTCTATGCCGCCAAGGGCGCTGCCGGCCACTCCCTTCGGCCTTGCGAGGCTCCCGTATCTGCTTCCAAGAAACTTGTACTTGCTGATCTGGAAATCATCCGGAGCCGCGTCACAGTGAAAGAAGCAGTTGCTCTTGGTCGGGTTGCCGGTGCGGCACTGATTGATCGCCAATATGGTGTTCGTCCTCGACCGAAACCGACTGACTGTGTAGTTCTCAACACCGCCATAGGCGCCGGGGCCGTCCAAGTCAAACTCGACATAAGGATAGACGCTTATATGGCGGGTGTCCGAACTCGCATTCTCTATGCGGGTCGTCCAGAGCTCAACAGGATCTCTTGACGCCGATGTGATAGTGCACGATGCGACGATGCCGCCATTGTGTGACTCGATTGCTGTGTAACCCAGTCCGTGCCTGCATCTGTAGTGGGTGAAGTCAAGTTGAACCGGGTCCCAACCCACCGTCCATATATCACCGCTGTCTCTATCTTTGATGTATACAATACGGTCCTGGATGAGATTGGTACGTTCTCCCGATGGGCTGCGATAGACGGCTGAGCCGCGGCCGCGCTGGTCAATGGAACTGAGCAGCGAGCGGTTCCACGAGTAGTTGAGCCACGGTTTGGGCGTGTCAAACCTGGTGATGATGAACTCATCACCGAAATCGCTGTAGTGGCCGTAGTTCTCTCTGTTGTCTGGATTCACCAATCTCTAATCACTCCAACCTGGTCCATTTGCGTGTCATAGAATCGGGTGTGCGACTTTGCTCGGGAAGAGTATGCTGGGTTGATCCGATATCTCCAGCACTTCGAACGCGAACCAGTCGCCTGCCCAGGTGCTCAGCGAAAGCGATCTCGCTGAGCCCATGCCTCTGAGAGACAAACCCTTCGCGACGTTCATGTCTCCGTAGGTTGCGTCGATCATTCCATCGCGCCAGGAAACCGCAAGAATCTCCGCTTTCTCAGGGTTGGTCCCCGGATGATGGAAATATCCGGTGTTTGTGGGAGCCGCCGACGGAATCCAACCGCCGTCAAATGACAAACCGGCTCCCGCTATGTTGAGCCCTAGTCTGCCCGAGCGTACGATCTTAAGTCTCACGGTGCCCTGATCGGCGATGCTCATTCTGAATGCAGCGCTCGAGGCACTTTGATGCACCGTGCTGCCCAGTCTGATACCGCCCTCAATGCCACCTATACTGCATCCGTCCTGCACGCTGACTCCGGGATCCGCCGAGTTTACTTCCCAATCCGCCAGTCTGGTGCCGGAATACTTGCCCTCCAGACCGGTGCGCTCGGCACTTCGCGTCGGTTGTGTGTCGCCCGCGGCGTCTGCTCCGGATGACGTGTCCAGCCGCAAGGCTATGAAGCTGTGGGCATCCAGGGCAAACCTGGCGCGATTGCCTTGCAAAGGAAACACAATATCCCTTGCCATATCCGTGGCGGCAAGTGTCTTTCGGGAATACAGACCATTCAGGTCCAGTTCGCATTCCTGTTCATTCCACGTCAGATTGCTGACAATGAGCATCGTCGAGCCGGCTTTGCGGTAGTATGAGAACAGCACGTCTCCTTTGAGCTTTCTCACGTGGGGCTGAGCTCGCCAGTACGGGTAGTATTCCACGGTGGCATCGTCGGAGTAGTCAGAATATATCTTGCGCTCCAGCTCGCCGGAAGAACCACCTACCTGGGTATCGTGCAGCAGCGACCAGGGCAGCAGCCGAACCGTCTGCGAAGACCAAAGCGCGGGTATCATGTCGGTTCGGATTCCCCACTGCCATCCGCTATACCCAACTGCAAACACGTGGAGCGGAATTGCGTAGTCCGGCCGGTAGCGGACCAGCGCTTCTCCCTCATAGTATGAGTCAAACAGCGAAGTCGTCGGAATGTCGAGTCCGCCGCCGCAGTGTGTAACCATCGCCGGCTTCCTGCCATTCTCATCGAAGATTCCCCGCACGCGCTTCAGGAACTCGCGGACCCCGGTGATCCGGCTCTCATCCTTGCCATCCCATCTGACAACTACATTGTCATCGCAACCCCGGTGCGCGAGATTGTCACACTCCCAGGGGTAACTGGTGCCATCAGAGTAGATACCGTCTATTCCGCCCTCATCTCTCAGCTTGCGCATACCGTCCAGCAGGAGATCGCCGAAAGGCCCGTGAGTGCAGCAGACGTAACACGGCACGCCCTTACCGGGTTCGTATGCCCGCTTGTACCACATCAGACCAGGGGGCACGATGAGTTCGGACCGGAACTCCTTAAAGCCTGGCGAGTTCTCAGCGAGTTGCTGGTTGAAGTAGAGTATGAACTGCTGGTCTCTTTCGTGGGCCGCAGCCGATCGCTTCGCCACCTCGGGCATCTTCGCGAGATCGGGGTATCCTTCGTAGTCCGACCACTCCTCAAACCACATAGCAAGCTTGCCGCCGAACAGCCCGCTCTTGGCCAGGCTCGGTTTCTTCGTGGGGGTCGGCTGGATGAAGAACCGAAATATGTGGTCCTTGTCTGTGATCTGACCGGGAGCGTCTACGAAATTGAACCGGAGCCAGGTCTGTGCTCTGTCCTCCGTGATCTGAATCTGGGATCGCCTGTTGGCTGAGAAGAATAGAGGCGTATCTGAGCTAAACCACAGGCCCTTGTCCTGATTACCCAGCCATATATCGCTGCCCGGGCCTTCCCAACCAAATCCCATGAGCTTCTGGGTGTTCTGCAGGTGGCCCGTATTCAAGAACTTCGCGATCTCTTTTCTGATAGGGAAAGCTACGGAGACTTTGCTGACCGAAGCCGGATCAACTCCGCGAAGCCGCATTTTCACAGTCGTGAAACCGTCGAACTCGATACTCGCACGAGACTGCAGTGCGCCCTGATCGGAGATCACTTGAGCAACCACACCGTCGACTCTCAACTCCGGCGCGGACCGGTTCAGCGAGATGGGCTTTCCGTTCACTTCCACGTCAACAACAGCCTCGCCGGCAAGAAGCTCACCGAGTCCGTCGACCACCGAGCCTGGCAGTGCGCCGGATGCAAACTCCATGCTGTTATGGAATAGCCTCACGCGGCTGCCCTCGACCACCGGTGCGCTCCAAGGACTCGGCGCTTTCTTGTCGATGTAGTCATTGCCTGCGTCGGTTCCATACCAATCGGGTATATCGTGATCAGGTATGTCTATGTTTTTAGCGATTAGTTTATCACCGTCGCTCGAGATGACATCGAGGCTCGCTGTCGTGGGAAGGGCGGTCCCGTCGCTAACAACCGCTGTCAACTTCGTCTTGCCGCCGCCTGTAAGGGCTTGCCTGGCAACTTCCACGCCGTCAACGCTGATTATCGCGTGGTCTGCGCCGGCGCCCTCAGGTGTCTCTATCAGCCCGATGATCTGCCTCGAAAGCGGGTAGTACTCCAGTGTCGCGGAAAGCTCGCCAGCCACTTCTTCCTGAACTGCAAGGCCGTTAACGAAGACCACTGAGTTGCCAACCGTCGGCAGTTGGGCATGTGGAGGCTCTACGGTCTTCTGGTCCGAATATTCGCTGGGAAGGAAGTGTATCTCACCAAAAGGCATCGGCGCATATCCGCCGAATGCCGGCAAGTGCCAGGCGGTCATATCGGGTGGTCGAAATCTGAAGAAGTTGGCGGGATACGTGTTTCCAACAGGATTCGCGGCGCCCCACGACGAAAAAGGTATGCGCATCTCAACCGTCCAGGAGCCTTTGGCGGAGCTTGTTTTCGCATCAAACTTCGGATGGTCCAGAGGTGATTCTATGAAGAAACGAGAGACCGCTCCCGCACTGTTCGCCGTGAACTGATAGTAGTAGTCTGCCGCGCAAGCTTTCTGGCCGGTTGCGCCCGCATACCCGCCGAAGTTTATGTCGGCTTTGGGCTGAGACGCTTCGTCCGATATGCCAAGCACGACCTGCAGCGAATCATCGTTTGTGAGTAAGTCGGTGGGCTTGCGTCTGTGAGCCTTTGGGTAGCCGTCCTGACCCTCCACGCATTCCGCGGCCACCCACAGGTTGTCTTTGTCGTATTTCACGTAGATGGTGGTGGCCGGGTAGGCAAGGCGAGAGTTGCCTCGCACGTGGATGTTGCGCAACACCGCGGCATCATTCCATTCGGCTTTGCCGATCTTGCCATCCAGCCTGACAGATGTGGAAGCATAAGGCACACGGAGCACCGGATCACCCACGGATGCCGAAATCGGAACAGCAATTATGGTGGCGCATAGCAACAGGCGATATATCATGACTACTCCTCAGTAGGGCCAAAGACCTTGCAGACTGCGTGTTTTCGTGGTAGCCAGAGACTACTTAAGATCCCACAGGTTCTCAGGACTGAGCGTTTGCTCCAGAGAGCCAATCGACTGGCAGTGTCCGTCAATGAAGACAAGGTTTCCCCTGCCTCCGTGTCTCAGAGCAACCTTGTATACCCAGGCCGGCACGAAGTCGGGCTTGGACAGGTTCATTGTCACACCAACGGCGAAATCCCATACAGCGGTCTCGCGGTCTGCCCCAAGGATGGTCTGAGAAGGATAGGGTATCATGGTGTAGTTCACCTGTGAGTAGCCCGGGCTCAGGATTCCAAGCAGAACGTTTAGTTGGTTCCTGAGATTATAGTTTATGCCGTAGTCAAAGAAGTAGTTGTTGTACTTGTGGAGCGTGACGGCTCCAGAGGGACATTCAATTATGCGCCGGGACTCGGCCGCACTGAGATCCTTCTTCAGCGCTACGTAGGGCTGAATCTCATTCCACCAGGTCCACCCGACCATGCCGAATGATCCGTCATTATCGTCAAGGTACATCATATAGCCCTGGCCAATAGACTTCAGGTTAGAAAGGCATGTGACACTGTTGGCTTTCTGCTTTGCCGCGGCAAAGACGGGAAACAGTATTGCTGCAAGGATGGCTATGATTGCTATGACTACAAGTAGTTCTATTAGTGTGAAACCGTGTCGTTTCATTTTGTGTGCCTCTCAATAGAATGGGAGCAATAAGACTTATGGGACTTATGGGAATCATTCTT
>CAYSLA010000027.1:22823-28700 GCA_964431685.1 uncultured bacterium | reverse complement strand
GAGTCATAGTAGAATTTGGTCTTTTCGAGCTTGATCCCGTTCATCATATCAAAGAGCGTCTTCATCGAGTTGAAGCCGATGTCGTGAAGTGTTTCGTCACTGGTGATGGTTACCTTGTCCTCAAACCCGTCATAGTTGCCGAGTCCGGCAATCAGTATGTCTTCGCGCCCTCTGGACACGAGGTAGTCGCGGATTGCACCGCCCATCATGTCGTCGAACGCCAGCACAGAGTCGAGTTCTTTTCCGGAATCAAGCATCCCGGCAACGATTTCTATCGCACGGTCGATGTTGTAGTCCTCGTAGACAATGTAGTCAAAATCAGGACTCCGCCCGTGTTCGGCCATGGCCAGTTTGTAGCCAAAGAACTTCAGGCACGTGCTAAGCTTGCTTTCCTCGCCGGCAAAGAAGAGGGTATTCTTGCGGCCTCGACGGAGTATTGCCTCCATTACGTTGCGGTTCTCAGATACCCAGTCGATAACGTGGCAGACCTCGCCCCTGTCCGCGAGAACATTGGCTGCTACATAGGGTATCTCTCTTTTGACAAGCCGTGCGATGAAACCGCTGGAGACAGCGCTCAATATAAGCATTCCGTCAAGGTTCACCAGTGAGATGCTGGAGAGAAATGCCTCTTCCTGCACCTCCATCTCCAGCCCCGGAAGTGAGATGGTATGGATGATGGCGTGCTTTTCCTCGCTGAACGCCTCAGCGCCCGACATGATTCTACGCATGTATGGACTGGCTACTCCAAACCGCGCCACCCCGATATGGGGCATCTGCTTGGAGCCGGAGACCTCGTCGAAGCTCTTCCGCAAGGCGGGGTTCAGAGTCAGGCCCCGGCCGCGGCGGCTCATCACCATTCCGAGGTCTTCAAGGTCCTTTACGGCACGCTTGACCGTTGCGACACCAACTTCGAAATGTGCCGCAAACTGCTGCTGGCTGGGCAACACACCGTCGGCGTCCGGCTTGATGATGCCTTTTTCGATGCCCTCCCTTATACTATTGCGTACCTGAACATAGAGCGGCAACCCGTCCATCGTGAAATGCACTCCCTGAAATTCGACATGCCAAACTGGTAAATAGTCGTATAATCGTAGTATGCACTATTATCGGCAACTTGTCAAGGGCCTCATACCATTTTTCTAGATTATTTTTCGGAATGGAGAGACCCCGCCAGCCAACCAGACGTTGCAAACACATGCGAATAGTCGTATAATCGCAGTATACCACATTTTGTGTGGTTGTCAAGGGTCAATTGTGCAGAAAACTGAGATTTCATTGTGGAGGAACCCTACCATGCACCGACGATCACTGCTTTGGCTTGCCGTCACGCTATTGGCGACGTGCGCGGGCTCTGTTCTGGCGGAGGATAACTCCGGTTATCTGAACGTCAAAGACTTTGGCGCAAAAGGCGACAACGTCACCGACGACACCGCGGCCATTCAGGCCGCATTCAAGGCGCAGGAAGTATTCCCCTATAAGGAAGTGGTCTTTCCGGCGGGTTCCTACCGCCTGCGAGATACCATAGAGATTTACGGCCCGAACTTCCGAGGGGAAGGTCCTGTTAACATCATACAGGAAGCAGATGCCAAGGACATCTTTTATGTGAAGTTCGCCTGGCGCGGGACGATCAAAGGTGTGAGCCTATCCGGCGGAGCCAAGCAGTTGAACATGGGTAACCCCAACACAGACACTGGGTTGCTGTTTGTAGAAAACTGCAGTTTTAGCAAGTCCTCTGACTTCGCGATATATATGAGACCCGGCAGCAACTCCACCCATTTCGTTGTCCAGGGGTGCCACTTTGTCCAGTGTGAACAGGTGCTATACACGTCCTGCGACTGGACCACGTTCAGCGACGCGTGGATTACTACCGCGTGGATGAGCGATAAGGCGGCCATCGTTGCGCGAGGGGCGAAGCTGCTCCTGGAAAACGTGGTCGGCGTCCCACTGGTGACCGGTAAGGACGACCGGTGGATCGACAACTACGGTATGCTAACCTGCCGCAACTTCCGTTTCGGCGGCGAGTTCGGCGGTATGACGCCTGTCTGGAACTTCAGCCGCGCGGGAGTAGTGCTCGAGGACTGCTACGTCGCGGCACAGGGTAGCGGCAAGAAGGCGGCCGTGTGGTGCGAGGAGATACCGAATCTCTTCACCCTCAGGAACAACGTGATGGCCTGCCCGCCGTTCATGCTTTCGCCTAAGATCAACCTGGCGACCTACTTTGACCACACGCCAGCCAACACCATTCGTTTCGATCTGGAAAACAACGTTGGGGAGTTCAGCCAGGATATGCTTCCCAAGTTGATTAAAGCGGCAAAGAATCGAAACACCAAGCCTCTTCTGATCGGACAGATATCGCCTCAAGCAACGGCCAAGGCGCTGGAGCTGGTTGCCAAAAAGGTGGCGGCGCTGCCAGCCGACGCGGCCGCTGCAGCTACATCAAACGGCCATACGCCGAAGACCGACCCAGCCGACTACCTCGAAGCCACCAAAGATGCCAAATGGGATCTGCAGGACTATATGGATGCGACGACAGTCAAGAACAGCGAATACCTTGCGGTAAAACAGGTCGGCGACGACACCGTATTCATGCGGCGGACACCCAACCCGGAAGGTGGGGCGTGGCCGCACGCTCTAATCCGCAACGTTGTGGTCGACCTCGACAAGACTCCGTTCGTATCGTGGAAGCAAAAAGACCCAGGAAGCGATCCTGTGCCAGAAGGACTGGTGAAACGAGACGGGAAGGATAAGCTGGATAAAGGTATAGCGATGCCGATGGGGTTCGGGCTGCGGATCAGAGACGAGGAGACCGGGCGGCTGGTGTGGCTCCACGAGATTCACACTCCACCCTGGTTTGACTACGGCGCGAAGGACCTAAGAGAATTGTTCGGCGTAAAAGGCGGAAAACGCACTTTAACGATCAAGTATTATCCGCTGGGCGCCTACATCACAGGACAGCCCGGTTCCGGATTCGCGCTTCCCGGCGAATATCAGATACTCGATTTTGTGCGGTTTGAGAAGGAATAGACTCTAAGTGCGGGGCTGGAGGCAGATCATGAGTTTTGACAATCTGTGGAGTCGTGACGAAGAGCGCGGCATCTTGCCGGCCGCTGTGGACCAGGTGCTGGACGACCGCTGGAACCGCTTCACGGTGGATCCGGTGGCATATCTGGACAGCCGCCACGCGCTGGAGTATGCCGAACCGCAGGCGCATTGGGTCAATGGATGTCCGCTTGGCAACGGTGACCTGGGCGTTCTGGCCTATGGCCCACCGGAAGCCACGATGTTCAGCTTCGGCAAGACTGACCTGTGGGACTATACGCCGATGCCGGGGCCGAATTCCCCGGACGTGTCGTTCGCGGAACTGCGTGAGGTATTGGCGGCGCAGGACAACGTCCGGTTCCGGGATATCCAGGCGCGCACTGATGAAAAGAGCACTCAGGCGGTGGCGACGGCCAAGCCAGGCGGAATGCTACGGCTGGAGCTGTTCCCAAGCGCACTGGTCAGCCGCTTCAGACAACGCCTGTCGTTCGCGCACGCGGATGTAACGCAGAGCTGGCAGCCGATCGGAGACCGTCGGCCCGGCAGCGGCGGGCCGGATCAGGGCGTGCGTCTGACCTCATTCGTGCATGCGGCGCGGAACGTATTCGTCGCCCAAGCGGAGCCTGGCAGAGACCTGCCGTGGCGCACTCCGGTGCACTTCAGTCTGTGGCGGCCTGCCGACGCGGACATGGAGGCGCCATCGTGCGGGAGCGATGGCAACCGGTTCTGGGTGCGGCAGGAGTTGCCGGGCGGGCAACACTTCGTCCTTATGGCCGCGGTTGACGCAGCCGATCGTCAAGTGGCGACGGCGGGCGATCGCATAACAGGGAGCGTGCTGCCGCATCAGGCGGCGTTGACGTTCTACGTGACCCTCGTGACAAGCTTGGAGTGCTCGGATCCTCTGGCTGAGGCGCGGCGCAACCTGGATGATGCACTGGCGACCGGTTTCGCGGCGCTGCACGAGACGCATCGGGCCTGGTGGCACGGGTATTGGCGGCGAGCCTACGTCTGCACGCCGTGGAAGAAGGTCGAGCGGGCCTGGTACCAGGCGCTGTACTTGCAGGCGGGCTGCTGCCGGCCCGGACGCATGAGTCCGGGTCTGCAATCTAACCTGATCAAGGAGAACTACCCGGCCTGGAACGCCGATTTCCACAACAACATCAACATGCAAGTCCTCTACTGGGGCCAGTACACCGCCAACCGGCTCGAGTTGGGCGAGCCGTTCTACCATCTGTTCTCCGATGTACTGCCCCGCTGCAAACAAGACACGGCTGCGTACTTCAAGATGCGCGGCACGCGCTACCCTATTGCTATGGGGCCGGACGGGGTGGACACCTGCACCGGAATACTGCTCTCGACCTGGATCGGCGGCGGCGGCTGGCTGGCCGAGCATTTCTGGTGGCACTACCGCTACAGCGGCGATCGTGCGTTTCTCGAACAGTACGCCTATCCGCTGCTCAAGGAATGCGCCCTGTTTTATGAAGACTATCTTCAGGAGGACGCCGAAGGTAGGCTTTACCTCTTTCCCACGATCCAAATGGAAATCGCTGTCGGCTCGACCGCCGGAGCCGGCACGAACTCGTCGTGGGATCTGCCGGTCGTCATCCGCACGTTCCAGATGGCGCTGGCGGCGGCGGAAGAACTAGGCGTTGACGCTGGGCCTTGCGAGAAATGGCGCGAGATCCTGTCGCGGCTACCCAGCATGCCAACCGACGCGAGCGGCGTCTGGCTGGAGTTTGCCGACAAGGGCGGACTGTGGCATCAATGGGACTGGGCGCGGTTCATGGCGGTTTTCCCGATGGAGTTGGTCAGTGCTCAACACGGGCCGGACGCCCTGCGCGCTCAGGCGCAAGAGACCGTCGAGGATTACTACGCGTATCGCAAAGCGAAAGCGCGCGAGGTCGTTCACTTTCCAGGAGCGATCCAGGCCACTGCGTTGCTGCGTCTCGGACATGCGGAGCGCGCGCTCGAGATGATCGAGTTCTGCTGCGACGACCTCAGCCCATCGGGATTCATTACTGGCCACGATGCGTACTACGTCGAAGTGGATGCCTCGCCAGGCTACAGCATCTTCCTGAGCGAGATGCTCCTGCAGAGCCAGGACGGCCTGTTGCAGGTCTTTCCGGCCGCGCCGGACAACCCCGAGCCTGTGCGGTTCCACTCGCTGCGCGCCCAGGGCGGGTTCCTGGTCACCGCTGAACGACGCGAGAACCGTACCCAATACGTGATCGTCCAGAGCCTGTGCGGCAATGAATTGCGCCTGCTGAACCCGTTCCCCAACGAGCCCGACTGCGGGGTCGAAGCTAAGATCTACGAACTCGACACCGACATTCGGTTCTCTACCGTTGACGAGCAGATGAAGCTTGTACCAATCTACAACCGTATTCTCGTGCCGGGCGAGGTGATCGAGTTGCCGACGGAGAAAGACCGCGTTTATCTGATCAGCAAGGAGATTCCATGGTTCACCAATATACCCGTGGACAAGGTACAGGCGTGATGGGTGGAACCCATTCCCGATTATGGAAAGAGAGCGTGCAAACGTGATAGCGTCTAGAGAGCATTCAAGTGATCCGCAAAGCCATTACTTCCGTAGTAACTGTATTCAGAAAGTTGTTTTGCTGCCGATTCTGATCAGCCTGTCTGTTCTGTCCGGTGTAAGGGCCGCGCCCAACCTCGGCTGGCTGGCGACTGCCGCCAATAACGGCGTGCTGGAGGAATGGGGTTCGACAGTAGGCTGGCAGACCACAACCCAGCTCAATGATGGGCAGCCTGGTTGGGGACCAAACACTGCATTCCTCGGCCGCCCTGCTCCAGCACGTGCATGGTTGATGTGGGATT
>CAYSLA010000027.1:0-22723 GCA_964431685.1 uncultured bacterium | reverse complement strand
AACACTGCATTCCTCGGCCGCCCTGCTCCAGCACGTGCATGGTTGATGTGGGATTACACGGTCGAGCTGACCAATGTGACCGTCTTCCACTTCACGCAGAACATCACCCGCGACTTCGAGATTCAGACACTGAAACCAGGGGGCAACCCACGGGTCGAGGCAGACTGGGTCACACAGGGCGAACCGGTCACAGGCAACACCAGTCCCGTGACTGAGCACGTATTCGCAGCCCCGGTCCGTACCCGTGCGGTCGCGATCTTCCGTAAGTCGGCGCTGCTGCAGATCGAGGAGATGGAAGCGAACGGCAGTCCGGCGCCGGCCGCAGGAGAGTCTGCGCCTGCTTGGGCCTCTGCACTTCCCACCAGACCATTGCCGGCGCTGCACCTCAACTTCCACCCCGGAGCCCGCTATCTCGAAGCAATGGTCGGAGTTCGCAACGGTTCGGCAATCAGTGAGGGAGCACGAGCCGAGGTAACCCTCACTTCGGCAGGAAACACCAAGCCGATCTTGAGCGGCAAGATCGACCGATTTACGCAGCTATGGCAGCCGGCAACACTGGACACCTCGAAGCTGGTCCCGGGAAAGTACACTGTCACGGCGCAAGTCACGATCGCGGGCGTTGCGCAGCCGCTTGTCTCGGCGGACTTGAGCATCCAACCGCGACCGGAGTGGGCGGGTAACACTATCGGCGTGACGGACAAGGTGCCTGCGCCCTGGACTCCGATAACCGTGGACAAAGCACGCAAGGAGGTTCGCTGTTGGGGCCGCGTATACCGTCTGGACGCGCCAATCGGTTTTGGCCAGTTGAACATCCTCGGAAACGACTTCCTCGCCGCCCCTCAACGGCTGCTCATCAAGCGCTCAGGGCGAGAAACCCCTGCTGCCGATGGCAAGCTCACTTGGACGAAAATCACGCCGCAGCGGGTCGAGTTCACGCAGACGTGTGTGGTAGATGGGGTCCGCGTGACCGCCGAGAGCTGGATTGAGTTTGACGGGTTCTACTGGACACGTTTGGAGCTCTCTGGGCCTGCCGTGGATGGGGTGCGACTTGAGACGCCGGTTCGGCCTGAGATGGCCACTGTGTGGTATGATGGCTCGTATATCCCGGGCAGCTCAACCGGGCTCGCACCGGACAAACCGACGTTCTTCAGTCCGGCAGGCGGACCGCCCGGCGGCAACTTCGTCCGGCTCGGCGATGAAGAGCACGGCATCCAGTGGTGCCGCGAATCTCTGCAGGGCTGGAAACTGGCGGAAATCAGGAACGGCATCGGCCTGCTCCCTCGCAACAAGGAATATGTGCTGCAGCTCAACTTCATCGACGAAACCGTCTCGCTTGAACCCGCGCGGGAGATCGCTTTCGGGTGGCAGGGGCTCCCTTGCCGTCCCCGAACCACCGGATGGCGCGAGTGCTACTGGGGAGGCGGAGATCGTGATTTTGAAGTCAAGCTGCCCAGTGTTCCCAAGGTCTATATGTATACTGAGCGATGGAACGGCCGTTGGAACTATTGGAACCACTGGAATGCTGAGGTGTTCGGACCAGACGCGCCAGGCGGCGCCACGATCCGAGCCCTACGGGAACAGATGCACGACAACTGGACGTTGCGTCAGGAGATCATGAACCTCTACTGCAACGTCGGCTTCACCGAGGCAAACTCGCCGGAGTATCGTTACTACCAACTGGATTGGCGTGTTACTCCACCTGCGTGGGCGGACCTCGAGCCGATAACCGATCGTAATCAGTGGATGAACGGTTACGTGTGCCCCGGCTCGCGCGGCTATCAGGACTTCTACCTCTACTACCTCGACAAGTCCCTCAGAGAACTGGGACGCGGGCCGAACGCGCCCTGGTATGGCCTCTACTTCGACAATTCGGCAGTCTGGCTGTGCGGCAACCGTGCGCACGGCTGTGGATATAGTGATGACGCAGGGAACTGGCAGCCGGCAGTGCCGATTCTTGCTTCGAGAGAGTACATGAAGCGGGTTTACGTGGCGGCCAAGGCCGTGGACCCGCGCAACGTGGTCACCGTGCATATGTCCGGACTGCCTTGGATGGCGTACTGGGCGTTCGCCGACATAATGATTGAGGGCGAACAGTTCGCTTCTTACTGGGAAGGCAAACGCGCCGCCGACCCGCAGTTCCCCCTCGACTACTCGCGGATGCTACCTCTGGACACGATGCGCGCGCAGTACGTGCCGAGTCTGTGGGGCACACAGACAATGTTCCTGCCGGAACAGGGGGTGGTGTTCAACAAAGACCCCGGGTGGCTGGAACATCAGAAGACCCATCCCGGAGAGACGTACGCGCCGTACGCTCAGAGCATGCAGCATCTGTCGGGACTTCTCCTGTTGCACGACGTGATTCAGTGGGGAGGTCCTGATCCGGCTCCGTGGGCGTTTCGTGCAATGACCGCGTGGGGATGGGACGACGACACGGAATTCCTGCCATACTGGAAAAACGGAAATGTGGCGAAAGTGGATTCCGGCGGGGTAGACCCAGTAGTCTGCTCGCTCTACACGCGCCCACACAAACTTCTCGCGGTGCTGATGAATGACAGCGACCAGGATGCCAACGTAACGCTGCAGGTGGATATGAAACGGCTGGGCCTGGAGGACGCCGGCTTCTACTCGGTCTATGATATGCTGAACCCGCCCCTGCGGTTGCCTGTGTGGCGGCTGGACGATGGGAAGATCACCGTGCCTGTGGCAAAGCGAAGCTATCGTCTGCTACAATACATCAATTAGCGGCGAACCTGGCCTGCTTGAATCGGAGGACTCGAAATGGCAGCAGTTACACGATCCCGCAACAAGGCGAACGCCGTCAACATCGGCACCGACAGGCATCTGTTCATCGACCATCTTCTCGTTGACCATTCACGGACCTTGGACGTCACGCGAGTAATGAACCCTCCCCGGATCATTCGCCGCATTATGAAGCGGGAGCATCCGTGGGAGATGGGCTCTGTCGGACTCTACGCCAGCGTCCTCGATGATAATGGGGCCTGCCGGATGTATTTCATGGGCCAGGGCGACAATCTGAGCCTGGTTTTGTCCCTCATTACCTCGGAAGACGGGCTCAACTGGGAGAGACCCAACCTCGGGTTGGTGGACTACAACGGCAGCAAGGAAAACAACATCTTAGACGCGGACTGCGAGTCAACCGTGTTCATCGATCCGCTGGCGCCTCCCGAGAGACGATACAAGATACTGCATCCTCGCTATTGGCCGGACAAGGACAAAGCAGGGATGTACGTCTCCTGGTCCGCCGACGGCCTGAAATGGACTCGCTCGGAAACAAGGCTCTTCCCGTTCGTGCCGGATAGCCAGAACGTCGCGTTCTGGGATGACCGCATAAGTAAATACGTGGTCTATATGCGTGGATGGAACCCGGAACGGGTGGTTCTGCGCGCCGAGATGGACGACATCAATGTCCCGTGGGAATATGACCGCTCGGTGAAGCCGTTCTACGTCTGGGGAGAGGACAAGGTGCCTGTTCCAACATTCGAATACCCCACCGTGCTGGGACCAATGGAAGGCGAGCCGAAGAACCTTAACATCTACACCAACGCCTCGCTCAAGTATCCGTTCGCCAAAGATGTATATCTGGCATTCCCCGGGATGTACTTCCACTATAAGGGACGTGACTGGGAAGGACACGCTCGCGGCGCAAACGATGGACCTTTTGAGGTTCAGATGGCTGTGAGCCGCGACGGCGTATCCTGGGAGCGGTTTCCGTCGCCCTACGTCGGTCTCGACTTCTATGACGGCATCGATACAAGAATGACAACGATGGCAGTCGGGATGGTGCGAAGAGGTCCGATGATATATCAATACTTCTCCGCCGAGGCCCGTACCCACGGGGCGGGCCACATCTGGAAGGCAGATCCCGCGTTGAAGGCGGCGTGGTTTGCGAAGGACATAGCTGGCGTCTTCTGCGCAGCCCAGCGCGTGGACGGATTCGTATCCATGGATGCTGGGCACACCGGCGGCCGGCTCACCACAAAGCCAATCACCTTCAGCGGCAACAGACTCAACCTCAACATCAACACCAGCGCAGTCGGCTCCGCAAAGGTCGCGATCCTGGATGAGCAATCAAGAATCATACCGGGTTTCGGGGCAAAGGACTGTGTGCCGATAAACGGCAACTTCATCGACCACGAAGTAACCTGGAACGGTGGCCCTGATCTAAGCTCCCTCGCCGGAAGATCGATTCGCCTGCGCCTAGAGATGAGGAGCGCCAAGTTGTATGCGTTCCAGTTTGCGGGTCAATAGCCCTGCCCCGGACAATACGGGGCCTGGACAGTATGTCATTTCGACCGCAGGGAGAAATCTCCCCGAGATTCCTCACATTCGTTCGGAATGACACAGGCATGTCATTTCGACCGCCGGGAGATCCGGCAAGCAAGTTCAGGACCCCGATCCGGCAGCTTGACTGCCGGACCTCACGGAGGTTCGCAAGTGACACGACGACTGCGTAGAAAGAGAGCTGTAATGATAGAAATCACGCATAGAGGTAGCTTCGCCCAGATCGGAAAGGCTCGTGGAAGTGAGCTTAGACACGTCATACGGATCGCGTTCGAACACTGGATGCCCGGCCACACCAGTCAGTACTCCCTGGCGGACGCTATAGAATATGGCAAACGGATGGCAGATGATATGGACCGGCGGTGGCCGGGGATCATGGAGGAAACGAGAGCCATCGCGCGGGCAGCGGGAATAGACGAAGATGACTTCATGGCCTATGTGTTCCGATGCTGGAACGCCCTGTCCGGCGATCACCCGGCCACCCTTGCCTGCTTCAACATGTCCTGTATCGATCCGAGCAGAGGACTACTGATGTCAGGGGTCCTCGAGGATTCGCCGCCATTTTCCATCCTGGAAGCTGTGGTGCCCGACGAAGGCATACCGTTCTACTCCGTGACGTGGGCAGGAATGCCGTGGACCGTGAGAAGTATGAACAAGTCCGGGCTCGCGATAGGGCAGGCGTCCGCGTTTGCCGGAACCAGATTCTCAGATGGCACGCACGCTTTTCCATTTGACCTGTACGCAAGGGCATTCTTCGCCGAAAGGTACGCGATACAGCACGCCACCAACATAGCGGAGGCGGTGGACATGATCAGAAGCTTCAATTGCACCAGCGTCTTCACTATCGCGGACAAGACTGGCAAAGTCGTCACATTGGAGGCGTGCGGCGCCCTCCACGCGTTGCGCGAGCCTGATCAGGACAACTTGATGACAGCGGGAACGTTTGAATCGGTGGAACTGGTCAAAGCCCTGTTGGACGAAGGCATCGCCCACGACCTGGAGCAGGGAATCAAACTGTCACAGAAAGTCAAGAGCCATTTGAAGGCGTCCAAAGGCAAGTGGACCGTCGAACGGATGATGGAGTACATCCAGACTGAGCAGAGCGACGGCGGATGGTGCTACGACTATCTGCAGGCGGCGACAATCGCGTGCCCATCGACGGGAGAGTTCTGGGTATGCGGATACCGTCCCTGCGTAGCCGGCTTCAAGCGCTTCACCGTCGATAATCTGATCTGAGTTAGGTCGAGCGGGTCTGCCTACGCCTCCGCGCAGCCATCGGTCTTAAGGACGACCACGGTGTCCCGCCTGTCGGGCGCCCGGCGAGGTAGACCCGAAATGATCACGCGCTCGCCCTCTTGGCGAACATTGAGCTCCTGACCGGTCGACAAAACCCTGGCGGACAGCACCCTTACCCTTGGCGACAGAATCACATACTCCGGTGCGAGATAGTGCAGAATGTGAAGGTATGCCGCCTCGCCTCTTGCTGTCGTCGCACCTCCGGCGCCGCCACTGAGACTGCTCCTGCGTGTGCCGTAGATAGACTCACCATTTACTTCCAGCCATTCACCGATTCTGGTGAAGTGACTTACTGCTTTGGCGGGCAGTGTGCCATCAGCTTTTGGTCCGATGTTCAGCAGCAGATTGCCCTCCCACGAAGCACACGTCACCAGCCAGTGTATCGCGTCGACGTCGCGCAACCATTTGATATCGCCCGGGCCAAAGTAGCCCCAGTGTTCGTTGGAAGTCGTGCAGCATTCCCAGGGTCGCTTGATATCTGCGGGCGGCCTGATCTCCTTCTCGCAGCTTGCGCAGTCCAACTCGCGGCCGCAGCGGTCGTTTATTACCATCTTTGGCTGGGCCTCGCGCATCCAGCGAAGAGTCTCGTCTACGTCGGGAGGCTCGCCGTCCCACCACCATAGATCGATGGGCCCGTAGTTTGTGCAGAGTTCCTCGACCTGTGCGCGGGTAGAATCTTTGTAGCGCGAGTACAGGTCCCCGCTGTCGGGGGTTATCGGGTCGAGTCCAAACCGCCAATCGGGCGCGGAGTAGTAGAACCCGACCTTTACTTTCGCGCGGCGACACGCGTCAACATACTCCCGGATCAGATCACGACCTGGGCCCGTTTGGGCGGCGTTGTAGTCCGTGGTCTTGGTGGGGAACAGACAGTAGCCTTCGTGGTGTTTTGTGGTAAGCACGGCATAGCGGGCACCTGAGCCGACGACAAGGTCCATCCATTCATCAGCCCAGCCCTTCCTGGGCTTGAAGCGATATGCAAGTTGCCGGTATGTCTCCGCGGGAATGGCTTCCTGGTGCATGGCCCACGAGCCGTGCGCGTGAACCGCGTAGGTTCCCCAGTGGAAGAACACTCCAAAACGCGCGTCTTTCAGCCAGAGCAGCCGGTCACTCTCGCTGCATTCGTCATCGTCCGTGGCGCGCACGAGACCTTTTGTCCTGTGCGGTGCATTAGTTTCCTTCTTGAGTGCCAATTGAGTCCTCCGTAGTGGCTCTATTGTTTGTGTGAGCTGTTCAAACCTGGCGTGCCAGGTATTCCGCAATGCCGCGACCATGAAGCGCCGCGTCCGCACCACCCCTGCGGACCGTGGCGTCAGTCTCGAAAACCAGTGGAATGTTGCCGTTATCCTTTCTGGTCTGGGGCACCGAATCACTCCCCCACGCTTTGAGTATCTCGGTCTCAAGCACTTTCCCGTGAGCAGTTATGTCCAAGTCCTCCGAATGCCAGCAAGCGTTCCAATGCTGCGGCTTACCGTCGCAGTCAAACTCCAGAGAGTCAAGCGTGGTTTCCGGAAGCCACTGGGATTGCCCATTCGCGTCGATATACAGTCCAAACGAGTAGTAGTCTACTCGCCTGCCGACCGCGTCCGCGGTGTAGTAGCTGATCAGACACGAACCGTCGGAAAAGCGGGTCGGAGTATAGAGATACCATCCGAACTGTGGAACTTCGTTTTGCCGGACTACTATCCTGGGGTGGTCGTAGAACGCGGTTCCACTGACGTGCTTGACGTTCTCCCGAAACCGGACCGTGCCGTCGACTCGGCATACTGCAACCCACATAGCGAACAGGTTGTTAGGCATAACGCAGTCCGGCAGTATTGCGGCGCTGAGTATGTCGAGACTCACGTCAACTTCGACCTGGCCGTCGTCGGACTGGAAGCGCCAGCCAGACTGCGGCCAACCGCGCACACTGAATATCTCGGTGCCGTCAGCAACAAGTTGGTGGTCGAACTCTCCTGGCCTGAGTATCACGTCTCGGGCTTTGAAGTTGCCTGTGCCAATCCAGAGCACGGCACCTTCGCTGGTCATAAGTTCGACGTGCAGCATCAGGAAGTCCCTGTCGATCCGTGCTGTGGACCCGTAGTCCGACAGGTCAATCATACCTCGGCCAAAGCCAAACCGGGCCGCAAAGACTTCATCGCCATCAAAGACGCAGAATGCCCAGTTGCCCTCGTAGTCGTAGAGCGAATCATTGATCAGGTAGTTGGATGCCGGAAAGTCGCGGGCGGGTACGCACTGCCCTGTCTCGCCGATGAAGTATTTGCTTGTGGTCGTATCAGTGGCCACGTAAGGCCCTCCATGTCTTTATGGCTTCGTCCTGCATGATCAGGAAGTTCTCGATCGGCGTATATGTCGCGACACAATGACCGCTGCCCATTGCGTAGCGTCCGTCGCCCCAGCAGGACTGCATAATCTCTGCCGTGCGAGCTCGAATCTTTGACTCATCGGACCCGGACAGGATATCCATGTCCAGGCCGCCGAGGGTGACAACCCTGTCGCCGAATGCTGACTTGAACTTCTCCACCGGCACGGACTTGTCATCAAACGATTGCTTGGCATCAATGCCCGCCGTCTCTATCTCGCACGCCATAATGTCCTTGCAGTTGCCGCACGAGTGCAGGACAACGGGAATGTCTCGACTGTGCGCAATCTCCACGCAGCGCCTGTGGCTGTCTACGCTGTATTTCTTCAGGATGTCCGGCGCGATCAGAAGTCCGTTGGTTGAACCCATGTCTTCTCCGATCACCAGGCATCCTGTGGCAGGGTACTGAACGATTTGCTCGACAGACTCCACGGTCGCGTCCACGAGACGATGCATGAACTCGTCCATCCATTCCGGCTCGGTGTAGAGACCTAAGTAGAACTGCTCATCGCCGAGTATGGCTGCGGCTATGTGCAAGACTCCCACAACCGCCACCGAGAGAAGCATGCCATCCGGCAGCCGATTCGCCGCGTCCTCCAGATACCTGTGGCTGGCCAGGGCAATCCCGCCCTGCCAGTCCACCATATCAAAGGGGCTGCCCACGCCAAACGGGCCCAGGCAAATGTCATTCCAAGCGATATCCTTCGCACCGAAATCACCCGACAGGAGTGTCGGGCCTCCGGCAGGCTGATCGGGATCTGGCTTTGGGATCATATGCAGGATCTTCTGACAGGTGGAGTATGGCAGGTTGTGAAGCCTCAGAAGCCTGGCGAGCCGCACGCTGCACTCGAATTCGAATGCGTCGTCCTCCTCGCCGATAGGGCGCTCAGCTTCGGGGCACTCGCCCTGCTTCGGGGCACTCGCCCGCGAAGCATCGGCCTCGTCTTCGTCGCCCGACAGGAGTGTCGGGCCTACGGCGCGATTTAGCACAGCGCGATCCGGAGGCTCGAAGAACCTGCCGGCCGCACCTGTTGCCACGCCAGGGTCTATGAACCACTCGAAGAACACCAAATCCTCGGGGTTTCCCTTGCCCTGGATGAACTTCTTCAGAACTTCGAAATCCGGGCTGAATTCGCTAAGCGGCATTGCTCGACTCCAGTATCAGTCATCACAGACAGCATACGCCTCGAACTGGGCATTGACTTCGGGCGCCCGGCAAGAGTGGCCGGGCCGGGTCTGTGGTTGAAGTATCCACAGTGTGTGTGAATCCGCCTGAGGGTCGGAATAGGTGATGTAGATCGAGCCTTCGTTGTGAATGGTGCCCGGATCGCTGTCGTCCCGGTTGCCTACAAGCTGCTTCACCTCTTCGGCAGTGCATTTTCCACCGCGGGCAGCCGCAAAGTCCTGGAGTTTCTTGAGCCTTGGGCGCGTGGTCGCGCTCTCGGGGAACTCGGTCACCCCTCTGGCCGCAAGCCGGGCTCTGAGTTCATCTGAAACTACGTGGTTCGTGAGGGCACAGGAGTCAGCGGCTGGGAGTTCGTGCAACCCTGCCGCGGTCTGCTGGGCGCAGAAAGCTCCACCCTGAGCATCGACACAGACAATGTTCATCGTGAACGGATAGGCCTTGCAGAACTCTCGGACATCTTTGACAGTCGCGCAAGTCTGCAAGATAATGCGCAGCGCCAGGTCCTGGTTGATGGCGCCGGGCAGTGGGCGCAGTCCCGGCAATATCTGCGAAGATATGCCTGTTGCAAGACCGACGCTGTTCATACCCCGGTTTCCCCAACTGGTTCCGGTGATTGGGAACGTTATTAGGCTGTAACCCTCGGAAGGCAGGTATCTGACGGGGCCGCAGTAGTATTCGAGTGGATCATCAAGCGCCCCGGCACAAGCAACCGTTCCGTCACTGAGCTCTATTGCAAGACTGGAGCAGGCGGCAAGCGGAGGCTGCGGGCCGTAGAACTCGAACTGCCAGGCACGCAGGTTCAGAAGAAGCACTTCCTGATACTCGACTCCAACTGCGTCGGCCACCGCCTCCATCTCCTCGACAAGCCAAGGCCACTTGTGCGCTATGGCAGCCGACTGCTGCTCCACCCACTCGATAAACCGTGTCTCCTGGCGGGGAAGCGGCTCGGAACCCTCTCTTGCGACCAGGATGTCGATGTTCCGGCGAATCTTATCGGCAAACGCTCGGCCATAGCCGGCCCCCATCTGGCTGGGGTTTCCCTGAACTGTGAGCATAGTTTTCTCCTCCTGTGAGTATATGCGAGGGAGGCAGCAGATTGCTCCCGTTGGTCGGAATTGCGTGGGTTATAGATCCAGGTTCAGCGGGATCACCTGCCCAGTCTCTATCGACTCCTGCGCCGCGATGCACATCATAGCGCTGATGTAACCTTCGCGTATGCTGCCCGCCACATCGGACGGGTTTCCACGGAGAAGATCGAGTTTGCCGAGCATCCCGTAGTCGTTGCCCCGGAAGTGATGCTCGCCGGCCCAGTCATAGACCTCATGGATACGCGTGCCCGGCGTGGCATGGTGTTTGGTTATATCAATGTGACTCGCACCGATCAGTATCGATCCGCTTCGGTGATCTTCGATGAAATCTCCGTAGTAGTCAAGTTCCATGATACCTTCCGAGCCGACGAAAGTGCCACCACGCCGGCCGCCCTCGCTGGGCGCGTTGAACGTCTGGCAATATGAGGCAGTAACACCGCCCTCGTACTGGATGATCATCACCTGGTTGTCGTCGATGTCGATCTCGGACGCGTAGACGCACTTGCGTATCTGCGGCGGCGGCAGTGGTTTCGCTGCGTCGAGCTTTCGGCGCTGGATACTCATCGAACAGTCCATCGCACGGTCGCACCTCTCACAGGTAAGGTCGTTAGGCATGTCGCCGCCGTAGACCAGCCGCGAGCCGAACGCCGCTACGGACACGGGCGTCAGGCCGATCACGTCGTTGATGATGTCCAGGTCGTGGGTGGCCTTTTGCAGGAACAGGCTTCCGACCTTATCGCGGGTCCGCATCCACTTGCGGAAGTAGAGATCGCCGTAGTGAACGTTGTTGACGTACTGCACCGAGACGATCTTGCCAATGTCGCCTCGCCTCACGTGCTCACGTGCGGCCACGGAGACCGGCGCCCCGCGCATGGTGAAGTTAACTGTGGAAACCTCTGGGTAGTCCTTGAGCAGGCTCCATACCTTCTCAACGTCGTCCCTGGTAATAGCGATCGGCTTCTCAAGCAGAATATTGACATTGTGCTTGACGCAAATCTCAACCATCCGGGCGTGCGAGCTGCAGTAGGTGGCAATGATTACGGTGTCAATGTCCTCTGTCTCCAGCATCTCCTCGGGATCAGCGTAGTAGGGCAGGTCCCTGAAACTGGGCCTGAGAGCTCCGGCTTCGGTCTTGAAGTCGCCGGCCGCCGCATCGGAACCCTTGCCCAGATAGCCATCCACGATCTGGTCAAACATCTCGCGGCTCAAATCGGAGAATGCCACACAGCACCCAGGCTCGTACTTTTCCAACAGTATCATCTGGCCGGTCCCTGAGCCTCCGGCCCCTATGCAGGCTACTTTTAGTCTATTGTGCATCCGGTGTTCCTTTCTACTCTGACCGCGGGGCAGCAGATGATTCGAGAAGTAGTGCGCGGAAGTGCCGCTTCGGAATGCTCACCTGGGCAGCTCCGGACTTCATCGCGAACAGTTTCTCCTCCGGGTCAATTACCACGTATGGCGGCTCCGGATCGCCGGGATTGAGCACGGTGGGGAGATCATAGACATATCCCGTTGCCGCATACATATCCCTCATGACGCCGTTTGCCAGCGACTCCAGCCCGAACATCTTGAGATTCGGGCGAAGGGTTATTGTCGCGTCCTCGTCGGAGTTGTTCATTGCCGCCAGCATCAGCCAGGGCTTCGTCGGTTTGCCGTCTGCGTCCTTGCCCGCGGGTCTGTAGAAGAGCGAGCAGACGATCTGTTCAGGGACGCCTCCATCCACGATGAGCCTGTCACCAAGCTCCCAGTATCCACGGAACCTGACTGCTTCGTCCCAGCCCATCTCCCGCATCATCTTGTTGAGTCTCTGGGCTGAGATGCCCGCGTCGTTGCCGCCTATGTTCCACATGTCGTGGATCAGCGCGAGCCCGGCGACGTGGTCATAGTCGGCCATTCTCGGGATCACCCACTCTCCGCGCTTGCCATCCTTGGGAGGGCTGATCATCTTGCCGAACCACTCCGCGCGCCTTTCGGGGTCTGTTCCTGCAGAGACCCCGAGCTCCGTAAGCCAGTTCTGGAAGTGGCCCCACTGCTCATTGCGGAACTCAATCCGGGCATAGGGCAGATCCACCACGCGGTAGTAGTTCTTCTCAGGAGTGTTGCCTATCGGCCCTATCAGCCCCTCGCCGCTCCAGTTCTCATCACAGAAAGCCGCGATCGGCATCATCGGGCCCCAGTCGTGTATACGGAGCCAGCCGTACTCGGGATCAGCCGCCTTGATGATGTTGTAGAGGCGCTCATAGTGACGCCGAGTGGCCAGGAGCGGTGCGGTCATCTGTCGCTTGCCATTCTCATCCACATACCCGCACCCGTGCGCCTCATTGTCACAGCCCATCAGGAAGTAGCAGTCCACATAGACGCCTTTTTGCGGATACGATCTCATGTAGTCTTCCAGCATCGACAGAAACAGATCGCTGCCCGAGGACGCGTGACAGGCCCATCCCCATTCAGTGCTGTTGGGGTTGGGCGGGACAACCGGCCAGGAGGTGACGCGCCACTCGTGCCACCACTGCTCATATTCCGGTGCTCCAATCCACATAAAGGGCCCAAAAGCGTACCACAAAACGATGTCCGCGTTTTGCATGTCACGGAGCGCCTGCTGGCTCGTCTCGATGTTCTCCGGAGTCTCGCCAGGCAGCGGGCTGGGATAGTTCGGACGGGTGTTGGTGTAGTATGAGGTTGTGTAGGTGATGCCTTTGTGCAGCTTGATGTGCCGCCAGTCGGATCGCAGGGGTTTCGAAGGCGTGACCGACCAGCCGAAAGTCACGGTCCGCATCTTGCTAAGGTCCGTAGTCTTCTGTATGAACGGGATGGATATTACGACTTCCGACGCAGACGGCGTCACCGTGACATTCTCGCCATTGGTCACCCAGCCGCGCTTGTCCTCCCACCAGTATTGAAGCCCGGCGCTCTCATTGCCAAACCAGGACCCGCATCCGTCCGTCTGAAGCTGTTTATCACCCATAAGGCCCTTGCCATCGAGTGTCTTGAGAGTGGCGCTGTCTCTGTTCATAGGCAACTCGACCGCCACGTGATCGACACTACCGCCGACCAGCGACAGATCCATCCAGGTGAACCCGTCAAACTCCGTCCAGCCTTTCACGGTGATCTTCAGATCGGCATCCTTTGCTGTGGCCAGCCAATCGGCACGCCGCCGCGTCTTCTTTGTGAACTTGAAGTCCCCTGCGGTGATCACTTTCTCCACACCGTCGCGCTTGACTCTGATCCTCACCGGCCCCGAGAGGAGCTTCTGCCCGTTGGAGACTACCTGAGATGGGAAGAGCGTTCTTTTGAATGTGATGTCCTTGCCAAGGAGCTTGATGGTGTTGCCTTTGACGGCAACGTCAGTCCACGGAACCGGCGGGCCATCGATGATTCCGGCCTTCGAGTTGTACCACTCGGGCAAGGGCTTCTTCTCGTAAGGTTGCCTGTCCTCGCCCTCCAGCACATCGTTCCTGTAGAGCTGGGTAACGACCTCGTAGCTGCCCGGCTTGAGGTCGGAGGTGACCAGTTGGGCAGTCTGGGACGGATCAGTGAACTTCTCAATATCGGTCTTCGCCAGCGCCTTGCCGCTGCCGTCGGTTATCGAGACCACTGCACGCGCGCCCTCAGCGTCTACCGGCGTAACCTTGACGTCTATGCGGCCCCATCCAGGGTAGGCCGACAGTTCAACGGCCGAAGCCCCTACATACACGAAGGGGATCGTCCGCGTCAGTATGTTCTTGCCGGCAGGGTCAATCACCTCCACGATCAGAGCAGCATCACCCGGCTTCTCGATCTTCTTGTCGACGCGAAAACTGCCAGGCGCCACCTTCTTCTCTTCGGTAAAGTCTATACCTGCGCCCTTGGCACGCAGCCTAACCGTGTACTCACCGTCCGGTCCGACGATATGCCCCGCGGCGGCCACGAGTCCCTTTGCCGGCGAGCCCAGGGTCTCCAGTGCGGCTGATGTCCCGGAGCCGATGGTCAGCTTGCCGGGAGCGGGTTGGCACGCGGCATCGGTGAACAGCGAGTTCTGCGAAGAGGAGAAGAGCTTGCACGAGCGGGTCGCGTTGAAATCCACCGTGTCGCCGGGGTCGACGCCGAGGACTGAAAGCGGGATCGCGAGCTCAGCGGTCCAGTCTTTGAGGTCGGATCGCCCCGCCCACTTGATATCGCCGTTCCAGGCCGGGTCGCCGTCGCGGCTGTCGAGCAGCGACCCTCTGGCATTGATCGCGAACCGGTACTCGTGCCCGTCTTTGCCTTTCAGATAGAACTCAACGAAATCATCCTCGTAGATCCCGCCATCCCTGTCCCTTGGAGATACCTTGAACTGACCGGTTGGGTATTTGATGTGCGTCGGGTCGTTTTGGATCGACTCGTCAACCGGGCAATAGAATCCGATGTAGAGATTGTCCGTGTCTGCACACACATAGACTTTGCTCGGATCGCTGTCGAGCACCCCGATTCGACGCTCGATGAAGCAGCCGTGGCCAGGCGTCGACTCCCATTCGCCGAGGTCTGCGTCGATGGTTACAGGCCGGCTCAAGGACGGAGCAGTAAGAACTCCGTAAGAGTGTATTCTCTCACGCTCATCGGCAACGTCTTCATAAACGTTTCCCATGCGGCGTTTGCCCACCACGTTCGGCCGTTCATAGATGCTGCGTACTTCCTCATCGGTGAGCGGACGTCCGAATATCTGGACCTCGTCCATCACCATGTCATCGAACATCTCTTTTTTCTGGAACTCGGCGGTTATCGAGCCCTGGGCGGCAACTATGAAGCGCTCCGGCGCCTTCTCCACCACCCCGCCGCCGGTGACGAAACCCCACAGTCTTCCGTTGAGGTAAAGCCGGAACTCATCCTTGCGCCAGCTCGCGACAAAATGCATCCACTGGTCAGTGGGCAGGGACGTGTTATACATCTGGCCCTGCTTGCCGCCATAGTTGAAGTAGTAGACACCCCATTGATCACGGTGTGCGCCGTACGGTCCGAACCGGATGAAGTCGTGGTTCTGGGAGTTGTTTTTCTCTAGGTGTTTGATCCAGTAAGACATGGTGCCGGAATCGCCCAGAAGATTGGCCTTTATGCCGTACATCTCTTCGCTGCCGCGAGCGCCGTTCTCACCGGTGTAGTACTCAATGGTGCTCCCCTTGCCTGCAAATAGATACCCTTTTCCGAGAGCCCCTTCAACCAGTCTACGCGGCAGTTCCTCCGGTATGACGGCAGGTGCGCCGCTGCCTCGCGCGAGTTCCGGAGTCACACCATCCTCGAACGACAGATGAAACAGCAAGTCGGAAGACTCCAGCGCATGAGCCGCCGGCAGACAACAACAACAAACAACAGCAAAAAGAGCAAGCCCGACCGCAGATCCGATCAACGCTGGCTTGTTGCGATAGACGTGGTTCGTGACTAGTTTCATTGATTCATACCATCCTGTTCGACTTGACAAGGAGTCCGTTACGAACGCCGACGCCAGGGAGGCCGGCACGCGGCTTCATTGCTGAGACAATTCCCAGCAAGTGTCCCAAAGCGTCTTAACGTTATCTTCTGGAGCACCCTCTATGACCTGATCAGGGCCGGCAAGCCAGCCCCCGCCCGGTTTCAGAACATCGAATGCACGGTGCACTTCTCGTTTTACGTCACCAGGAGTGCCCGTCAGAACAATGGTTGAGTCGATTCCACCAAGAAGAGCCGTCTTGCCAGTAACTTGTGATTTTACTAAGCGCTGGTCATTGGCTCTGGCCTGCACCGGGTTGAGAATCCCTACTCCGACTGCCACGAGATCAGGGACAATCTCCTCCACCGCGCCGCAAGAATGAAAGTCTATGATTGCCCCGCGAGAGAGGGGTTCTTCGAAGCATCGCTCGTAGGCGGGCACAAAGTACTTCCTGAACATCTCCGGAGACATCATCAGAGCATTCTGGGTTCCCAGGTCCTCACTGACGTGGAGAAGGTCAATTCCCAGATCGAGCAGCCTTCTGAAGCACACAACGTTGTAGTCTACTATGCCGTCGATCAGAACCTGCAACCTGTCCGGATCTTCATACATTGCGAGCATGAAGTTATCCATCCCCATCAGGCAGCACAGCCTCTCGCACACAAACTTCACGTGCAAGCCCCCGACCAGCTTGTGCTCTCGGTCAATTGAGTCAAACCGCCGCTGGTCATCGTCGGTCCAGGTGAGATTCCAGGGGTCAGGCCACTTGTAGTCGTCCAGGCTCTTTATGTCCGCCAACGGGTGGAGAACGTCGGTAGGAACAAGCCCGTCGATGCTTGTGCGCCACACCGTGCCCCAGTCGTCGGTCCAGGTCTCATACTTGAAGTTGCCTCCAAGCTCGACTGCTTCCCAGACGGTCCCGTCAAAGACCGGCACCCAAGCCGGGTTGTCATAGCGTATCGCCTTCAGCGTGTTGTCTCTGGTGTTTCTCATAATCGCGGCTAGTCAGTTCCTTCTCTGGAAACGTCCCTCACAGCTCGGGGCGTAACCGCAACGTTCTTTCCGACCAGGTGCCAAAAAACGCATATAGTCGTATATGTGCAGTATAGCAGATTGTTGAGATTTGTCAAGTCATTTTTCTGGCCCAAATGCGTTTGCGGCGGTGTGCCGTGTGCGGCAGCAGCGGCGTGTCGTCCTACGGGCAAGGCGGCTTGGAGATTGCGTCGCGGTGCCCAGGTAGATCCGAAGTGAGGTGGAACGCCCAGAGTCGAGGCCATGGTCCAGGGTGACGTTGCCGTTGGGCCGGTTTCCTATGGACGTCCGGTCAGGGGCTTTACCACCGGAGTGGCGCCCGGAATCTGCGGCTTCGCTTTCTTTTCCCTCCACCGAAACACAATGTGCACAGGGGCACGCCCTCTCACGACGTGGCCGCCGTCGGAGTTGACGGCAATCCTCACTGGCAGTTGATCCCGATAGAAAGCCGCGAGCCGCCATATGTCGCTCTTGCCCTGCACAATGTATATGAACCGCTGATTGATGCCTATTGACATGCGGTCCGTTACCTGATTCATAAACGCTTTCGTGAAACGATCGTAGGTAAATGGATGCAGTTGCTGTCCGAGAGCCATACCGTGAACCCCGGGGACCCGAATTACCTTGGCGTAGTCTCGCGTGATATCCAGCAGACCGCTGGGCCAGACTACGACGACGGCCCGTCCGGTAGTGGCCGCGGAGAGCACTGCACCGTCAATCTGAAAGAAGTCCGCAAGATACATTGACTGTGGATGATGGAAACTGCCCGACAGTCCGGCGATGCCGCCTACGCGCTTGCGGGCCGAGGCAAGCGTCTCGCCGGTGGGGTCATAGGTGAAGACCGTCTCAAGGTGCTCGCAGCGTGGGAGCTGAGTAATGCGAAACGTTCTGCCCTTGTACTTGGCGAGCCAGACCTTGACGCCGTGGGGCGGATGATTCGGGTCCGGAGGAGATTTCGCCGGCGCGGCGACCGTGGAAGAAGGCGTGGCCGCTGGCTTCGGGGCTGGTGACTCGAAAGATACGTGCTGTGGCAGTAAAGGGATGATCAGCACGGTGGCGGCAAGCACGAGGACCCAGTGGACTGGCCTGTGGTGCCAGGCCAACCACCTGCTCAGACGGCTTTCAGAAGGCGGTCTCAGGCCATATTCCGTTCTATCTTCCGACCCTGTCACCACGAGTGGACAGCCATTACACAGACCTCGCATTGCCGCGGTCGACCCAACTGTGTCCGTTGCCAAATACATCATTCCACACGCATGCCGAGTTTCGAGCCAGCGGCGGGCAGTGCGGGTTTCGCCCTATGCGGACAGGCACGCTCAATCGAGCAGCAGCGCATATATCCGGCTGTCGCCTTCCGCCATTTGTAATGACACAGGCTTCACTTCTTCGCTGATGGGAACCTCAAAAAACAGGCGCATGCCAATCTCGGCGCCGGGAGCGAGAGGGCCTGATATGGCTTCGTCTGCTCTTGACGAAAGCAGACGCCGGTTCCAAGTGACAGTCGAGCCGTCTGACATCATCAACACCGGCCTGAACGTGTTGGCTTCGTAGCGAACCTCCGTCGGCAGCGCGTTGCGCACGGTAAAGCCTATTAGTAGACAACGTGTGCCCTTGATCGGTTCAGTCCCCAGTTTGGGAAGGTCGCCATAAGCGGCAGCATCAACCCTGTAGTCAAGCTGCTTCATCGGGTAGTACTCACCCTTCTCGACCTGCACTTCGGAAAGCGCAGCGAACTTACGGCCCTCGCCCACGGTGAGGTCAATCGCGTATGGCTCGATCAGACCAATCTTGCCCGCCACATCATACCGTTTGCCCGCTCGATCCAAAGGGGAGGTAACAATCAGAGTCGCGGCGTCAACGCGCGCAGGTATTATGATTGTCGCGCAGCACTCCAGACTTTGGTCCGGCAGAAGCGAAGTCTCGAGTCTTTGCTTTTCGCTGCCGACACTCACCCCGCTGAAGTCGTGATTGACGCCCGTCGAATCAGTCACAACAAACTTGAGCGTGTTGCGGTCCACCCTTTTCTCCGTGTCACCAAGATTGCGCATCGTGTAGCGAACCAGCATCAGCTTGCTCTTGGCGCTGGGTATGTAAGCCTGCTCTCCGGAGGTCTCCCTTGTGATCGTGAAGTCAAGGCCAGCCAAACCGAATTCGAGCCCCTTTTCGCCGCCGAAGATATGCACCGCAGAGAGCGAAGCATCAACGGCGCCAGGCAGTGTTCGGACTGGCCTTGTCGCGAGGCCCGAATCCGGGATTCTGGTGCCGTCCACGCGCAGCCCGGTCGGTGGATCGGTGGCGGTCGCGGGCGCAGTGTCGGCAACGGTCTCACCGGGGCATACGAACTCCATCCGTTCGCAATAGAGTTCGGCGATGACCTGACGGGCCGTGTCCATATTCATCTCGGCCCTTTCGGGCACGCAGCGAACAATGCCCAGATTGTAGAAACTGATGCGTCCCAACTCCTCCCTCAAATCGCGAGACAAGAATACCAGACTGCCATTTCTCTCTTTTGCCTCATCGTTGTTGCCATCAATGACAAAGTCCTTGTGCCACGCTTGCCAGGTTCCAGAAGTCGCCTCAGCAAGGGTGATCCTCAGGTTGGGGAACCCCAGCTTTCCCGATGCGCTTGCGGGACTCTTGACATCACCAAAGTCGTCGGCAACAATCCCCTGCGTCACGGTGAAGGAGTCAATCCGGCTAATTCGGCTGCAATCCAGCCCGTCTATGCTGAGACGAAAGTCCGATGGCAGCCAAATCTTCTTGCGGGTCGAAAGGTCGGTCGTGGGACTGACGGCCGGAGTAGCTGAGGCAATGTGCTCCGGAAGTATCTTCAGGGCAATGTATGATGGCTCCTTGCTGTCGCTGCCGCAGGCCGGTATGGTGGTCTCAACTATCATGGCATTTTGGAAGTCGAGCTGCGATTGGGCGGTGAAGTCGTGGTTCAGTATCGCCACGCTGCCCGATTTGCGAGGGTTTTTCATGGTCCAGAAATCAGCGATCCAACCATAAAGCGCTCCGGACATAGAGAAGCCTACCTGAATGTCAAGAGCCTCGTATCTCGGTCGGCCTATATGCTTCTTTGCGAAGTAGGTCGGACCGCCAGGCTCCTCGACGACATCAGCGAAGACCCCGCCTCCACCGACGCTGTTGAGCAGTCCACAGAATGTTCCATCCAGGTATAGCGCCGAACTAGTCCTTACGTAGGTACTTTCCCTCACCCCGAGAGCGGTTGTGCAGCCGACGAACGTCCAGGCAAGCACCAGCCCGGCGACAAGATACCTATAAAAGCGCAACCATTGCATCTTCATTCCTCCAATTGTTTCAGTCAATGCGATTGACTCGATAGGTCCATTGTAGCGAGCGCGAGGGCGTATTACAAGTGTGTAGCAAGAACACAACCGCACCGCGCCCCTTCCGTATGAGACGGCAAGTCGTGTCCTCTATGACCGCAATGTTGTATGCGAGTGATTAGGGTACCGGAATGTGAACTGAAGAAGGAGTTAGCGTTGTCCATAATGAATTGGTAGATGGCGTTATGAGTATAGATACATCACAAGACAATGCGGCTCCAACAGAAGAGCCGGAGAATATAGGCAGCGAAAGCGGTGTTCCGTCGGGAATAGTACGCCTGCGTGAGGAGTGGAAAGCCGCCGGGTTCAACGGTGAGCCTCAGACACAAGAGGATGTGGACTCGGCAGGTGTCGTCTTCCCCGAAATCGACGGCGGAGCGGGCGTGGGCGACTACTCGCTGGAGTACGCTGAAGTGAAGGCGATGCTCGCTCTGTCTGATGAGGCAATGCGCAGACTCGTTCTGACAGTCGGGCTCGACTCGATTCAGGTGAGGAACTCCGACGGCGGCATCCGACGCCTCTTCAGCCGCTCTTCAGTCAAGCGCTTTCAGGAAGATACCGCAATCGACTCAGACGCCCTCGAAACTGCCGCAAAGGCAATGGCCACAACCAATATGGCCGAATCAGTTGATGATCTGCGCACGGAGGTTGCCGAGCTGCGAGGCACGCAAGGCAAAATCCTCCAGCAGATGAAAGATATGCTCCTGCTCGAAGTCCGCAACCTCAAAGAACAGGAACGTGACCTGGCTTCGTTTGTCTACGAGCTGGCCGAAGAGCTTCGTTCCGGGAAGAAACGATAGAATCGGTGACGCAATGGGAGCCCGTTGTTTCGGGATTTTGGACTCATCAGACCTCATAGCTTAGTGGATGCCGAAATCCCGAAACATCAGACCTCACAGCTTAGTGCATGCCGAAATCCCGAAACATCTGTCTACCGGTTTGCATTACACCGCAGGCGCGGTGACCGGCAAGGCAACCGCCTCCCCACACTCGTACCAGCTGAAACTCGAATGCGGCCAATCTGCCGGAATGTCCACAAGCCCGCGCCGCACCGGATTCGCATGAATATAGTCAATCTTCTGCTGCAAAGTTGCGTCTCTCGTTATAGCCAGCGCGCGAACCTGCTCTTTCCAGGCGGCATACTTGCAGCCTCCGTTTGCGTGACGCGCCATCACATCCAGCGATTCCCGATCGTTCTGCACCGTCAGCATGTCGATGATCATTCTGGCCGAACGGCCCCGCCAGCACTTGCAGAACTCGTGCATCTGACCGCCCTCCGGCAGGTATACGACCATGTGTAAGTGATCCGGCATTATCACAAACGCGCTCACCGATGCTCCACAGCGGCGCAGTGCCAGCTTGATCTCGTAGCACACCGCGCGCCGGATGTCATCCCGCACGAGCAGTGGTAGCCACTCGGTCAATGTCGCCGTTATGTAGTAGTACCCAGCGCCCGCGTCGATGTTCTTCCATTTCATTCTGCGCACCTACCAGGCCCCGCCGCACACCGCAGTAGCCCCCGTTGTTTCGGGATTTTGGACTCACCAGACCTCATAGCCTAGTGAATGCCGAAATCCCGAAACATCAAATCCCGAAACATCAAAGATATGCTCCTGCTCGAAGTCCGCAACCTCAAAGAACAGGAACGTGACCTGGCTTCGTTTGTCTACGAGCTGGCCGAAGAGCTTCGTTCCGGGAAGAAACGATAGAATCGGTGACGCAATGGGAGCCCGTTGTTTCGGGATTTTGGACTCATCAGACCTCATAGCTTAGTGGATGCCGAAATCCCGAAACATCAGACCTCACAGCTTAGTGCATGCCGAAATCCCGAAACATCTGTCTACCGGTTTGCATTACACCGCAGGCGCGGTGACCGGCAAGGCAACCGCCTCCCCACACTCGTACCAGCTGAAACTCGAATGCGGCCAATCTGCCGGAATGTCCACAAGCCCGCGCCGCACCGGATTCGCATGAATATAGTCAATCTTCTGCTGCAAAGTTGCGTCTCTCGTTATAGCCAGCGCGCGAACCTGCTCTTTCCAGGCGGCATACTTGCAGCCTCCGTTTGCGTGACGCGCCATCACATCCAGCGATTCCCGATCGTTCTGCACCGTCAGCATGTCGATGATCATTCTGGCCGAACGGCCCCGCCAGCACTTGCAGAACTCGTGCATCTGACCGCCCTCCGGCAGGTATACGACCATGTGTAAGTGATCCGGCATTATCACAAACGCGCTCACCGATGCTCCACAGCGGCGCAGTGCCAGCTTGATCTCGTAGCACACCGCGCGCCGGATGTCATCCCGCACGAGCAGTGGTAGCCACTCGGTCAATGTCGCCGTTATGTAGTAGTACCCAGCGCCCGCGTCGATGTTCTTCCATTTCATTCTGCGCACCTACCAGGCCCCGCCGCACACCGCAGTAGCCCCCGTTGTTTCGGGATTTTGGACTCACCAGACCTCATAGCCTAGTGAATGCCGAAATCCCGAAACATCAAAGGGCGAGACTAGCGAGCTAAGCGAAACCCGCCGGCGTCGTTATAGTAGTACGGGTCGCCGTTGCCGCGGACAGCACAGCGGTAGTAGTAGTCGTAGTAGCTGCCCCAACAACCGCCCCGCAGGACACGATAGCTGTTGGTGTAATCGAACGGACTTGTGCTTCCAGGATACGACTTATACCAGTCCTGACACC
>CAYSLA010000026.1:24283-28986 GCA_964431685.1 uncultured bacterium | reverse complement strand
CAGATCATTTTCATCTATAGTGGTGAAGCCGGAGGCGTCATGCACGATTCCTTAGACAATCGTTGACCGCCAGCCCGCCTTAGCACCGCGCGGGCAGGCAGCTCAGACACTCATACCTATATTCGGCAGCAAGCGCCATGTTCAGTATACGTCTTGGGCAAGTCCTATGGTTCCAATCACGAAGCGCGGACTAAGGTGTTTCGAGATCTGAATGACCCGCAGCGGGATGGATGTCGCCCAGCCCGTTGTCAGATGGCGGTCTTGGGCGGATGCAGACGGCTATCCAGCCGTGATGTCGGATGGAGAGACGGGCGTGATGCCAGCAAAGCCTTCTCAACCCAGCTCTCCACCTGCGCCACAGCACGGTGCCCAGGCTCAAAGAAAGAAGGAACAAAACCCTGCCCACGCAGTCGCGGGATCCGGATCTCAACTACCTGGTAGCTCAGTTGGGCAGTACGACTGCGGTAACCATTGCGCTGAGGGACGGCTCGCCCGAAAGCACCCCGCATATTCGCGTTCTTGGAACAAGGAGGAATCCGGATGTATAATCTAGTAGTATAGTGTTTGGTAAGAGAAACCGCTGCTCTGAGCGGGGAAAACTGAGGTTGATATGAGAACAACACCTATTGGAATAGCGATGCTCAACGATGAGCGTGAGCACGTGTGGAGCGTTAATAACCCTGAGAATATGCGCGTGGTGAACGCCTGGGCCGATCTGCTGCGCAAGGGCCTTGCGAACGTGGACGGCTCGGCGGCTGAGGTTGTAGTCGCCTCCAAGATAATCACCGGCGTGAGGGTCGCCCAGGAGATCGGCGAAGAACTCGTCTCCAAGGGCTGCAAGCAGATAATCATGTGCTACAACGTCTGGAACTTCCCGTTCCTGGCGTGGCCTTTCGTGAACTGCTTTGGCAAGGACGTGCCGATTCTTTCGCTGTCCAACAACAACGGCTCATTCCCGGGCAACGTCGGATTGCTGGCTACGGACGGCGAGCTCCGGCAGGCGGGGCGTCGAACGCACAGGATAGTGGGCGATATCACCGACCCGGCAACACAGCAGGCAGTTCTTGACTGGGCAAGGGCATCAAATGCGCTGACTACGATCAAGAACGAAGTCTACGGTCTCTACGGCGGACACTCGATGGGCATGGAAACCGGGTTCTTCCACCTGACCCCAACGCTGAAATCTCTCGGTTGCACGACCTATCAGATCGACCAGTATCAGTTGGTCAACTATGCCGAGGCACTGCCGGCCTCCGCGGTGGAAGCCGGTGTAAAGTGGTTTGAGAAGATGCTGGGCGACAGGCTGCTATACGACGGAGACATGCTCACCCCCGAAACCCTTGGCAGGCAGGTTCGAGTGTATCTGGCAATGGATCAGATCAACAAAGAAGAGGGCTTCGACTTCTGCGGACTCAAAGGCCAGCGAGAGCTGACCGAGAACTACACTCTGGGCGACGTCCCCGAGATGATGATGAACGACCCGTATGACTGGCGTGGCCCCAAGGAACCGACCGTGTGTGCGACCGAGGCCGATGCGTACGCGGGGATTACGCAGCAGCTCCTGAAGTACGTCTCCGGGGGACTTCCCACGCTGTTCATGGACGTTCGGCTCTATCTGCCGGAGCTGGGCATGTGGGACTGGTGCAATTCCGGCAACCACGCAAGCTGGTATGCTACGCGCTCCTACGACCCGGCGGAGAACTTCAAGAAGATCCACTTCCACCCGGCTCTGAAATACTACTTCAAGGCAGGCGGGGCTTCTGTGGAGTTTGACGCGGCTGCCGGAGAAATGACGTTCGCGAGAATGGGCCTCTGGGACGAGAAGCCGTTCATGTTCATCTCCAGAGGCGAGGCTTTGGAGCTTCCCGAGGAGACCCGCAAGAAGATCAACCAAAGCACCGACCCGACCTGGCCTCACGTTCACGTCAAGCTGGCGTGTGATTTTGACGAGTTCATCGCAGTGTTCCCGGCGAACCACATCCAGGGCGTGATTGGAGACAAGGTTAAGGCTCTAACTTACCTCTGCGAGATCAGCGGCATCACGCCGATCATCGGCGGCCCGGACGGGGCAAAGCGTGTAGCCCCGATCTGGGAAAGAGTGTAAGCAACCTCATCTTGCGCGGGGCGAGGACTTCTCGCCCCGCGAGAGTCCACGATGATCTGTCACTGTAGGGGAGCACTTCGAAGTGCTCCCTTACGAAGTGCTCCCCGACTCTCAGGGCCGTCCACAGCCAATCCGGTGTTACCACTCTGAAACCATTTGCTGCTATAATTACCAGCGTTGCCGCAAAAGGTTGTCTCGGACACCCCTGTCCCGAGACACAAGGGGCGAAACCTAGCGGCGACCTAATCCGAACACGGGAGGATGGGATACCAGATGGATTATTTTCTGACTGAAGAGCAATTGTTCATGCGCGATGTCGCAAAGGAAATAGCCGAGAAGAAAATCAAGCCGGTGGCGGCGCACTATGACGAGGCAAATGAGTTCCCCTGGCCTATCGTTGAGGCAATAGCGGAAGCTGATCTTTTCCGAGTCTTCATTCCTGAGGAATACGGTGGGATGGCGGGTGACAGCCCCATAATGAACATGTGCATCGTTACTGAAGAGCTTTCGAAGGCCTGCGGAGGCATTTCGCTGTCGTTCGCGGCGACCGGCCTGGGAACCTTCCCAATTCTGGTATCGGCAAGTGACGAACAGAAAGCCAAGTGGCTCCCCAAGATCGCCGATGGCAAGAGCCTGGCCGCGTTTGGGCTAACGGAAGCCAACGCCGGCTCGGACGTGGCCGGTATGCAGACCAGAGCGGTTGAGGACGGCGACTTCTATGTCCTGAACGGCACCAAGCAATGGATCACCAACGGCGGAGAAGCGGAAATCTACTCGATATTTGCCGTGACCGATCCGGACCGCGGACCGCGCGGCATCTCCTGCTTTGTGGTGGAAAAGGGCACCGAGGGCTTCAGTTTCGGCAAGAAGGAAGACAAGATGGGCATCCGTGCCTCCGCGACCCGTGAGCTGGTGTTTCAGGACTGCCGCGTTCCCAAAGAGAACATGATTGGCAGGCGGGGAACGGGCTTCTTCACTGCAATGAAGACTTTTGACCAGTCCAGACCGGGCGTTGCCTCTCAGGCCCTGGGAATCGCTTCCGGAGCGCTTGAGCTGGCCATCGATTACTCACGGACTCGCGTTCAGTTCGGCCAGCCGATTTCGGCGAACCAGGGGCTTCGGTTTATGCTCGCGGATATGGCGATGAAGGTCGAATCGGCTAGAGCTCTTGTCTACAGCGTGGCCAGATGGATCGACTCCAACCCGAACTCGAAGACCACCGCTTACTCGGCGATGGCGAAGTGCTGGGCGTCGGATATCGCGATGGAAGTAACCACAAACGCCGTGCAGGTCTTCGGCGGGTATGGCTATATGAAGGAATATCCGGTCGAAAAGATGATGCGGGACGCCAAGATCACCCAGATATACGAGGGAACAAACCAGATACAGCGCGACGAAATCGGCCGCGGTTTGATCGCGGAGGCTGCTCGCAGGAACAAGTAGCGGAGAGCGTGCGCAATGAACTCAAGAGAACGTATCGGATCGATATTCAGCAGGAAACCCGCTGACAGGGTTGGGTTCTGGACGGGAAATCCGCACGTGGATACGAAGCGGGACTATACAGCTCGGCTCGATCTGCCTGACATTGAAGCGTTCTACCTGAGGCTTGGTGACGACTGCCGCTGGATTCCTGCTGACGGCGGCTACAAGCACCCGGAGGGCCTTCCCGCGTTCAACCCGATAGTCGGGCTTAAGGGCGCGTTCGACTGCACCAACATGGCAGCACTGCCGGGGCGGTTTGCGGAAACCGTTGACATCGCTGAGATAGAGGCGCACGAGTGGCCAAATCCTGACTATCTGGACTTCACCAACATAATAGCGGAGATCAGGACCCATCAGAACAGGGCAGTCTTCACCGGTATGTGGACGTGTTTCTTCCACGTAGTCGCGGACTACTTCGGGATGGAAGTGTATTTTGCGAACATGCACCTGAGGCCGGACCTGGTGGACGCGGTAACTGACCACGTAGTCGGGTTCTACGAGGCAGCCAACAATCGCTTCCTCGAGCAACTGGGCGATGCGGCCGATGTGTTCTTCCTGGGCAACGACTTTGGCACGCAGCTCTCGCTGCTCATCTCACCGGAGCAGTTCAAACGGTTCGTGCTGCCAGGGTTCAATAAGAACATCGACATCGCTAAGAAGTTCGGCAAGAAGGTGATGTTGCACTCGTGCGGAGCAATCCGAGAGGTTATCCCGCTGCTGATCGACGCGGGCATAGACGGACTGCATCCGCTGCAGGCGCAGGCGGTTGGAATGGATGCCGAAACCCTGGCCAGAGAGTTCAAGAACGACATTGTGTTCTGCGGCGGGGTGGACACGCAGCATCTTCTGCACAAAGGCACCCCTCAGGAGATTAGAGACGAGGTGCGCAGACTCAAGGACGTGCTGGGGCCGCTATACATAGTAAGCCCCAGCCACGAAGCCATACTGCCGAATGTGCCGATTGAGAATGTGATCGCCATGGCAGAGGCTGCAACCGAGATCTAGATCCTGTCACTTCGGGGAGCGCGAGAAATCTCCCAGTGATCGAGATTCCTCCCTGCCGTCGGAATGGCAACACGTATGTTTGGACGGTGCTGCAATCGCGTTCGAGGTGACG
>CAYSLA010000026.1:22897-24183 GCA_964431685.1 uncultured bacterium | reverse complement strand
GTCGGAATGGCAACACGTATGTTTGGACGGTGCTGCAATCGCGTTCGAGGTGACGCTGCGCAGAGCAGTGCGGTGAGGGAATCTGAAGTAACCTGTGAAAGAACTACGAGGTCAATCCATACACCCGGGCACCGTAATCGCCACTGCCGCCCGGCTGGACCCCTATCTCGGCGTGAACGGAGTATCCGTAACGCTGCTCGAAGAAGGGATGAAGTCGCTCCGCAAGCGGCTTGAACCATCGGACTACCCTGAGGCAGTCATCCTCTGCGACAACCTCGCAATGGGGCTCGCCGCTTCGATACCGGGTGTGTCTACCATCGGTTATGCATGCCGGTCCGACGCTGTGCCGCCTGGATTTCAGGCCGGTGTCCCGTGCGTCGTCGGGCTTCCGGACCTGATGGAGGTCCCGGCAGAGGACGTGTTTATCATACTCGATGGTGATGAAGGATTGGTCTTTATCGATCCGGACGTTCAGACCCTTGTTCACTACCAGCAGCGGGAGACAGCCAGGATCGAGCGCAACCGTGTGGCCATAGACTTCCAGCACATTCCCGTCAAAACCGCGCACGGCATTACGGTGTATGTGTTCGGGATGGTACGAGGCATCAGGGAGATGGAATGTGCGATCGAGCAGGGAGCTGACGGGCTTCTGGTGGACATGCGCGAGTGCGAGGAAGATTCCTCTGATCTGATTCTGTGCGCTCTGGAGACCCTCCCGGGTAAGCCAGTGTGGGTGCTGGATGATGTGCTGCTCTCGGATGAGGCAAGAAGCGTCGGATTGCCAAGTTCACTGGGACCGGTGCTGGTGCGGAGGATGGCGGGCACCGAGCCATCGACCCCGGAGCACGAGTTCCTGTTCTCGGTATCTGATCTGGAGCTTGTCGAGTCATTCGACGCATACTCCCACTCCGAAGAATCCGAAGGCGCCCTTCGCCTCGAGAACGCTGTGTGCATTGATGGCGCATCGGGGTTGGCCGGAGCGGTGGGAGCTGGCTTCCGAGCGGTAGTAGTCCCCGGCGAAGCCGTGTCGTCAACGAAAGAAGAGATACCGCAGATTGGGCTGGAGGACTTTGAGTGAAGTTTGTCTTCTGGAAGGCATACCACCTGGAGTCCCGGTCAATTGTCGACGAGTACGTCCGCCTGATATTGCCGGCCCTCTCGGAGCAAGAGGTCGTGGTCTGCGAATCGGACGATGACGCCGCACGCGAAATCTCCGATGCGGACGCCGTGATCGGATGGCGGATCACTCCGCCGGTGTTCGCGAGCGCCAAACGGCTTCGCTGGGT
>CAYSLA010000026.1:0-22797 GCA_964431685.1 uncultured bacterium | reverse complement strand
TCGGATGGCGGATCACTCCGCCGGTGTTCGCGAGCGCCAAACGGCTTCGCTGGGTACAGTTTGGCAGCGCGGGACTGAACCACACTATGTTTCCGGAGCTCGAATCCAGCGATGTCGTGCTCACCACGCTGTCGGGCGTCCACACAACTGTTGTTGCCGAGCACGTGATCGCCCAGATGCTGGCCCTGGCCAGAAGACTGGACACAGCGCTTTACCTGGCATCTCGCCACAGCTACGACCGTTCCAAGATCGCCTCGCAGGCGTCCGTGCTCCGCGGCAAGACGCTGCTGATTGTCGGCCTGGGAAAGATAGGATCGAGCGTTGCGCAGCTCGCGAAAGCCTTTGGAATGCGGGTGGTCGGCACGAAGCGCACGCTTCCCGCAAACATCGCCGGGGTGGATGGGGTATTCGCGCCAGACAAGCTCCGCGACCTCCTGCCTGATGCCGATTTTGTGGCCCTGCTCGCCCCGCTTACCCAGGAGACCAACGCACTTATTGGACGAAGCGAACTGGCGTTGATGAAGCGTAACGCGTATCTGATCAACGTGGCGAGGGGTGCGATGGTTGACCACGACGCACTTGCCGAAGCGCTTCGCAGTAATCGGCTGGCCGGAGCTGCACTCGATGTCTTCCCAACCGAGCCGCTTGAGCCCGATAGCCCTGTCTACGGTCTTCCAAACACGATCATCACTCCCCACACCGCCGCGTCATTCGCCGAATACGCACCGCTTGGCGCGGAGATAGTCCGGCGGAACGTCGCCGCATTCCTCAGCGGAGGCGAAATGGTCAACGTCTACGACCGCGGGCGGGGATACTAAGTGGGAGATATGGGACCTATAGGGCCTATGGGACGTATGAGACCCATTCTACTTGAGCTTGCATGTTGTTTCCGGATTTCGGCCTCAACAGATCTGCCAGCTTAGTTCAATCCGAAATCCCGAAACATCGGCATATCGCTAACCTCTATATACGACAGATTCCTCGCTCTGCTTCGGAATGACGCGAACAGTGTTACCCGGGCTCAGACTCACTGCGTATATGGTAGCTCAAAACGGCAAGTTCTTGCACAAAATCAACGTTGCGCACGGTCACGCCTTCGGGAAGCCTCAGAACGACCGGGGCGAAGTTCAGTATGTTGAGCACCCCAGCTTCCACCAGCCTCTCCGCCGTCTGCTGAGCCCATGAGGCAGGCACAGCTATAATGCCGATCTTAGCGCCCAAGGACCGGTTCTCGTCGACGAGGCTGGCAATGTCCTTTATGGATATACCCCATATCTCAGCCCCGATCTTCCTCGGGTTGTTGTCGAACACAGCCACTATTTTGAAGTTCTCCGTCCGCAGCGCGGGATAGCCCGCCAGGGCCGAGCCCAGATTACCGGCTCCTACCAGCAGCACTCTCTGAGTATGCTCCAGCTTCAGTATCTTGGATATGTGCTCGTGCAGGGCCGTAACATTGTAGCCGACCCCGGTCTTACCGAAACCGCCGAACAAGGACAGATCTTTCCTGACCTGCGCCGCGTTCACCCCGGCGTGTTGTTCGATATCGATGGACGAGACTGTGTCCACTCCTTTCGACTTGAACCCGGTCAGCACCGTCAGATATGTCGCCAACCGCTCGAGAGTCGGCACCGGAGCTTTGTAGCCGTCGGGCATGCGATCTTCCTCCGTATGTTCTGGCCCGCAGGACAGAGAAGCAACGTGAGTTTGTGCTCGGATTATAGGTTTGCAGGGCCTGGCGTGTCAAGACGGCGCGCAAGAAAGAGAACGAGGGCGAAGCCCTTTCTCAGAAAAAATGTTTGAAATCTGCGCCAGAGTGGAAAATATGACTTGACAGCAATGCACTCAAGTCATATAATTGTAATGTCAAGATACAACGCTAAACAACAGGCAAGACAAGCTCTGGTTGCACTGAGATCCACGCTGATGTGTTGAGTGCAGGATGCGTGGACAGAGGAATAATATGGGCCTGACGTTGCGTGTCAATACAGGACAACTATGTGGAGGTGGCCAAGATGGCTAAGACAGTGGGTATCGACCTTGGAACAACAAACAGCGTCGTCGCGGTTATGGAGGGAGGCGAACCCGTCGTCATCCCCAATTCGGAGGGAAGCCGCACTACGCCGTCCGTAGTAGGGTTTTCGAAAACGGGGGAGCGCCTTGTCGGCGTGACGGCCAAGAGACAGGCCATCCTCAATCCGGAAAGAACCGTAAGCTCGATTAAGAGATACATGGGCGCCGATCATCACGTGGAGATCGATGGCAAGAAATACAGCCCTGAGGAGTTCTCTGCGATGGTCCTCCAGAAGCTCAAAGCGGACGCGGAGGCGTATCTGGGCGAGACAGTGACTCAGGCGGTCATCACAGTCCCCGCGTACTTCAACGACGCTCAGCGCACTGCAACGAAACATGCCGGTGAGATAGCCGGTCTCAACGTGCTGCGCATAATCAACGAACCGACCGCGGCGTCGCTGGCCTACGGCCTGGACAAGAAAGGTAACGAGACTATTCTTGTCTGGGACCTTGGCGGTGGAACGTTCGACGTGTCGCTGCTGGAAGTTGGCGAAGGTGTGTTTGAAGTTAAGTCTACTTCAGGCGACACGCAGCTCGGTGGCGATGACTGGGACCAGAAGGTCGTCGACTGGATCTGCGACGAGTACAAGAGTCAGCAGGGTGTCGATCTTCGCAACGACAAGCAGGCCCTCCAGCGGGTTCGCGAAGCGGCGGAGAAGGCCAAGGTCGAGCTGTCGAGCATGGTGCAGACCAACATTAACCTGCCGTACATAACGGCGGACGCGTCCGGCCCGAAGCACCTTGACATGATGCTCACACGAGCGAAGTTCGAGGAACTGACCAGAGACCTTCTGGAACGGTGCGTGGAGCCTTACAAGAAGGCAGTGCGCGACGCGGGCGTGTCGGAGAAGGAGATCGACGAGATCATTCTGGTCGGTGGCTCAACAAGGATGCCGATGGTTCAGGACCTGGTAAAGAAACTTGCGGGCGGCAAGGAGCCCCACAAAGGCGTAAACCCGGATGAGGTTGTGGCGGTTGGCGCCGCGATTCAGGCCGGGGTTCTTGGAGGAGAGGTCAAGGACGTCGTTCTGCTCGACGTGACCCCGCTCACTCTTGGAGTGGAGACGCTGGGCGGAATAACCGATAAGCTGATTGAGCGCAACACGACTATCCCGACGCGAAAGAGCAAGACGTACACAACTGCGGCGGACGGGCAGACCGAAGTGGAGATCCACGTGCTGCAGGGCGAGCGCGAGATGGCGCAGTACAATCACAGTCTCGGCAGGTTCCATCTCACGGGCATTCCACCCGCGCCGCGCGGGGTACCGCAGGTCGAAGTCACGTTCGACATTGACGCCAACGGCATAGTGAACGTGTCGGCCAAGGATATGGCAACTGGCACGCAGCAGTCCATCACCATCACAGGCTCGACCAGGCTGTCAAAGGACGAGATTGACAAGATGATGAAGGAAGCCGAATCGCACGCGGACGAGGACAAGAAGCAGCGTGAGGCGGCTGAGGCGAAGAACCGTGCGGAGCAGTTGCTGTATGCCACGGACAAGATGATCAAGGACCTCGGCGATAAGGTTCCCAGCGAGGACAAGCTGGCTGTAGACAATGCGATGAACGAGGTGCGGCAGGCGCTGGAGTCCGATGATCCCACCCGGATCAACGAGGCCAGCGAGGCGCTGCAGCAGGCAAGCTATAAGCTGTCGCAGATGCTCTACGAACAGGCGTCCGCGCAGAGTCAGGCAGGTGACGCCGGAGCTTCGGGTGCGCCGGAGGAAGGCGCTTCCGGCGGCGAAGACGAGAACGTGATCGACGCCGAGTTCAAAGCCGAATAGAACGCATAACCCCTCTCCTGCCCTGCCGTAGTCGGCAGAGCAGGAGAGGGTAGGATCGAGAGACTACGATGGCTACCGCCTACAAGGACTACTACAAAACACTCGGCGTTGAGAAGACCGCCACGGAAAAGGAGATCAAGTCCTCCTACCGGAAGCTGGCGCGGAAGTACCACCCTGACGTTAACCCTGGCGACAGCTCCGCCGAGGAGAAGTTCAAGGAAATAAGCGAGGCCTACGACGTTCTCTCAGACAAGGAAAAACGCGCGAAGTACGACCGGTATGGCCAGTACTGGGAGCAAGTTGGCGCGGGAGGACCAGGCGGCGGACCTGGCCGCGGCGGCAACTTCGGAGGTTTCCAGTTCGATTTTGGCGACATGAACGCGCAGGGCGGCGGTTTCGGATCGGGCGGCGAGGCGGACTTTGGCAATCTGTTCGACGTCATATTCGGCGGAGCAGGCCAGGCAAGCCAACCCCGGTCCAGGCACGCCGGCCACACACGCAGCAGCAGAGGCCAGAACATCGAGTCCGAGATTGAGATAACTCTCGAGGACGCGTTTCACGGCAGTCATAAGTCCTTTACGGTCAACGGACGCAGAATTGATGTCACCATTCCCAAGGGCATCAAGGACGGCCAGAAGATCCGGCTGGCTAACCAGGGACTCGAGGGAATGTCCGGGCACGGCGATCTGCTTCTGGCGGTGAAGATTGCGCCCCATAAGCGCTATGAGCGAAGCGGAGACGATCTAAAGACCGAAGTTGAGGTTGACTATGTTGACGCGGTGCTGGGCGGCGAGGTGCAGGTTCCCACTCTAACCGGCAGAGTGACAATGAAAGTGCCCGCCGGCACAACGTCAGGCAAGACATTCAGACTACCCGGACAGGGAATGCCGGCTGCGAAAGGTGACAAGAAAGGTAACCTTTTCGCCAAGGTGAGGATACAAGTGCCAGATTCTATGTCGGATCGAGAACGGAGCTTGCTCGAAGAGATTCGTAAGGCTCGTGGCGGCAGGTAGTTACGCAGGCGCCGGAGTGCGCCCCAACGAAAGCGAAACCCGCGATGGACAACACAAACAAAGACGAACCTCTGTATATGATAGGCGTAGCGGCGAAGCTGTGCCAGATGCATCCGCAGACGCTCCGGCTGTACGAGCGGATGGGACTCATCAGCCCGGCGCGCATTGGCTCCAAGAATCGTGTGTATTCCCGGGCCGACATCGAAAGGCTGATGCAGATTCAGCATCTGACCCAGGATATGGGCGTGAACCTGGCAGGTGTGGAAGTGGTTCTGGACCTGCTGGACAAGATGAACCGAATGCGTTCGGAAATGGAAAACGAGCTTGACCGTATGAAGAGGATTGCGGTGGAACAGGCTCGGAGAATCGACGACATAATCGGGTAGAGGATGCTTCGGGGGATGAGACTTATGGGACTTATAGGACTCATGAGACATATTGGTCCCATGATTTCATCCGTGTTGGTCAGGATCCAAAGCAGGCACTCGGAGAGTGATGGCGGTCCCCTCATTGTGTCTGCTGGAGACCACCAGTGTTGACTGCGTCATGTGCACGAACGCCTCTACAACCGCGAGCCCCAGCCCGAACCCGGCCGACTTGTGCTTCGAGGGATGACTCAATTGCTCGAACTCATCAAAAATGGCCGGCAGTCCCGACTGTGGGATACCGTTACCCGTGTCAACCACTATGAACTCCGCGTGCTGATTGGCTGAGCTGACGTAAACTTTCACACCACCTTTGGCTGTGAATTTCACCGCGTTAGAGAGCAGGTTTGTGAGGATCACGATCAGCTTCTGCCGGTCGTAGTACGCGGTCGATGCATCCTCATTGCAGATCACGTCGACCGGCAGCCCCTTGTCCCGCGCCTGAGGCAGAATGGAATCCACGGCGGTCCTCGCGATCTCGACCGGGTTGCAGGCAACTGGCGTCAACTCAATACGGCCGCTCTTCAGCCGTGTAACCTCCAACAATGCATCGACTATCCCAAGCAAATGATTGGAGCTGGCGAGGATGTTCTGAAGCATGAGTGCCTGCGCGTCGTTTATCGGGCCGCAAATCTCCTCCAGCAGTATCTTTGAGTAGCCGACTGTGGAGGTTAGAGGGGTCCGCACCTCATGCGTGACGTTTCGCAAGAAGACGCTCTGGTGCTCGTAGGCCTGTTCCAGCGCGGTGAGTGTGCGCCTCAGTTCGTCCTCCGCAGCTTTTGTCTGGGTGATGAACACGGCTATTCCGAGCATTGCCTCAACGTCACCCGATTCGTCGAACAGCGGTATCTTCGTCGTAGCTAACCATTCGGCTGTGCCGTCCTTTGGACTTACGTAAGCCTTCTCCGGTATCTGCAGCTCGCGTCCTGTCTCCATCACCCATCTGTCGTCGGCCTCGATCTCACGCGCGGTCTCATCGGAGAATCCCTGGCCACGGTATGTCTTGCCTTCCAGGTCACTGGTGTCCAGTCCGCCAAACTCGCCGCACGCACGGTTAACAAGAACGAACCGGCCATTCCTGTCAACTACCCAGACGAGACACGGCAAGTGGTCGATAAGCTTCCGCAGAAACTCCTTGCTCTGCCAGAGCCCGTTTTCTCCCGCGGTCTCACCGCGCGAGGACGCTTGAGCAGCCTCAGATGCAATGACAGCCCATCTGGCAAGCACAAGCTCCGCCAGTCGCCGGGCGCCGAGACCGTCGCACACACGCGGCCCGGCGTTCGCCATAGACTGACGTTGTTCACGGTCGGACGCCAGACTCGCCACCGCCGCGGTGATAAGATTCTCGGAACGGTCATCGCCATAACCGAGATTGAGCATGCATCCTTCGGTCTCCATGTGCTCGGCAACCAGCAACTGGTGATCCACCGGCTGACAAAGCGCGATTGATGGCACGCCACATCTTGCCACCTCGTGCATTGTGATTCCGCCTGCCACTATCGCGATATCGGCGTGTTCGTACAGAGGAAGCAGAGAGGGCAACTGCGAGTGCAGCTTGGCTTGCCAGGGAGCAGCATCTGCGATACGCTTGACCTCATCGTAGTTTCGTCCCGCCACACCCAGAGCGAAGTCCACCTGCTTGATTGCGGGCAGTGTCGAAAGTGCCCGCGCTACTTTGACCACAAGCCCGCTCGCGTCAGTCCCGCCCAAACTGACCAGGACGCGCTGGGCGTTCTTCGGCTCTCGTTTCCTGCGGGTAACTCCTGCCAGGTCAACGCCGAGAGGAGCATATTCGGGACCCTCCCGCAGCCAGGTGCGAAACGCGTCCAGATGCGACGGGTCGTGGTCCCTTACCAGGAAATTGCTTACGAGGTGCGCGAATTGCCTGCCGTCGCCCCTGTCATCAAAGCTCACAATCATTCGGGCCATCTCGGACAGCTTGCGCATCTCGGCTGCAGGAGTATCAAGCATATCGACGATTATGATATCCGGGAGGAGTTCAGACAGTGCGGCTTCGAAGTCCGCCGCATCCAAGACAGGGAGAATGCCGCTGTCGCGTGGAGGGAGCCATATTGTGCGCATGTTCGCGGGAGCGCTGGTCTCGAGAGTCGTGCGAACGGTGGGGTCGTCGCGGGTCAGCAAGTTCACAGTTATAGCCGGACAGAGACGCAACCACTGCTCCGCCAGGCGAATAGCTCGCATAACGTGGCCGATTCCGATAGGATGTCCGCCGTCAGCTCTGTAAACTATTTCTGGCATGATGTTGCTCGTTTCTCAATATCACTAGGATTCTACCCATGTCTGAGCCGTCTTGTCAACAAGGATTTACTGTTATTTGCCAGTCCGCAGTAAGACATATGGGAGCAATGTGACCCGCTTTCCCACAACTCCTATTTCTCGCACTATTCGCGTCCTCGGAAGGAAAACGAGAGGCGTAAACCGAACTACTGAGCTGGGCGTGGATTTTCCGCGCACACTTAGGAGGCAACAGGATGTCACAGGTAGACTTCACACCGCAGAACTGGCAGATCAAGAACGAAAACATAAAACAGCAGTATCTTGCCGCGAAAAAGGCAGAACCGTCCAAGTTTGCAGACAGGCTTAATCTTTCGTGGAGCAACTGGGGTTTCGGAATGGAAGGGCTGGAGGACTCCGTTAAGAGGCTCGCCGCCAACGGCATTAGATACATCGAACTGCACGGAAACCGTTACGGTGAAGATCTTGGCTATGACACGGCCAGCACACGCAGGATTCTCCAGGACCACGGCATGCGCGTGGGAGGAATCTGCGGAATGTTCAGCGATGAGTGTGAGCTGGCGAGCAGCAGTGGAGTAGTCAGACAGCGGGCGATTGACTACATAAGGCGCAATGTGGACCTGGGACACGATCTTGGGGCCAGGTACTTCCTGATTGTGCCAGCGGCTGTGGGACGGCCAACTCCAATCGACAACATGGAGTTTGACCGCTCAGTTGAGACTCTGGCACTGGTTGCAGATGTGTTTCTCGAGGCGGGTATACGCGGGGCGGTCGAACCGATCCGTTCAGCCGAGGTGAGCGTCGTGCATACCTTTGCCGATGCCATCAGATACATCCGGCAACTCAATCACGAGGGCGTCAAGCACATAAACGGCGACGTATACCACATGCTCGTCGAAGAGAGCCATATTGCCCAGACGATCGTGGAACACGGGGAGTATCTCACCAACCTGCATCTTGCGGACACCAATCGCTGCGCGCTGGGCGACGGGTCTCTTGACCTGGACACGCTCATTATGGCCCTCTATCTGATAGGCTACAACAACGAATGGTGCTTCTGCACCCCCGAGCCTCTTGGCCCTGGCGGCGACCCATATCCCGCGATGCATGGCAGACCGGATACCGCGGTGCTGGATGATCTGGTCCGCAAGACCGCAGTCTACTGGACCGAAAGAGAGAATGTCGTAAGGAGTCTTGAGTAGTAGATGTCCGGCGCAGGATTGGTGGAAGGAAGATCAGCGGGCAAGATCGAAGTAGGGCATAGACACAGCACGGTGCACGGTATTTCGGGAATCTTGTTCCCGAAACGAGCCTGCCAGTATCGGGAACAAGATTCCCGATACACCGGCATCCCGGAATGACTTTGACGCGACTGATATCTGTGGGGGAACAGTCCTCCAGGGAGGTTAATGAACAATGCAACTGCCATACGGCGAGATTGACGACAAAGTGCTGACGATGCGTTTCTCGTCCGCTGATTTCTCCATCGCCAGTGTCATCACGGCAATTGGAGAACACCTGGACGCAATGGAGGAACTAGACATAGTATTCCTCGGAGCCGAGACGGCGGTGCCTGTGGGGCCAACACCCGTCTTTCGGCCCACAAGCATTGAGGCCAAGTTTGAGTATCTGGGCGATGGCGACGGCGCAAAGTGCCTGGAGCGAACCTACCGGGCAATCTGGAAGGGCGTGGTATCGACATTCCCGAGCGAGTCCGAGTGGTCGCAGGCAAAGAGTGATTTTGCCCAGTTCATAGGCGCGCAGGCGGATCTTCTCCGGGCGAGAACCGAGAGCAGCCCAGGGCGAGACTAGCCGTGACAATGCTCCGGCGAGTCGCGATATGGGCGGTTGCCCTGGCCCTGCTGTCGACGGCCGCATCGGCGGTGACCGTGAATCTCGACTGGGTCGAGGTGGACATCTCGCCGCACGTTGACGGCAAGGCCACGTTTGTCTATAAGGTGCGTTACAGTGTTGTCGAAGGCACTCTCCACGGGTTCTACCTGGAGGGTTTTGGCGGGGCAACCCCATACTTCGACTACAACCTGTCGAACGCCGTAGACTCCTCAGGGCGAAAATACGCGCTTTCAATATCGCCGGACCTCCCCCTAGCCCCCTCCGAAACGGAGGGGGGAGGGGGAGGTGTTCCGGTTGGTTCCGGCAAGTACGATATCGTGCTTGCCGACGGCCAGGGGGTTTCCGGTGGCTCGGTCACCTACATCATTCTATTCGGGGCGGACCTCGCCAGTACCGGAATGCTTGGCTACACCAAGAGCCAGTTTGGCACACTCACATACCTCAACTGGGCGCCCTGCCAGTTCGACCAGCCCGCTGAGCACTACACAGTCTACCTCCACTATCCTATCAAGATTCCCGGAAAGACGGTAGACAGCGCGCTGCTGGATAAGGTTGGCTTCAAGACAGAGAAGTTTGTCAACGCCCAGTACCTGATCAGCTACTATGGGCAGGAGTACGACGGAGAGAACTTTCTCACCGTGCGGTTCCACAAGCAGAACCCGCCGGCCTACTACCAAATGCGTGTCCAGTGTTATATTGACTCTCAGTACTTCCAGCTTGGCAACGAGGTCGGGACCGAGAAGAACCTGGGCAGTGAGCTCCTTGGCCAGAGGCCGCCAAGCAGGTCGCGTGCCCTGAAGGGGCTGGGCATAATCGGCGCCGTCTGCATACTCGTAGTATGGCTGGCGAAGCGCAAGGCATACGTCATCTCCAACGCCGAGGGCCAGCTTGACCGCTACGGATGGGAGAAGGGAGAATGGTCTCCACCGAAGATTAAGGTCTCCAGCTACCGGGAGCCCGGCAAGATCGCAGAACTCGACCCGGTTGAGGCGGCTCTGCTGCTGGATATACCGCTGGCAAAGATAGCCGGCGCCATAATCGGTCATATGGAACACGTAGGGCTGGTCAAAGTCCTCGCGCTGGACCCGATAAAGCTCGAGCGTCTATACCCGACCGGGGTGCCTCCCACGAATATGTATGAGGGTATCCTGATCAACGCGATCAAACCGGACGGGACCCTTGACGACCGCGAGATGAAAGGGCTGTTCGAGGAAATGGCCGACAAAGTGCAGGCCAAGGCATGGGATTGCGACCTCGAGGCAACCAAAGAGTACTACAGGAAGCTGATCGCCGAGCAGTTCGAGCAAGTTCAGAGGGGCGAGGACATTGACGGACAGTTCGATATGTGGGGGCACAGTTACTCACGGTACTACTTCTACAACTTCCACGAGAGCGTGCACGGCAGAGCGGAACAGATTGGCCAGTCCGTCAGCGATAGAACTCCAATCGGCGCTATGAGCTACGGTTCGTTCATACACTCGGACGCCTGCCACTCGGCCTGCTATGTGCATACGGCCTGTCACGACGCGTGTCATTCGGCGTGTCACTCGGCTTGCCACTCGGCGTGTCACTCGGCCTGCCACTCGGCGTGTCACTCGGCCTGCGTAAGCGGAGGCGCGCATTGATCGCGACAGACATAAGCTGGGTGAACGATTTTGCCGTGAGCATCCGGGACTATGTCTACGTCAGGGAGCGCGACAGCCTGCTCATTCTGCTGCCAAACCAGGCCTACAAACTCAACCCCAGCGCCCTCTATCTGCTCAAGAGCGCAATAGACGGAGTGAGCATTAACGATGCACTTGAGAGCAGGAAGCCTGGGTGGTCGGACGATCCGCAGGTGCGGGAAGATGTGCACAGATTCTTCTGCGATGTCCGCGCTCTTGTGATGGGCTGCCTTGGCGAAGGGCAGGAGAGAAGCGCTGTCGAAACCGTACAGTTTGAACGCCCTCACAACTCGCTGCCCGTGCTTTCCGAGATCGCGCTCACCTATCGCTGCAACCTGGCCTGCCGCTTCTGCTACGTCGGCTGCGGGTGCACAAAGAGGCCGAAGACCCGTGAGATGACTACCGAGCAGGCAAAGCGTGTGCTCGATGTGATTCGCAATGACGCTGAGGTGCCGAGCGTAAGCTGGACAGGCGGCGAACCCACACTGCGCGATGACCTGGTAGAGCTGACTGCCTATGCAAAGAGCATCGGAATGCGCGTAAACCTCATCACCAACGGGACGCTGGTAGATCGCGACCTCGTGATGCGGCTCAGAGACGCAGGGCTGTCCAGCGCGCAGGTCAGTGTGGAAGGGCCGGACGCGAATGTGCACGACGCACTGACGCAAGTGCCAGGCTCGTTTGATCGCACGATACGCGCAGTCGAGGCTCTGCGGGACGCGGAGCTTCACGTCCACACGAACACCACGGTGAACGCCCTGAACGCCCCGCACGTTGCCGAAATGGTGGAACTGACAAAGACATTCGGGCTTTCGAGGTTCTCTATGAACATGGCCATCCCGTGCGGAAGCGCGCCAATCTCCGGCGTCACGATCACCTACACACAGATGGCCGATCTGGTCGAGTCCGTTCGCAAACGGGCAAGGGCGGATGGAATCAAGTTCATGTGGTATTCGCCGACACCTTACTGCATATACAATCCTGTGGCGGCGGGGCTCGGAGGCAAAGCCTGCGCAGCGTGCGACGGTCTGCTGTCCGTGACGCCGACCGGGGATGTTATCCCCTGTTCCAGTCTGGCGGAACCCGTGGGCAATCTGCTTCGATCGAGCTTCGAGAAGGTATGGAACTCACGCCGGTCCGTATACTGGCGGCAGAAGAGATACGCGCACAAGCTCTGCAAGGGGTGTGAAACATTCGATATATGCACGGGCGCGTGCCCGATATACTGGCGTGACAAGGGCTATGCGGAACTCAACGCCGCTCGGGCGGGCCGGCACAGAGGCACGGCCCCTGCGCCTCCCCCTGGCCCCCTCCGAGACGGAGGGGGGAGGTGTTCAGCCGGGATTGCCGCATCCACGGATGGTCGAAATGACGTGCGAATCGAGCAAAGTCGGAGGGACTTGATGGGGTGCGATTTCAAATCGCACCCCATCAACAAGGATGGGAGGGACGAGAAATGAGCAGTTCTGCGCCTGCCCAACCAGCCGCGTCGAGGTTTCTGATCGCACCAAAGATGGCCGGGTGGAAGCGCATTCTCTGGATCGTCGCATCCCTGGTCTTCGGTTTCAACCTTCAGGTCACTGTATCCCTGTTCTGGGGATGGCCTTTTGTGTTATTAGCTGGCCTGTTCGCGGCAACAAAGTCGATATCCAATGAACCAGCTATCAAGAAATCCAAAGGGTCATGGGAGAACGTTACAGAGAACGAATTCGGGCTGGCAGAGACCACACTTAAGGTCAGCCGCCAGTTCACAAAGCGAGTAAACAGCTTCTCTCTGAAGACGGCGAAAGGCTGCTTCGGGTGTCTGCTTTCTCTGGCCGGCATCTGTATCGTGGCTCTGCTCATAGCGGCAATAGTGGACGTGGGAATCAACTATGAGCAGGACGTGTTTAAGCCTGTCCTCGCCGGCGGACCGGTCGCGGTGCTGTTCGCAATTGACGCGCTGACTCTCTTTGCGCCTCTCTTCCTTGCAGGCGGGGTAAAGACCTGGGAACCGCCGAACCTGGCGATGAAAATGGAGCAACTGCGGGCTGTGCGCAAGGCGTATCAGTCGCGTGCCGATCTGGAGTTTGTTCCCAGCCTCTTCCTTGTGAAAACTGAGAAAGGCTCGGTGCCCACAGACTGCCGGCTTACGGCAAAGGTCAAGGGTGCCCCTGAGTCGTTCCTGGGGATTCAGATTCAGACATCGCTGAACTCCGTACAGTCCACAACGTATCCATACACCTACTGCGTGCTGGTGGCAAAGCCCGAACTCGGGCTCGCCGGCAAAGTGAAAGGATTGATCCAGCAACCGCCTGCAGGAGGGTTCAAGTCCCGGTGGGGAGCTGACTCTAATACGATCAAAGAGTCAAGGTTCGCGCGATATCGCGAAGCGCTGGTGGAAGTCAAGAAGGAAGGCGACGTGGAGATAGCGGTCATCCGCCAGAACACATCAGGAACCGGCTACAAGACTTCGCCCGGCCAGGCAGCCACTATCTTCGCCACAGCACTCGACCTCTCCGAGCGTGCGCTGGGGGAGACAGCGTGATACCCGTATGCCAAGGACGGGACGGGTGCCCTGAACTTAACTAAGGGGACATGAATGGAGGTTTGCCTTGATAATCAGTGATTTCGTGAATCCCGAAACCATACTACGGCCCGCGCCTTTCTGGGCGATCAATTCGAAATTGTCTCCGGAGAGATGCGCGAGGCAGATGGAAGACATGCTGCGCGTCGGGCTGTCCGGAGGTTTTTTTCACTCGCGACATGGCCTTGTCACCGACTACATGGGCGAGGAGTGGTTCGAGGCAATGAACGCAGCGCTTGATGCCGCCCGTAAGAACGGCGGCTATCTCTGGCTCTATGATGAGGATCTCTGGCCGAGCGGCAATGCCGGAGGGCAGGTGGCGGGAGCCAGAGACGATTACCGCTCGGCCACGATTAACGCCTGCCTGGTGCCACCTGGCGAGGATACCCCTCCAACTGATGAAGACTCGGCGCTCAAGTACTGCTACGTGATCCGGAAACGCGATGGGCTGAATCTACAGGATTTCGAGCCGGTTCCAATCGAAGAGGCCGCAGGGTATCGTGGTTTTGAACGAGTCTTTCTAATCCGCAAGTTTGCTCCCAAGACTGGCTGGTGGAGCGGGGAGTCCTATGCCAACTTGATGAATCCACAGGCAATGAAACTCTTCGTCGAGCTTACTCACGAGCGCTATGCACGCAGGCTCGGCCATGAGTTTGGAAAGCTGATACCGGGAATCTTCACAGACGAGCCTCAGCTCGCGCACGCAAGCAATGGCATTGCCTGGTACGAAGGAATACCGGAGATCTATTCAAAGTGGGTGGGGAGGGACTGGAGCAGAGACGTCCTGTTCATGTTCTTCGATGGCCCGGAGGCGCGAGAGATTCGGCTGCTCATGCATCGCACCATTCTCAGGCAGTTCGTGGAAGCCTACAGCAGGCCACTGTTCGAATGGTGCGAGTCTCATAACCTCGAGCACACCGGCCACTATAACGCCGAGGACGACTTTGTGAGCCAGATAATGTGCCACTATGGTGGAATCATGGCACACTACAGATATCAACAGGCACCAGGTATCGATCACCTTTGCCGCCAGATCGACGGCTTCGTCTACGGCGCCGGCCCGCTCTTGACCTGCAAACAAGTCTCCTCCGCCGCCCGGCAGTTCGGAAGATCGAGGGCAATGTCGGAGATATTCGGAGTTAGCCGCCATACCAACACGTTCGAGGATTTCAAGTGGCTCGGTGACTTCAACCTCGTATGTGGCGTGAACTTCTTTGTGCCGCACCTTTCGTGGTATTCGGCCGCAGGCCGCCGTAAACGCGACTATCCGCCTGTGTGGAACGCGTCGCAGACCTACTGGGACGAGCTCAAACCGCTCAACGACTACTTCACGCGCATAGCCTACGCCCTCACGCGGGGTAAGGCGGCTGTAGATGTACTGATGCTACACTCTATTGAGGGTGCAACCGCCACTCATCGACTCGCATGTGAAGTCTGGAGCACGTGCACAAATGCCACGTGTGGTGCGCCATTGCAGTCTGCACCAGGGACACTGGAGCACATTGCCCAAGAGGACTGGTCGCAGGTCAGTGTGATGGATGCACAGATGCGCAACTCCCTTGAAGCCGTCCTGAGTACTGGCTACGACTGCGATCTCGGTGACGAAGGCTTTATCGAAGACACAGGCCGGATAGACGGCGCCAGCTTTGTTGTCGGCGAGATGGCCTACAAGATAGTCATCCTGCCTCCGTCCGCCACCTGGCGGCCTAGAACGTTCGAGCTCCTCAAGCAGTTCATCGGCAACGGTGGCAAGGTCGTTATCCTGGGCGAGTTGCCCTCCGAGATAGACTGCAGGCAAGCACGCCAGAAGTGGGGTGCGCTCACCCCCTGCGAAAACGTGTATCAGATTCCGTGTGAGGCCTCAAGTCTTCAGCACCTGGTCTATGCTCTCATGGAAGGTTCATTCATTCTGAGCGATTCCGACGGTAAGGCCGCTTGTAGCACGTATTGCCAACACCGCATTGATGGTGATGAGGATATCTTTTTCATCACTAATGCCGACAGAGCGAGGTCGTGCAAATACATTCTGCGCCTTAGAAACGCCGATGGCAGGCGACTCTTCCGCTGGGATGCCGTCGCCGGTAGCCGTGAGTTGATAACAGGCGAGACAGTGGAAGGAGAACTGGGCTGCGAGTTCACTCTTGCGCCCTGTGGTTCAATTCTGTTGACGCTAGAGGATTCGGATCAATTGGCAAACGAGACCCGAGATAACCAGGCACCAGCCGTGGCAGCGAATGGCGCGGGGCAGGACGACCCTTACCGTGAATCGGCTGCAGGATATTCAGGGACGTCCCATGAGAAGAAGACAATTGCGCTCCGCAGCGCCTTCGATTTCGAGCGTAGCGAGTCAAACGTGCTGGTTATCGACCGCTTATCGGTTTCATTCGACGACGGCACTACCTTTGGGCCCGAGGACTTGGATCATCGGGTGCGCAGTCGGATAGCGGAGCAATTCGGGACAGCCGACGCACTCCTCTGGCAGCCGTGGGTCGCGATGCGCAAAGGCGTCTTTGACAACAAGGGCGGAAGGATCGTGCTGAGATATCGATTCGAATCCGTATTGGAGAAGCCAAAGGCCTTTGCGGTGATCGAAAACATGAGCGCTGGCGAGCTCAGGGTAAATGGAGAGATGCTAGACATCACTAACGCCAGTTGGCACTGGGACCGAGCATTCGACAAAGTCGAGATCACGAATCTCGTCAAAGACGGCGAGAATACTATGGACTTCGCTTTCAATTACGATTTCTTGTCGGAGGTGGAAGCGGCCTATGTGGTCGGCGATTTCGGAGTGGAAATTGTAGACGCGATACGTGGCAGGATAGTTGCCGAGCCGGAGAAGATCGAGGTGGGCTCGTGGACTGACCAGGGCTATCCATTCTACACAGGCAAGATGACCTACAAGACCTCATTCGAAGCCGATTCGCCGTCCCGCGCAGTCTTGCGCCTCGCGAGGCCATCGGGAACCCTTTTCAAAGTGAGAGTAAACGGCCGAGAGGCTGGAAGATTGTTCTGGCGGCCGTGGATTCTGGATATTTCGCGGTATGTGCAGGAAGGCAAGAACGATATTGAGATCGAGTTTGTATCGAGCCTGCAGAACGCGTGGGGCCCGAGACACGAGATTGTTGGTGATGATAATCTCTGGTGCGGACCAAACGCATTCGAGGACGACAGCATCCTACGAGAGCAGATAAACAGCTACCCCTATGGTCTGCTTGGCGGCGCTGAGATAGTGCTGTGGCGACCCGTGTGATGAGCTCTTGTCCTATAGTTCTGCTATCGCCACCTACTTCTCAGGGCCGGCGACCACCAGCGTTGCCGTATCGGGACGCAGGTACTTCCTGGCGGCAACATTGACCTGATCAACTGTCACCGAGCGGTAGTATTCGGCATACTCGTTCAGGTAGTCCATACCGAGACCGTATTTCTCCGCGCTCATCAGCGCGTTCGCGACCCCTCGATTGGTCTCGAGAGCGATGGGGAATATACCAACAATGAACTCGGTCGCCTTCCGTACCTGCTCTTTCGTCGCGCCAGTGTCTCGGAGCTTGGAGACCTCTTCCTTGAGCGTCTGAACGGCAAGGTCAACGTTCTTTGGGCTTGTCCCCAACGCGGCATACCACGGCCCCGCTCCGAGCGTAGCATCAAACGTTGAGTATACGCTGTACGCCAGCCCGCGTTTCTCGCGTATCTCCTTGCCCAAAACACTCCCCAGCGCTCCGCCTCCGCCCAGTATCTGGTTGAGGATTCGGAATCCATAGAAATCAGGATCAGTGCGTTTGAGCCCGAGAGCGTACCCGAATATCAGCTCCGACTCGCTCTTGTCCGGCATAGGTACCTTGATAGTCTTAGGCTCGGTCTGAGTGGCAACGGTTGCTATCTCCACGTTTGGCGCCGGACCGTCGGCTTTCCAGTCGCCGAAACGGTCTTGAGCCGCCGTGAGTGCGGTTGCCGGGTCCACATCGCCGACCACGACTATCACCATCGTATCAGGTCGGTAGAAACGCCGGTGGAACTCGGCTACGTCTTCGCGCGTGACTGGGCTAAGCGCCGCCTTTGCCTGGTCGATTGTGACCGCGTGATATGCATGACCCGCCGGGAAGACGCTTGCGCGGAATGCGCGCGATGCAACCGCCTCGGGCGATTCCGAGGTCCTCTCCAAAGCAGCAATCGCCTGCATCCGCACCCTGTCCAACTGGTCCTGAGCAAGCGCGGGGCTGCGAAGCGCATCCGCAAGAAGATCCATTACCAGAGGAAGATCCTTGGAAAGGCATCTCGCAGTCATGCGGGCGTCCTCCACGTCGGCGCTTGAACCGATTTCAGCCCCAACAAACTCCGCGTCCATGGCAAACTGCAGTGAATCGCGTTCGCCAGCCCCGCGAGTGAGCATCTGCGCCGTCAGCGAGGCGAGCCCGGTCTTGTCCGGTTCCTCGAAGCACGAACCCGCACGCGAGCTTATCAGCACAGCCGCCGTAGGGTTCGAGTGGTTCTCCATTACAATCAGCACAATTCCGTTATCCAACACCGTCCTGGTGGGTAAGGGACGCGAGGGAGCACTTCGAAGTGCTCCCTTACGAACCGAAGCGACAGCGTTCGGAGCCTTCGACAGACCAGAATCGAAAGACATCTCACGCACCGCCGTTCGCGCGTCATCCTCCGAGCCGTATCGCTGCAGGGGATCGGCACCGCCGCCTGGACTGCCGCTGTCAGATGGTTTCGGGACCGTGGGGATGAACCACGCGCTGGTCATATTGTCGCGGGTCAAGTACTTCTGGGCAACCGCGGTAACGTCCTCCGGTTTCACCGCCCCAAGCTGCTCCAGCACCGTATCCAGGTACCGCCAGGAAGCCACGGTGTTGTAGTAGCCGAGCTGCTGTCCCTGATCAGAAACGCTGTCATTCTGATATACTATTGAAGCCTCTATCTGGTTCAAAGCAGCCTGCATCTCACCAGCAGTGGGAACCGTTGTCTTCGCCACCTCCGCCTGCTCCAGAAGCGCCGCCTCCAGTTTCTCGCAGGTCGCATCACCCTGGCCTATCGCACCCAGCGAGAAGAGCGAAGGGTCTGTGCGAGAACCAGTGCTGGACCACGCCGAGGAGGCAATCTGCCCCTCAACCAGAGCCTGGTACAACCGGCTGGAACGCCCGCCGCTGAGGATTTGGTCCAGCAGCATCAGCGCGTATGTGTCAGGGTGGGTCAGTTCGGGAATATGATAGCCTATCAACACCCTGGCGGCGCTGCCATCTCTTCTGAGTGTCACCCTTCGTTCGCCGCGTTGAGGCGGCTCAGTTGTGTAGACTGGCTTGACCGGAGAACCGGCCTTCTTTCTGCCGAAATACTTCCGCACCAGACCGAGCGCCTTTGCCGAATCGAAGTCGCCCACCAGCACCAGCGTGGCGTTTCCGGGGATGTAGTTGGCCTTGTAGTAGTTTCGCAGGTCCTCCACGCTCACGTTCTCCACATCAGACTGCCAGCCGATCACCGGCCAATGATAGGGATGAGCGTCGAATGCCGCCGTCGACAGGGCATAGTATAGCTGTCTCGCAATGTCATTCTGATTGCCTTTGAGCTCCGAGAGCACGATTTTGCGCTCGTTTTCAAACTCATCGGCGAGCAGCAGTGCGTTCCCCATTCGCTCGGCGAGTGTCTTCAGAGCAAAATCCAGGTGTTCGCTGGACAGCAACTCCCAGTAGTATGTGAAGTCAGTCCAAGTGGCAGCGTTATCCAGCCCGCCGCGCTCGCGGACCTGAGCCGTGATCTCGCCCTTCTTGTAGTTGCGGCTGGAGTTGAAAAGCATGTGCTCCAGCATGTGCGAGATGCCTGTTATGCCGGTGTGCTCATTTCTCGAGCCAACCCTGAACCAGACTTGCGCCGTGAAGACCGGCGCTGAGTGAACCTCCTTCATCAGCACCGTCAAACCGTTCGGGAGTTTCGTTTCAGTAACGCCCTGGGTCTGGGAAAACGCAGGCACCTTCAGTAGCACGGCAAGAGCCGCAGCCACCAGATATGGTAAGACAATTCGAGATCGTGTCAATTCTGCCTCCATGGGCCGCCCGCAATGGTACACCGGCGGTACTTGAATGATAATCTATACTTGTACGCTACGGTGGGAAACTCCTGCTGACTCGCTGTAAACACATCTATGCACAGCGCGGACGGCGAGTCGTTGCGCTTTCCGCCGCACTGGGATAAACTATACGCAAGTCACACTGGAGATAGATGATTGAGATGGACGTTCCAAACAAGATCGGTACCAACAAGCAACTCTTTATCGACGAGTCGTTCATCGCGCATAAGCGCGACGTGACACTCACTGTGAACCCGCCAGTTAAGGCTGGAATTATCAATGTCGCAGCCTCGACCGCCCCATCCATCGTGGAGCACAGAGGCACATGTTATCTTTACCAGGGGCTTAATGGCGCCACCTCCGTATGGACCAGCGCAGACGGCATCGATTGGACGCCGCGCGGGCAGATCGCGGGGATCGACGACGGCGGTCCGATGTGGACAGGCATCAACAGCGTGTCCCCCGATCCGAAGGATGCCCACTACCCGTTCAAGGGACTCTATGAACGGATTCCGAAGGTGATGGTTGAGCCGGAGACTGGTCGTAATCATGTGGCGCCGGTGCCGGGTGGGCTCTACCTGTGCCGCTCACGTGATGGCCTCGCGTGGGAGTATCTACCCCAGATCGCCATCCCTTTTGTGTGTGACACACAGAACCAGATGCTCTACGACCCATGGCGCCAGCGCTACGTCGCCTACGTGCGCGCATTCCCCGAGGTCGGCGGCCCTTACCACTACAAGCGCTGCGTCGCGCGCGTTGAAACCGAAGATCTCTATACCATGCCCTGGCCCCACGGGCATAACCCGGCGAACAAGAAACCGGATAAGCATGACTTCCCTTACATCAACGACGAACTGGAGATAGTGATGGGGCCGGACGCGGATGACCCGCCTATGACCGATCTCTACAACCCCTGCATGCATGTCTATCCGGAGGCCGAGCGGGTCTATCTGGCGTTCCCCTCGATGTATCGCTGCTGGGGCTACGGCGGCGGGAATAATTCCGCTGGTCGCGACCACCGCGGCAACTTCTACAACGACGGTATCTTCGAGACGCAACTAGCCGTCAGCCGAGACGGTGTTCATTTCACCCGCTACCGCACGCCGTATCTGCTCGCCGGCATGATTCGCAACATGGCAGGGTCCGACGGCGACCTCGACTGCGGCCTGATTATGATGGGCATCGGGATGCTCCGCCGCGGCGACGAGCTCTGGCAGTACTACTTTGGCACCCGCCGCACGCATGAAGAGAAGGAGCAGGCTGAGAAGGAAGGGCGCGTTGGTGAGGGTATCTTCCGTGCCGTGCAACGACTGGACGGCTTTGTCTCGGTGGACGCCGGTCAGTCCGGCGGCGAGTTCACCACCCAGCCGCTAGTCTTCTCCGGTTCACGATTGATGCTGAACGCCGCCTGCCACGGACTGGGCGAGATTTGGGTCGAAATACAGGACAGCCGCGGTGTGCCTATCCCCGGATTCGTCCACCAGAGCGTTCCCTTCTACGCATCGGCCGAGCAGCGCGCCGTATCGGACACTGTTTCGGTGGATCGCAACGGCACTGCCCAGGAGGTCTGGTGGAAAGGCGGTCCGGACTTGTCGGCCCTGGCCGGCAGGCCGGTGCGCCTGCACTTTATTATGCGTTCAGCCAAGCTGTATGCGTTTCAGTTTGTGGAGGTATAGTCGTGCCATTCGCCCAAGGACAATCCGTTTCGCCCCGGGTCACCCCGGAGATTCTACACCCCGCCTCGATGGACGCCGCTGATGCCTATGGCGTAATCATCGACGGCGAGCCTGGGCCGACCTGGTTTAACTATCAGGTGCAGCTCTGCGTCACGCCCAAGAACACCTGGATCGCCTGCTGGACCCAGGGCGGATACGAGTCGAACCCCGATCAGCGAGTCGTAGTAGCTCGCAGCCTTGACGAGGGACGCACGTGGGGCTCAGAGATTGTGATCGAGGAGGCTGACGAACACTATCGCGTGCCCGCGTGGATCGTTTCCTACGCGGTACCGAACACCGGCCGCGTCTACGTATTCTATTGGTACAACTTCAATGGAGTGCCGCTGCGCGATGCGGGCGACATCTTCTTCAAGTACTCCGATGACGATGGCCTGACCTGGTCGGATCGCTTCCGAGTCCGCGTGCCGAAGACCGCGATGGACGACGACATCGGCGACATCCACGGTTGGAATTTTGGCCAGCCGCGCATTCTGCCAACCGGGCAGGTGATGATGACGTATGCCAAAATTAAGCGCTCCAGCCTCTATCCGCAGGGGTGGCGGCTCAACGATCACAACGAGTGGGTGTCAGAACCAGGCACGGATATGGCCACGAAACCTACCGACGAGCAGGGCGGTAGTCCCAATGACTGGTACACCGAAGTCTTCTTCATTGAGCTTAGCAACATACTGACCGAGAACGACCCGACCAGGCTGAAGTTTCGATTCCTGCCGGAGGGTGATGAAGGTCTCTGGGTGCCCTATCCCGAGACGGATCGCCACTTTGGGCAGGAAGGAACGCTGGTGGGGCTCTCCGGCGATCGACTCCTCTGCGTGTTTCGCTCCCGCCTCGGGCATCCGTTCTACAGCATCAGCGCCGACGGCGGCGCCACTTGGAGCGAGCCCGATGTGCTGCGATTATCTCCAGGCGGCAAGCCGTTCAACCAGCCCTGCGCACCGTGCCCGATAAGCAAACTGCCGGACGGGCGGTTTGTCTTTCTGTTCCACAACGCGAAACCGGAAGGATGGGGATGGTCTCCGCGCGACCCGCTCTGGATGACCATAGGGCGCGAAACGCCGGGACTAACGGAGAACGCGGGGCTCCATTTCACGCAACCGCGGGTTGTGGTCTACAATGACGGCGTGCCGGGCGGGCCGTTCAAGGATTTTGAGATCGGCTACCCACAGTTCTACCAGTTCGGCGGGCGGAACTATGTCGCCTACGCCAACAAGACCTGCCAACTGCGGATCAATGAAGTACCGGACGCGTTGCTGGAGGATGTCGGGCTGCCCGTAACGTAAAACCCGAACACAAGGAGACCCACCGTGACAAACAAGGAACGCGTCCACGCCGCCCTAGAGGGCCAACCGGTCGACCGCTGCCCGG
>CAYSLA010000025.1:10595-29181 GCA_964431685.1 uncultured bacterium | reverse complement strand
CGGAATGTCTCCGCTGTTCTATCATTCGTCGCATTCCTTCGGAATGATACGAAAGATATGGACTACTTAAACAACTGCAGCCTGGCGATCTCGGGCTGGGTGGCGGTCGCCTTCTCCAGACCTGCCACGGCAGTAGCATAATCATACTTGGCGTTCACGAGACCTATGCGTGCTCGGGTATAAGCCGCCTCCGCGTCTGTCACCTCGACCAGCGCTGATATTCCCGCGTCATAACGCACCTTGGCGAGCCGCAGTGCCTCCTCGGCCAGCGAGACGCTCTTTGATGCGACGTCCAGGCGCTCTGTCGCATCCTGCAGGCTAAGCAAAGAGACTTTTACGTCCAGCCCAATACCGAGCCTGGCTTGCTCCAACCCGTCTTTTGCCTTTGACTCGTCAGCTCTGGCTTCCATCACCCTGGCGCGAGTTTGCCCACCGTCCCACACGGGAACGCTGAGCACCAATGCCGCATTCCAGGACTTGTTGTCCGAACTGAATCCTGATGCTCGGAAATTGTAGTTGTAGCCCGCGGACGCCGCAAGACTGGGCCAACTGCCTGTCTTGGCAAGCTTCACGCCTGTCTCGCCCATTTCGATCGACTTCCAGGCCATCTTAATCTCTGGTCTGCCGCTGAAGGCCTGTTCAGTGCGCTTTGCCAGGTCGGTCTCAATCTGCGAGACAGTCACTTCCAGCGCGTCCGCCTCAGTAGGTTCGTCCACAGGCAGGCCAATAGTGTTGTTCAGTGCGGCCCTTGCAATCCGCACCCCATTGCTCGCTGAAATGAGCTGTTGCCTCAGACTTGCCGACTCGGTCTCTGCTCGGCTAACGTCGAACTTCGGCAGAACTCCAGCGTCGAACTTCAGCCGTGTATTGGCAAGGTTAGCTTCCGCGCTGTCCAGTGCAGCCTTAGCGACCTCCTCGCCGCCCTGAGCTCTGAGCAGGTCAAAATAGGCTTTCTTTACATCATAGATCAGTTGTTCGCTTGTGAGGAGCAGGCTCAGGTAGCTCATCTCGAACTGCAGCTTTGAAAGTCCGTGCAGGTAGCCCAGTTGTCTTGACACATCGATAGGCAGCACCAGCGCCGCACTCCCTGTGGTGTTGTGGTCCGGCGATATCTGTGCCGTTCCCATTCCGGGCACGGTGATGCTGACCACGGGCCCCTGGCGCACGTGCACAATATCCGCGCTCAACTTGGGGCGAAAGTTGGACGCCGCATTTTCCACTCCACCCCTTGACTTCTCGATCTCGTCAAGAGCTATCTTGATGCGTGGGCTCTCTTCAAATGCGATCTCGAGGGCCCTGTCCAGTGTCAACATATTGACTGCAGGCTCCGCAAACGCAACGGACATCCCAACGGCTGCACAAACCAGACAGTAGATATAGCCCAGCTTCAAAACGCTAACTCCCAGTCTCATTGTGATCCCTATCCTCATTCGTCCGACGCAGGGTCCTGCGCCTGATTCATTTTGCTTTCGATCTGGTCCATCTCTTCAGCAAGAAAGTCGAGAAACTCTCTGAGACTCTTGATCTTGCAGATGATCAGGCCGTCCGTACCTGGATGCCTGATGACAGCCATCTTGTCCCCTGGGCTGATATCTATCTTCTTTCTTGCCTCAGAAGGTATGACTATCTGTCCTCGGTCGCCCACTGTGGCAACACCGCAGAAGTTCTCTGCTAGCGAAACATCCTTGTTCAATCGTACATCACCCCTTTGCGAATCGTACGCATTATCACACAGTTCACACTTAGTATACTCCGCCTGCCCGCCGCCGTCAACACCCCTGTCGGATGGTAGGATGTCGATGTAGGGGAGCACCTCCGCGTGCTGAAGCGTCATGCTACGGGAGGACGCAGAGGTCCTCCCCTACGGAGCAAGTGCGTACGCAACCTGGCTTGGTGGAGTTCACGATGGGGCGGGAACTGTAATCCCGTCCCACCAGGCGCATGTGTCTTCCATACTTCCCATTCTTCTCATAACTCCCACCAATTCACCCGACTTACTTGGCTCTGAGATTGATCCCTATGATCTTGATCTCGCCCGGGGCCAGGACAAGCTCGGGAGGATCGGCAGGGTCGGCCTTGCCCATTGTCTCGCCCTGTTCAAGGCTGGACCAGTCATCAATCTCCACTGTACCTTCGCCTCCCAGTTCCAAAGATGCCTCTGACAGGGGCAACGTTGTGGCCTGAGCTGAATCGCCGGGGTTTACCAGAATCAGCAGTCCGGCTTCGTCCCTGAAGTAAGCCCACCCGTCGATATTCACGCCGTCCGGAAAACCCAGAACGTGGCGATACGAGCCAAAGTAGTCCGCGAACCTGGCCTTGAACGCGATCTCCCGCGGGTCGGGCTCCCTCGCGCTCTCGGCCGATTCGACAACTTCATCCAGAACGGCGGAAAATGGCCTGTCCCAGGCAAGCTCGTATATTCGCCTGCGGGTGTTTACATCGGGTATCAGCGGAATGCGCAGGTACTCGATGGGCGCCACCATATCAGGGGTGTGGTTTTCGGGGAAACCGCCGTCCCGCGCCTCGCTCAACAGAGGTCTCTTCTCCAGCACTTCGGCATCCTGCCAGTACCGGGCAACCGCATCCCTGTAGCGGTTGAACCCGACTTCTGCCAGACCAACGTATCCTCCGATCAGCGCGGGGCCAACCGACACTCCGTCGGCGATGAAGTCATGCATCTTCTGACTGAGTACCAAACCAACAGGGCGGTCAAACCATTCCTCACCCTGCTCCGATTCCACAAACACGAAGAGACCCTCGTTATATCCCCAGTAGCTCAACACCGACTTCGAGTGATCGCCAAAGACCATACGCCTGCTCGAATCGAACACATCGACTTCGGGTATTATAGGTGAATCATCGTATGAACCTTCCTCCGGACGGCGAAACCGCTGCGCCGGAGTAACTCCTTCAACCAGTTCCTTGAGCTTCATCATCTCGAGATCCACTCGTTCAAGTATCCATCCGTGCGGTGCGCCGGGCTCGACAATCAACCCCTTGCGTATTGCTGACGCGCCCGCGGATGCTTCATACAACAGAGAAACCTGCAGCGGTTCGTCATCCAACCTGGCGGCCATCTGCAGTTGCAGTATACGGTTACCGTCTGTCCACTCAGGAGTAGTCCAGCTTTCCAGGGTGAAATCCATTGAGTCGAGCACAATCGACCCGTTCGGGCCGGTCAGGTGCAGCCTGAACTCGCTCAGAATCTCCTCGAGATACTCCTCACAATGAGCAGCGTTGACCAGGCTGGTCGTGCCGATGCGCCCGGCGATGCAGTGCATGCGACGTATCATCCATCCGTTGCCAATCTCAAACACCTGCCCACCGGGCACGTCCTGAACATAGCCCAGCGCAATATCCGATGTTGCGGGAATTCTCTTCTTCAGAGTATCAACTCCTATTCTCGATATCGATTTGTGATGGGCAGCCTGCGGTCTCTGCCGAACGCTCTGGCTGTGATCTTCACACCCGGAGCAGCCTGCCTGCGCTTATATTCGTTGATATCAACCATTCGCACCACCCGCCGCACTGTCGCCTCGTCATAGCCGAGTGCAGTAATCTGCGCGATGCTTCTGTCCTCTTCGACGTAGGCTGCCAAAATCCCGTCCAGCAGATCATACGGCGGAAGAGTGTCCTGGTCCGTCTGGTTGGGGCGAAGCTCCGCGGTCGGCGGCCGAGTGATGATGGTCTCAGGTATAACGTGCGAGATCCCGTTGCGGTATTCGGCCAGTTGATACACCTTCGTCTTTGGTACATCCTTAATAACCGCAAAACCACCGGCCATGTCCCCGTAGAGCGTGGAATATCCGCAGGCCATTTCGCTCTTGTTGCCTGTCGTCAGCACAAGGCTGCCGAACTTGTTGGAAACCGCCATCAGCAGATTTCCCCGGATTCGAGCCTGCAGGTTTTCCTCCGTGACGTCAGGCTGGGTCTCCGAAAACAGACCAGCAAGTGTCGACTTGAACTCCCCAAACACATCATCAATGGCGATCCGGTCACAGCGAACGCCCAGGTTCAGCGCCAGCGCCTCTGCGTCAGACTGCGTTTCGTTTGACGAGAACTCTGACGGCATTACAAGCACTCTCACCCGCTCAGGTCCTAGAGCATCTGCGGCGATACAGGCGACTATCGCAGAATCGATGCCTCCGCTCAGTCCAAGAACAACGCTCTTGAATCCGTTCTTTTCCACATAGTCGCGCGTGCCGGTCACGAGAGCCGCATATATCTCTTCGAGCTCTGACGGAGGACTGCACGATTGGGTGGATTCGCCTGCCGCCTTTGGAGTAGGAAGCGTATCCAGAACGATCTCAGCAGGACGCGGCCCGTCGAACAACCTGTTAGCTTTGCGGCGGCGCGGATCGATCAGACGCTGGTGTTCTATGAGCGACAGATCAACGTCCACCACAGCGAACTGCAGCTCGAAGGATTTCATCCGCAGCAAAGTCTCCCCGTTGGCTCCGATCAACATTGAATGCCCGTCGAAAACCAGCTCATCCTGGCCGCCGACCGCGTTCAGATAGATGATTGCGCAGGTGTTGTCCGCTGCGCGTGTAGCCAGCATCCGCTCTCTGGCAATCCACTTGCCGGCGCAAAACGGCGACGAGTTGATGTCCACAATCAGATGCGCCCCACCCGCGATAGCTTGAGAGGAGTGCGGGCCGTCGGCATACCACAGGTCCTCGCATATCTCAACGCCGAATCTGATACCGCTGCGTGAATAGACCTGCGTCCCCAGGCCTGCCTGAAAATAGCGGTCTTCGTCAAACACCCCGTAGTTCGGTAGAAACATCTTGTGCGTAATACCGGCCACTGAACCGTTGTGGAGCACAGCGGCGGAATTGTATATGTCTTTGTTGGCGTCCACAAATCCCACAATAGCAGTTATGCCCGCAGTCGCCGCCGCTATCTCCTGGACCGCCAGCACGTTGTCATTTACGAAGCTACTCTTGAGGAGCAGGTCTTCAGGAGGATAGCCCGTGACTGCCAACTCTGGGAAGACCACCAGCTCCGCTCCGCAATCCCGTGCCCGGGCTATCCACGAGATGATCGAGCGCGTATTGCCCTCGATATCTCCAACGGTTGAGTTGATCTGCGCCAGTGCGACCCTGATCCTGCATATCCGACTGTTCGATTCCATTGCGAATCACTCCAATTCAGGCTTTCACCCTCCCAAGCCAGTATCACCTTCAGAAAACTAGTACCGTGTCCGATAATTCATTGTGCAACAAAATCTGATCGTTTATCAACCGAGAGGATGGTAGATTAAGGTGCCACAACTGAAAGCCAAGGTCTTCAGCAAGTCGAAGAAGCCGACACGTCGCGTAGAGCACTCGCACGCAGTCGGCTCGGACACCCACGCCCTTCTGGCGAAGATGGTCGACTATGAAGAGACTGCCCTGCAGAACGGTATCGACCTTTCTACGAGCCGCTTCCAGATGCTCACTGCCAGCGAGCGAGAGTACATACGCGCCGAACTTGTCGCCGACTACATCCGGCTCAGCGCAGGCAACACGGGTCGAACTCCGAGCTACTACGACGCTGCTCTGGTCGAGTTTTGCTCCAAGATATGTGAGATGGAGCTGAGCTCACAGGAACTGCTCGGCACGTACCTCGCGGCGTTGAACGTCATAGTCGAAGACAAACTCACCGAACAGATACCCGAGCTCCACAAACTGGCTGGCAAGTGCATGATCGACGTTCTGGAAACGTGCTGCCAGATACTGGTTGGCAAGACGAAAACAGCCGCCTGATCAACTCCCTGCCGACTCTCGCCACATACTAGAGCGCAGGCCGGAGCACCACTACTGTTGCGCGCTCCGGGAGGCTGTCTGCGGCAACTTCGTATGAGTGACCATCCGCCCGAATCAGGTTTGCCTTGCCTTTCGTGAAAGATTCCACTCCTTCGATTCCAAAAAGGCACTTGTCGCTGCTGTAGTGCATCGGCACTACTATTCTCGCGCCCGTTCGCTGCGCAATCTTGTCGGCCTGCCTGCTGTCTATTGTGAAGAAACCGCCCACCGGCAACAGGGCCACGTCCAGCGGCCCAATCTGCACATACTGATCATCGCTGGGAACGTGCCCGATGTCCCCGAAATGCGCACACCTCAGCCCGTCGATCTCCAGCACAAAGACCAGATTCTTGCCACGCTGCGCCCCTTGCGAACCATCATGGAAGGTTTCGACGCCTACCATACGTACGTCCTTCGCGGAATGCACTCCGGGCGAATCAAACACCGCCGGATTGCCCGAAACCATCTCAACGGCGCCGTGATCCTTGTGATGATGGCTGACAGTGACAATGTCCGCCGACTGGTTGAGCGGCGCAAACTTCATAGTCCCAGCGTATGCGCTGGCATCGAACGGGTCACTTACAATCCGCGTGCCGGCATCCGTTTCAATCAAGAAAGATGAGTGCCCAAGATACGTAATCTTCATCCCAAGCCTCCGCATTCGATATTGGCAACCGCATAACAAGATATACCCTCTCCGCGGCCAATATATCCCATTCCTTCCGTGGTTGTTGCCTTTATACTCACCGCGTCCGGAGGTATGCCTAGTGCGTGAGAGATGTTGCCCGCCATCTCATCGACATACCTGGCTATCTTCGGCCTCTCGCACGCCAGCACCGTATCGACACACACAATTCGCCAGCCGCGGGCTCTGAGCAGGTCGCCTACCTGGGACAGCAGATTGAGGCTGGATGCGTCCTTGTACGCAGCGTCGCTGTCGGGGAAGTGCTTGCCGATGTCTCCAAGGGCCGCCGCACCCAGCAGGGCATCGGACAGAGCGTGAAGCATTACGTCCGCGTCGGAATGACCCAACAGGCCCTTTTCGTACTCAATCTCAACTCCGCCCAGGACCAGCCGGCGTCCTTCTACCAGCCTGTGCGCATCGAATCCTATGCCCGTCCGAGTGCTGCCGACGCCGAGTCTTCGCTGCGCTGCCTCGAGGTCTGCCGGAGTGGTGATTTTCACGTTCTCGTATGAGCCGTCCACGATAGACACCTTCTCACCCAATCTCTCTACTAGCGCTGCGTCATCGGTCGCGTAGACTCCCTCCGTATGCGCTCGGCCGTGTGCGAGGCGGATCAGTTCGGTTCTGAATGTCTGAGGAGTCTGAACTGCGAAGAGTGCTCCACGGTCGATGGTCTTCCCAACGCACCCGTCCGGTCTGGCTCGTTTGATAGTATCGATAACGGGAACGGCTGCGATGCAGGCGCCCATCTCAAGCGCGCGTTCGATTGACCGCACAATGATATCCGAGGTCACAAACGGTCTAGCGGCATCGTGTATGGCAACCACACTGCTGCGAACGTGCTCTAGCCCTGAACGCACGGAGTCCTGACGCTCACCGCCCCCCGCTACTACTGCGGATACTTTGGCAAAACCAAAGCGGTCGACTAGTTCGCCGGCCGCTTCAATCTCCCTTTCACCCACGACCAATACAACATCGCGGACTGCTTTGCACGTCTCGAATACCGCGAGGGTGTGAGCCAGAATGGGCTTTCCCGCCACGGATACGAAGGCCTTGTTGGCTTCCTTACCGAGTCTTCGTCCTCGGCCGGCTGCCGGTACTAGAGCGGTAGCCTCTATCACCTGAATCCGAATCCTGTTCTGTGTTGTCTCTGAGTTTCGTGAAGATCATCTTGCCCTGCACTGTCTGCAGGACGCTGGTCACCGCAACGTCAAGGGTCTCTCCGATCAATCGGCGAGCGCCCTCAACAACAATCATCGTTCCATCATCAAGATAGCCGATCCCCTGATCCTTTTCCTTGCCCTCCTTGATGATCGTTACATTCATTTCCTCGCCCGGCAGAACCACAGGCTTGAGAGCGTTGGCAAGCTCATTTATGTTGAGCACGTCCACGCCCTGCAGAACAGCAACCCTGTTCAGATTGTAGTCGTTGGTGATGATAAGCCCGCCGATCTCTTTCGCCACCAGAACAAGCCGTGCGTCAACTTCCATAGTCATGTTGTCCGACTTGAAGTCGGGCACTTCCAGTTCCATCTCCTTCTGCATGAGGTTGAGCACTTCCAGCCCTCGCCTGCCTCGAGCCCGCTTCAGCGAGTCGCCCGAATCGGCTATCTGCTGAAGCTCCTCCAGCACAAACTTGGGAACATAGATCGGACCTTCGACGAAGCCCGCCTTGCAGATATCAAGTATCCGACCGTCGATGATCACGTTCGTATCCATCAGCTTGGGCCTGACGAAGGCTTTCTTTATCTTGGAGATATCACCCGCACCCGGCTGAGGAACGTAGAACTGGATCTGCTCCTTGAGACTGTTCATAGCCGCCACACACACGTAGCACATTACGAAAGCGATGGGAACTATCACATAGATTGGAGTGGGAAGGATGCCTTTGATGAGTGCAGTCAACAACAGCCCCATAATCAGGCCCAGCACGAAAAGCATCTTCTCCTGGCCAGTCATCTGACCGTAACGCTCTTTGGAGCGCTGAATCTGGTAGAAAGTGAATCTCTCTATGACGAAGCCCAGAAGCGCCCCAACCATAACGAAGACCGCAAAGAGAAGGCTCTTCTCACCAGCGGTCAAGGTCGGTTTGGCGCTCTCGGGAAGACCCATCTTGCCCCCGAGCATCAGGTAGCCCTCAGCGGAGTACCAGTTCGCGAAGGCCACTCCCGCCGACGCACCAATCACTACTACCAACATCGTCAACAACGGTCTTAATCTTCTGCCGCTTGTACCCAAATTGTTCCAACCTTCCCGTTCTCGACAAAGCCCCGGCCGGGAATGACTGTATGAATGCGCTGCTCCCTACCGGTCGACCTCACCCAGAACAACATCGAGACTGCCAACAATCGCGACCACGTCCGCGAGTTTGTGACCTCTTGCCATCTGGTCCAGCGCCCCCAGGTTGATAAATGATGGGGCACGCCACCGCAGACGATACGGTTTCTCTGAACCGTCGCTTATTAGATAGACACCCAAATCCCCTCTTGCAGATTCTATATGACTGTATACTTCACCTTCCGGCAGCTTGAACCTTGGCGGAGTCTTCGGTTTCAGTTCTCCCTCCGGAAGCAGATCGAGCGCTTGCTCAACCATATTCAGGCTCTGCCTGATCTCGTGCATTCTTACCATGAACCGAGCGCGCGTATCGCCTTCCGGAAACGTGACTACGTTCCAGTCCAGTCTATCGTATACAGAGTATGGGTCGGCTTTCCTGACGTCGTAGCCAACCCCTGAGCCCCGCAGAGAAGGACCACTCATGGAATAGTTTACCACATCCTGCGCGTTTATTGTACCAATTCCTCGAGTCCGCACGATAAATATCTGATTGTTAGTCAGGACGTCATCGTATTCGTTCAACCGTTCCCGCTGTTTCTTAACGTAAGCCCTGGCCTTGGCGCAGAACCCATCTGGGAGATCTCGAGAGACTCCACCCGGCCGGAAGTAGTTGTAGGTAAGCCGCGCGCCACACACCATTTCGAAGAGATCGACCACGTCCTCGCGCTCGCGGAAGGAGTACAAAAACGGCGTGGTAGCTCCCAGGTCAAGGGACATGCTGCCGAAGAACACCAGATGACTGGCTACGCGCTGGAGTTCCATCATTATCAGACGAATGTACTCGGCGCGTTCCGGCACTTCGATCTGCCCAAGCTTCTCCACGGCGTAGACATAGGCCGCGTTGCCAAGCATGGAGGCAAGGTAGTCCAATCGGTCAGTAATCGGTATGAACTGGATGTAACCGCGCAGCTCAGCGAGTTTCTCGATACCGCGGTGCAGGTATCCAATGTCCGGCTTGCACTCCGTGACAACCTCTCCGTCGAGTCTGACTGCAAGCCGCAACACCCCGTGGGTGCTGGGGTGCTGCGGGCCCATGTTTACTTCAATGCTTTCTGTTCTAATCAGGGATGACATAGTCTTTCCTTAGCGGATACCCGTCCCAATCCTCGGGCAGTAGTATCCTGCGCAGATCCGGATGACCTCTGAACACGACGCCCATCAGATCGAAGGCCTCCCTTTCCTGAAACTCGGCGCCTTTCCATATACCGGACAATGAGTCCACTTCCGGCCGATCACGATCAAGGTCGACCCGCAGCGCCAGCTTCTGGTTGCTGGCAAGACTCGTTAGCTGGTAGACGACCTCGATGCGGTCTCTCCAGTCGATGGCCGTGATATCTGCCAGGTAGTCGAAACCGCTGTCAGCGAGCAGAGTACAGACCTGCTGAAGCGCTGACGGCTGAAGCTTGAGGTTGGGCACACCGAACACATCCCGGCTTTCAATAACTACATCCGGGTAAGCGTTTACTATGGTTTCTTCTATGATCTCAGACATAATGATTCTCTGTTATAAGCTGCCGCAGCGGGCTTTGGCAGTGGTTCTGGAACGCATAGTTCCGATTCTCCATTACTTGGCGTGCTTTTCGCGAACCTGATCTCGCATCTTCTTCTTGAGTTCCATCACGCCGTCAATCAGCGCCTCCGGCCTGGGCGGGCAACCCGGCACGTAGACGTCAACGGGAATTATCTTATCGACACCTTTGACTACGGCATAGGAATCCGCGAAGGGCCCTCCGGCGTTTGCGCAACTGCCAAGTGCAATGACATACCTCGGCTCAGACATCTGTTCATACAGCCGCAGAACCCTGGGCGCCATTTTCTTGGTCACGGTGCCTGCCACGAACATCAGGTCAGACTGCCTCGGCGTTGCGCGGAACATCATCCCAAACCGGTCCAGATCAAAGCGCGCGGCGCCGGCCGCCATCATTTCTATCGCACAGCAGGCCAGTCCAAACAGCATATACCACAGGGAGGACTCTCGCCCCCACTCGAACACCCTGTCAACGGTTGTGGTGGCTATCGCTCCACCTGGGAAACGTTCGACGTGATCAAACGGCCGCTCTATCTCCACTGCAATACTCCCTTCTTCCAGGCGTATACCAGCCCCAGGGCAAGCACCACGGTGAAGATCACCATATCCACAAGCGCCAGCGTTGCGAGACCAGGCTCCGACGCGAACCCCTTCAGCCCGGCAGCCCACGGATAGATGAATACGGCCTCCACCTCAAATATCAGAAAGATCAGCGCGTATATGTAGTAACCGACCTTGAACTGAACCCACGCGGGCCCAATCGGTTTCTCGCCACACTCGTACGTGTCCAGTTTGACTTCACTCGGCCTGTGCGGACGGAAGAGGCACGAAGCCAGCAGCGTCACAGCTATGAAGCCAATTCCTACTGCAATGAACACACCGACTGTCAGAAAGTCTTTAGCAAGCATCGTTTCTCTCCAATTGCCCTAATCCCAGTGTTCCAGAAACAGGCCAATAATACCTCTGTGCAATCACGCCGCGCGTTAATTCGGAATTACGCGAATAGTGCCGGCTAGTGGAACGTCCGCACATCGGCCTTCAAGCCGCCTATCACTTTCGACAGGCTGAACATGCTGGTGGCGTCGCCCTCCGCCATCTTCACGTGCGTGGCGTCCACGAAGTCAGTCGGAAGCGTCGCGTCGAATGGAACCCACTCTCCGACGTAACACTCCACCCACGAATGGTAGTAGAACGCGTCCTGCGTGTAAAGCACGCCTGATACGACCTTACAGGGAATACCCGCCGCCCTGGCCAGGGCTCCAAACAAGATGGCATAATCTCGGCAGACGCCCTCTCTTGACTCCAGCACATCCGATGCGCTGCGCGCGATGCCGATGTCCGCACGAGTCACCATATTGTCATATACCCAGGCCCTGATCTTCTGAGCGCCACGATAGGCGCTCTTCTCGTCGCCGACTATCTCGGCGGACTTCGCGGCCACAGCCTGCTTGTCGAAATCAAGGTAAGGGCTGCTGGTCAGGTGTTCGGAGAACTGCGGATCAGTGACCGGTCTCGATATCGACTTCTCCGCCCGGAACTCCTCGGCTCTTATCTTGTATCTCACTGACCCTGGTTTCGCACCCACAAATGATGCCGACTGGCGGCTGTCGCTGATCAGAAATTCGGCGTCTGTGATTCCAGTCATTACGACCCCGAGGCTTCTGAGCTGCCGGGGGTTTGGTATCTTTCGATTCGGCTTCACGCTGGTGAGAGTCGCGAAATCCTCCTGCTCGCCTGCTCCCATGCCAGCCATTGCCTCTTCCTTCGGCTCTCGCTTAAACACGATGCCCATCACTGCTTTCGCCTGGACTACGCTCCCGTCGGCCTCCTGCCAGATCGTGAGGTCACCCATCGGCGTCGAATTAAACAAAACGTAGGTCTCCACCTCGCGGCCTGCTGACACAATCTTTTCTTTGCCCTTCACCTTGACCTTGAGTTCGTCAACGGCCAGAGTGAGAGGGTTAAAGTAGTGAACGGAGTACTGTTTGCCGATCTCCAGCGTGGTGTCCAGTAGCCCGAAAACCATGTCTCCCACCAGCCTGGCGCCAGCGGGTATGGGAACCCTCACGTTTGTGCCGCCTGTTTCGCCCGACACAACACAGTCTACGGCGTCTGACTCAAATGTCGCCTTCACCGAAGTCTTCTTCCCTCCACTGGACATGTTGAAGTCTTCTTTTAGCGGGTTGAAGTCCGCGTCGGTGTATACGACGGTGTTCACGATCTGCGTGAGGTCGGCATCCAGTATCTTGAGGCGACTGTTGAGAACACTTGCGATGCGATAGCCGCTGATGCCGTCAAAATCGGCTTCGTCAATCTTGAATGACATGTAGCCAATCTTCTGGCTTCCCAGGTACCCGCCCATCCAGGATTCATAAGGCACACTCATCCTGGCAGCCTGTGCGGCCACGGCAATCAGCATCAGAGTAACCACCCAGAGAACACTGGCCCGAAGCAGACGGCGAAGAAACCGTCCCGGCAACACGGACCGGCCCGATGGGGGTCGAGTTGACACGAGTTGAGATAGTCCGAATGCGGCCAATTGACACCACCTTTCCATCTCATACATTATACCAGATGAGACAATCAGTCCCTTGATCGCTCGGCGACGCGCAAGCGGTTCAACGCACGTTTGAGGGCGGCAGAAGCCCGTTCGAAATTTACATCGGCAGCTCCCGAGGCCAGGAGCCGCTCGGCGCGCTCTCTCGCCGCTTCGGCTCTCTCTACATCGACCTCCTCGCAAAGCTCGCCGCTGCTCACGAGGATAGTGACGGTGTTCTCATAGACTTCCACAAAACCGTCGCAGACCGCGATTGCATCTTCCGTGCCATCCGCGCGGCGGAAATCAACCTCGCCAACATCAATCTCAGTCATCAGTGGGGCGTGATTCGCCATCACGCCGAGGTAGCCCTCAACGCCCGGCACAACAACCGAGACGACGTTGCTGTCCGAGAAGACCGTTCTCTCCGGCGAGACTACTTCAAGCTTTAGCGTTTTACCTGCCATCTGCCACCCTAGACTTCCACGCCCATCGACTTGGCTTTCTCGACTGCATCCTCGATAGTGCCAACCATGTAGAAAGCCTGCTCAGGCAGATGATCCCAGCGGCCCTCCAGAATCTCTTTGAAACTGCGCACAGTGTCGGCACGGGAGACATACTTGCCAGGCAGACCAGTGAATACCTCGGCGACAAACATGGGCTGGCTGAGGAAGTTCTCCATCTTTCTCGCGCGGGTAACCGTCAGCTTGTCCTCATCCGACAGCTCATCAACGCCCAGAATGGCGATAATGTCCTGAAGTTCGCGATATCTCTGGAGCACTTGTTGCACCAAGCGGGCTACGTCGTAGTGTTCCTTGCCCACTATGTTGGGGTCCAGAATCCTCGATGTAGACGCCAGCGGGTCAACCGCAGGGAATATCGCGCGCACGAATATGCTTCTCTCAAGATACGTCGTGGCATCCAGGAAGCTGAATGTCGTCGCAGGCGCAGGGTCAGTCGGGTCGTCCGCGGGTACATAGATGGCCTGGATAGAAGTTACCGAACCCTTTACCGTTGAAGTGATCCTCTCCTGCAGTTCCCCCATCTCTGTTGACAGCGTCGGCTGATATCCGACTGCACTCGGCATTCTGCCAAGAAGTGCGGAGACCTCGGAGCCTCCCTGCACAAACCGGAATATGTTGTCTATGAACAGCAGGACATCCTGCCCTTCGGAGTCTCGGAAATACTCGGCCATGGTTAGCGCGCTCAGAGCGACCCGGAGGCGAGCCCCCGGCGGCTCGTTCATCTGGCCAAAGACCATTGTGGTCTTGGAGATGACGCCGCTTTCCTGCATCTCAAGCCACAGGTCATTGCCCTCTCTGGTGCGCTCTCCAACACCGGCGAACACCGAGAAGCCTCCGTGCTCCGTGGCGACGTTGCGAATGAGCTCAGTGATGAGAACAGTCTTGCCGACACCCGCCCCTCCGAACAGTCCGACCTTGCCGCCCTTTGCATAGGGACAGACAAGGTCAACTACCTTCAGACCAGTCTCAAACATCTCGACCGCCGGAGTCTGCTCTTCAAATGAGGGCGCGGAACGATGGATAGGCAGCCGCTGCGGGATGTTGACATCCCCTTTGTGGTCTATCGGATCACCCAGCAGGTTGAACACACGACCAAGCGTCTCCCGCCCGACCGGAACCGTTATCGGCCCTCCGGTGTCTATCGCTTCCATGCCCCGCACCAGGCCATCAGTAGACTGCATGGAGACGCAGCGGACGACGTCGTTGCCCAGCATCTGCGCGGCCTCGACCGTGAGCGTCTGACCCTGCACATTCGGGATGGTCACTGCACTCATCATCTGCGGCAGTGCATCCTGCGGGAAACGGATGTCGACCACCGGCCCGATTACCTGAACAACTCTTCCACTAGCCAAGACAATCCTCCGAAACTCGCTTTACGAAAGTGCCTCCGCGCCGGTCACGACCTCGAGAATCTCTGTCGTGATGGCCGACTGTCTGGCTTTGTTGTAAGCCAGCGTGAGGCTTTCTATCATCTCGCCGGCGTTCTTCGTAGCCGCCGACATAGCAGTCATTCTGGCGCCTTGTTCGCTTGCCTGCGATTCGACCAGAGCCTGATACACCTGAGTATCCAGATACTTCGGCAGCAGCGAGGCGAGCAGCTTCTCTGCACTGGGTTCGAATATGAAGTCGCCAGGGCCGGTGCGCAAATCCTCTGGAGTGCTCATCGGCAGGATTGGCACGACAGTGGGTATCTGCGTCATCGGCGTAACGAACTTGGCGTATATCAACTTCACAGCGTCAATCTCTGCGTTCTCATACATTCTGCGCAAACGTCTGGTTATGGCTTCAACAGCGGAGAAACTTATGCCGCTGCCTGGCGAATCCATCGTATCGAGTATCTCATACGAACGTTTCCTAAAGAAGTTCACAGCTTTGCGGCCCACAACCACGAGCTTCACAGATGATGGATCCCTGCCTTCCATCTCCCTCAGGCTTCTGCTCATAAGGTTGGAATTGTAGCTGCCCGCAAGGCCCCGTTCGCCACCGACGATGACATACACGACAACTCGCTCCTCGCGCCGCTCCAGAAGCGGATGGCTGACCGACGCAGTTACGTCGGCAAGGTCGCCAACCACGTGCAGCATCTTCTCGGCGTAGGGTCGAGCGGCTTCGGCACGGTCCTGCGCCTTGCGCAGCCGCGCAGCCGCAACCATCTTCATTGCGTTGGTGATCTTCTGTATATTCTTGACAACGCGAATGCGCCGCCGAATATCCTTAGTGCTAGCCATGAGTAAACTGAGCCTTGAACTCCGTGAGCGCCTTCTTCAGCGTCTCCACGAGCTTCTCGTCCATTATACCTGTCTTCTCTATCGTGTGTCCGATGTCGGGATACTTGTCTTCCAGGAAACCCCTCATCTGAGCTTCAAACTGCGACGCCGCTGAAACGGGAAAATCATCGAGGAAGCCGTTGCTGACCGCATATATTATGGCCACTTGCTCCCACAGCGGCAGCGGGGTATACTGAGGCTGCTTGAGGATCTCTACCACCCTCTCGCCACGCGCAAGCTGCGCCAGCGTAGCTTTGTCCAGGTCGCTGGAGAACTGCGCAAAAGCGGCCAGTTCCCAGTATCGCGCCAAGTCGAGTTTGAGCTGGCCTGCGGCGAGCTTCATTGCCTTCTTCTGCGCGCTCGAACCGACACGCGAGACACTCGTTCCCACATTCACCGCCGGACGGACTCCGCTGTAGAACAAATCAGGCTCAAGGTATATCTGGCCGTCAGTGATCGAGATGACGTTCGTGGGAATATAGGCGGAAATGTCGCCGGCCTGAGTCTCGATAATCGGAAGGGCCGTCAGGGACCCGGCTCCGAGATCATCGCTGAGCTTCGCGGCCCTCTCCAGGAGACGTGCGTGGAGATAGAAGATGTCTCCGGGGTACGCCTCTCGCCCGGGCGGCCTGCGCAGAAGCAGGGAAATCTGTCTGTACGCCACCGCGTGCTTGCTCAGATCGTCGTAGACCACCAGCGCATGCCTTCTCGTATCCCGGAAGTACTCGCCCAGGGTGCAACCTGCATACGGAGCGAGATACTGAAGCGGAGCCGGGTCGCTCGCGGAAGCCACAACAACGGTGGTATAGTCCATAGCTCCGTGCTTCTCGAGCACTCCCACAATTGACGCCACGGTGGACATCTTCTGACCGATGGCGACATATATGCACTTCACATCCTGACCCTTCTGGTTCAGAATGGTATCAACCGCGATGGCTGTTTTGCCGGTCTGGCGGTCGCCGATGATGAGCTCGCGCTGCCCTCGGCCAATTGGGATCATCGAGTCAACTGCCTTGATCCCCGTCGCCAAAGACTCCTTAACCGGCTGGCGTTCAACAACACCCGGTGCTCTGGCCTCAACAAATCTCCGTTCCGACGTGACCACCGGCCCCTTGCCGTCCAGAGGATCGCCCAACGGGTTGAGAACTCGGCCGATGACCGCATCACCTACGGGAACGTCAATAATCCTCCCGGTTCGTTTGACCTGATCGCCTTCTTTGATGTTCTTGTCCGAACCGAGGATAACGCATCCCACGTTGTCTTCCTCAAGGTTCAGGATCATGCCCATTGTCCCGTCGGGAAACTCAACCAGCTCGCTGGACATGGCATCCGCCAGTCCATATACCCGAGCGATACCGTCCCCAACCTGGAGCACGACTCCGACTCCAACTTCGGCTATCCGGTTTTCATAGGCCGCCAGATGGCTCTCAAGGATTCCGGCAACTTCGTCAGGCCTTATATTGACCGCCATAAGCTATTCTCCGTGCTAACTAGCTCAAGAGCTGATGCTTCAAGGCATCCAGTCTGCCCTTGATGCTTCCGTCTATAACAATATCTCCGATCCTCACCTGCACACCGCCCAGCAGAGCAGGATCAACGTGTCTGACAACCGCAACTCGCTTGCGCATCGTGGCGGACAGCCTGGTCTGCAGAAGCTCAGCCTGGTCTTCAGTGAGCTTCACCGCACTGAAGACCTCGGCGTTGACAACGCCCCGGTGCTCATCTGCCAGCTTGACATATTCATCCTCTGTGAGAAACAGAGCCTCCTCGCGCCTCTTGTCTATGAGGAGATCGAGATACCTGCGCGTGATCTCGTGAAGAGAGTCCCTGGCGATATCAGCGATGATCGCCTTTTTTGTCTCAACGCTCACGACCGGAGAACGCATCGCAGAAACCAGGTTGGGATTGGCTTCCATTACATAGGAAATCATCCCGAGGTCACTTTCAACCCGGTCAACCGCGTCAGCCTTCAGCGCCGACGAGAAGAGTGCGGAAGCATATCTGCTGACCACCCGCCTCTCAATCATTGGTGCACTCCGTCGAGATCGTCAATGAAACTCAGTATGAGCTTATCGTGCTGAGCGCGGTCCAGCGTCTGCTCAACGAGCTTGGATGTAGCCTGGATGGTCAGGTCGACCACTTTCTGCTTTATCTCCACCAGCGCCTTGTCACGCTCCTGACGAAGCTCCAACTCGGCCTTTTCGATCATAGCCGCGGCGCGTTCCCTGGCGTCAGATACGACTTCATCGCGCATCCGCTGGCCTTCCTTGAGAGCCTCATTAATCCTGACTCGCATCTCTTCTTCGATGCTCGCGAGGTGCTGCTCATATTCTGCCTTCAGTTCGTCCGCGGTCGCAAGCCTCTTCTCGGCTTCTTCATACTGACTGCTGACCTCAGCGCGGCGTGCATCAAGCATGTGGCGAACCGGCTTGAACAGGAACGCCCGGAAGACGAGCAACATCAGCACGAACCCGGCGATCTGAATCGCCAGCGTCATGGGGTCTATATGCAGGATTTTTTCCATCTCAACAAGTCCGTTCCGCGACGACGCGTGGCAGGATTAGCCCTTCACTTTGGCCAGAATCTCGACAAACTTCTCTGCACTCGGCACACCGACGAAGAGCAGAATCAGAGCGATCAGAAGGGCGTAGATGACCAGGGACTCGATCAGAGCGAGACCGATGATCATGGCTGTCTGAATCTTACCGGCAGCCTCCGGCTGGCGAGCGATACCCTCCAGCGCAGCGCTTGCGGCCTTACCCTGACTAATGGCACCCGAGAGAACCGCCACCGGCACTCCAAAGCCGATAGCAATGATAAGAGCTACCAATACCGACATTCGATGTTCCTCCTCTATCCCGGTATGCCCGGGATAACTGGCTAATATGCTTCGCGGACACCTGTCCCGAAGCCCAAACCC
>CAYSLA010000025.1:0-10495 GCA_964431685.1 uncultured bacterium | reverse complement strand
GGCAAACGCCCGCGAAGCATAGACTCATTACTCAGTGAGCCTCTTCGTGCTGCTCCGTGGCAACCGCGATATAGATCGCTACAAGCATGCTGAAAACCAGCGCCTGCACGAAACTGGTAAAGACCCCGAACAACATCATAGGAAACTGCGCTGGCAAAAGAAACGTGCCAATGACTTCTTTGGTGATCAGGATCAGGATAATAAGCACCATATCCTCGCCAAAGATATTGCCAAACAGACGGATTGTGAGAGACAGCGGCCTCGCCAGTTCGCCAATAATATGTATGGGCAGCATAAGTGGCGCCAGCCAGAGCGGCTCACCCAGGAAATGCTTCAGATATCGGATGCCGTGCGCTTTGAAGCCATAGTATTGAACCATCACAAAAGCACACAGCGCAAGACCCGCGGCAGTGTTTATGTTCGCGGTCGGGCTGGTGAACCCGGGGATAAGACCCAGCAGGTTCATTGACAGCACGAAGAGGAAAAAAGACCCGATAACTGGAGCGAGAGAACCTACCAGCTTCTCGCCGACAATTCCTTTGACAAGGTTCTCAAAGGAAGTCACCACAAACTCGACAAAAGCCTGAAACCGACCGTGATTGCGAGTTCGGAGCCTCGCGCCTGCGACTGTGGCCAGCGTGCACAGTACCAGGACCATGACGATGGTCTCGGGTACCATCTCCGGTATGTTCTCCGGTAGATACTTGTAGTAATAGAGCCAGTGTAGCCAGGTGCCGTGTTCTTCCAACGATGCCCCTATTTGCGCGTGATGATTCTTCCGAGCGCCTTGAGCGCTATGACAGAGGGCACAAGCGCCACTCCGGCGCAGAGCCCAAATATGAAAGGCGCGCGGCCGCCGGCCAACAGTACACACGCCGCCAGCACAGCCGCGATCAATGACATCTTCAGAAATGAGTATCGGCTGATTCTGCTGCGGGCATCAGGCGCGTTGGGAACAAAGGTTCGGCGCACGACACGTTCTGCGCTCCAGAAGCTCAGCAGAGATATCGCGCTTCCCACCGTCCAACCGGCAAAAGAGGCGACGCCTCCCAGTTGGTGCGCGAAAACCGCCCCGCACACCCAACAGTACGCACCAGTACGAAGAACCCGCGCGGGAAAACCTTCATCCATTGTCATCGCCCCGCGACGCTCGTATCAGCATTCGGATCGACTCGTACAAGCCAGCAACCAGCCCAACAAGGGTCAAAACAAAGGCAAGCCAGGGCCCTGTGCCCAGCTTGCCGTCCAGCCAGATGCCGATACCCAACCCAATGGCCGTGGAAATCAGTATCAGCATTCCAATGCTGCTGACTTCACCCAAACTGCGAATCCATCCTGGATCGGACTTTTTCATGGTCCCAGCAAGGCCATCAGTACCACCGCGCATTGTATCATAAGCACCTTGAAGCGGTCAATCTAGAGCACAGTGCAACAGCGCTTCTTGCCCTCATCGAAAGCCTTCAGGTTCAGCTCCAGCACTTTTCCTGGAACAAGGTCTTTGATCGCCTGACGCCATATCTCGTCCTCAATCTGCGTCAGGTAGGTGCTCAATGCGCCGATCATAACGCAGTTTACAACTCGTATGTTTCCAAGCTCTCTCGCGACGGCCAGCGCGGGCACGATATCCACTTTCGGAAAGACACTGCGAAGCTTGTTGTCCAGTTCATCCGGCCAGGCGGCCTGTCCGCTGGAAACAGTTACCGGCCTGATTTCCTGATCATTCACCAGAACCACACCGTCCGGCGAGAGGAACTGGGCGTACCGCAGAGCTTCGAGCTTCTCGAACGAAACAAGAAAGTCCGTTTCGCCGACGCCGATGAGCGGAGAATGCACCTTGTCTCCTATCCGCACCTGACTTACGACGCTTCCGCCCCGCTGGGCCATTCCGTGGACTTCGCTCTTCTTGACGTCCTTGCCCTTCATCAACCCGACCAGGCAGAGAATCTCGCTGGCAAGCAGTATGCCCTGCCCTCCAACACCAACAAGAGATATGTTAAGGATGTCTCCCATCAGAGCTCAACCTCCTCGATCGCATCGAACTTGCACACCTGCACGCAGAGCCCGCATCCTACACAAAGCACAGGATTGATCCTGGCCTTCTTCATCTTGGGCCGCTCAGGGTCCGCGTCAGCGACTTCTATCGCGGGGCAGCCAAGTTTGAGGCAAGCTCCGCAGGCTTTGCACTTTTCATCCGGTATGTGGTACTGCTTCAAGACTCTGGTCTTCGAGCCGAGCACACAGTACTTCTTGCACACCACAACAGAGACTTCGTCCGCATCGAGCTCTTCCTGGAGCACGCGGAGAGTCTCGTCCAGGTCGTAAGGATCGATTACGCGAACTCGGTTGACTCCAAGTCCGGACGCAACGTCCTCCACCTTAGTCTCAACGGTCGGTTTCCCCATCAGAGTCCGACCGGTGCCGGGGTGATCCTGATGACCGGTCATGGCAGTCGTACGATTGTCCAGAACTATTATGGTGCTCGCACCGCGATTGTAGACGATGTTGAGCAGACCAGTGATGCCGGAATGGAAGAATGTGCTGTCGCCGATGACGGCCGCGACTCTTCCTTCCTGCCCCGCTTTCTCCATACCGTGCGCGTTGCCCACACTCGCACCCATACATACGATCGTATCCATGGCGGAGAGCGGAGCAAAGGCTCCGAGACTGTAGCAGCCGATGTCTCCGGTCACGATAGCCTTCAACCTGTTGAGAGCATAGAACACGCCTCTATGTGAGCAGCCCGGACAGAGCACAGGCGGCCTGGCGGGGAGCCCTTCGACTGGAGGTCTCTTTGGGATATCGCACATAACGCCGGTCGTCTCGCAGGCCAGAGCCTCAACGCGGTCAGGGTTGAGTTCGCCAATGTGCAGGCTGGTGGCCGGCTTTTCGACTTTGATCCCCATAGCCAGGAGCTGTTCTTCGAGATACGGCTCGCATTCCTCCACAACATACAGCTTCTCCACACTTCCGGCGAAATCGCGGATGAGGTCAGCAGGCAGCGGAAAAGTCATTCCGAGTTTTAGGACGGAAGCTTCCGGAAATGATTCTCTGGCGTACTGGTAGGATATGCCGGAAGTGATGACTCCGACATTGCTGCCTCGCTCAACTCTCTGGAGCGGCGATTTTTCGGAGACTTGCTGCAGCTTGCTGAGTTTCTCCTCCAGTGCTGTCCGCATCTGCCTCGCGAACAATGGCACCGGGATGGTCTTCTGGATATCTTTCTGGTACTTGCGATCACCTCTATCCCTGCGCGTAAAATCTCCCAGATCAACAACGCAGGACGAGTGGCTTATGCGTGTGGTGGTGCGAAGCATAACGGGAGTGTCTAGTTCCTCGGAGAGCTCGAACGCCGACAGGATCATATCGTAGCATTCCTGGCTGTCAGAGGGTTCCAGCATAGGCATCTTCGCAAACTTTGCCAGGTACCGGTTATCCTGCTCGTTCTGGGAACTGTGCATACCGGGGTCGTCCGCGGAGACCACAACCATGCCGCCGTTCGCTCCCATGTAGACAAAGGTCATCAGCGGATCCAGAGCAACGTTGAGGCCCACGTGCTTCATTGAGGTCAGAGCTCGCGCCCCAGCAAAGGATGCGCCGATAGCCACCTCCATGCCCACCTTCTCGTTTACGGCCCATTCGCAGTATATCTCGGGGAACTTGGCTACGTTTTCCAGAATCTCCGTGCTTGGGGTGCCAGGGTAGCTCGACGCAACTTGCACGCCGGCGGCAAACGCGCCGTGTGCGATTGCCTCGTTGCCGGAGAGGATTTTCTTGTTGGTTGTTATGCTCTGCACCAGGTCACCTCGCTTAGTACAACAAAGGGCAGGACAAGCCACATCGTGGCCGCCCGCCACCGCAATTCTACTACTTATCGAGCCTTCCGCGCAAGTTTCGCTGGCGGCTCAGGCGAACTTACCCTGGTTCTGCCGGTAGAAATCTCTGCCCAATGAGTCGTTGATCACCACCAGCGGCAGACGGACCACCTCCAGCTTGTGAATGGCCTCGCAGCCGAGGTCTGCGTACGCCACAACCTCGCACGAGACTACACACTGAGCCAGCAGCGCGGCAGCGCCTCCGGTTGCGCCAAAGTACACGGCCTTGTGGTCACGAATCGCATCTACCACCTCGGGCGATCTCAGACCCTTTCCAATCATCCCTTTGAGACCGGCCGACAGCAGTCTTGAGGTAAAGGCGTCCATCCGGCCGGCAGTCGTCGGGCCGGCCGAGCCGATTATCCTCCCAGGCGGAGCGGGAGTAGGGCCCACATAGTATATCACCTGGCCGTTGAGGTCTACAGGCATCTTGCCGCCGGCGTCAAGTATCTTCACCAGCCGAGCGTGAGCCGAGTCTCTGGCAGTGTATACTACGCCCGTAAGGAGAACCCGGTCGCCGGCAGCGAGTGATTCAACGGTATCGCTGTCGAGCGGTGTGTGTATCTCGCGCAATGTACCCTCCAGAATCCACATATCAAGACACAGCCTGAGTGGTATCCGGCAGCAATTATACCATAACCGGACAGTGGGTAATAATGCGCCAGAAAATAGGCCGAAAAACAGTTGATTGTCGGCCCACGTAGTGCTATAATTCTTGCACACTACCGTCCCCCGACTATTTTCTTCGAGAGGTTTATGAGGTGCCTGAGCATCAGCTACAACTGGGCGTCAATGAGGACTATGCAGCGTTGGCAGATGCCTGGGAGCAGGTGCTGCAGGCTCTCGAGCAGTGCGTGAACAAACCCAGCTTTGAGAACTGGGTTAAGACCGCAAAGCCTTTGAGTCTGGAAAACGGAGTTGCGCGCATCGGCACGACAAGCGGATTTGCCAGAGGCTGGTTGGAGAAGAAACACAGCGCCGTTATTTCAGAGATTCTGGAATGCCACCTTGGCACAAAAGTACGGGTGAAGTTCGAGCTTCTCGAAGAAGAAGAGCCGGCGCTGATCGAAACCCAGGGCAAGCTTCCCAAGAAGCCGAAAGCCCTTCCGAAGCCTATTGGCGAAGACTTTTCCGCGCCTCTCAACTCAAGGTACAACTTCGACAGCTTCGTAGTCGGCCCCAACAACAGATTGGCTCACGCCTGCGCGGTGGCTGTGGCGAGTCAACCCGGAAAGACATATAACCCATTGTTTGTCTACGGAGGCGCCGGACTCGGCAAGACTCATCTACTGCATGCGGTCGGACGTCACCTCAACGAGACTGTGCCGGGCACTACCGTGGTCTACGTGCCTGGCGAGACGTTCACTTATCATTACGTCAGCGCTCTGAGAGAACACCGGATTGATGAGTTCCGGCGGAAGTACCGCAAGGTCGACGTGTTTCTGGTAGATGATATCCAGTTTTTGTCAGGCAAAGACCGGACAGAGGAAGAGTTCTTCCATACCTATAACGCCATCTATGACATGGGCAAGCAGATAGTCCTAACAAGCGACCGAGCCCCGAAAGACATTGAGTTGGATTCAAGATTGCTATCCCGATTTGAATGCGGAATGGTCACTGACATTAGTCCACCGGACCTGGAAACCCGAATGGCCATACTCCAGAACAGAGCTACCTTGGAGCACTTGGAGTTATCGAATGAGGTGATCCTTTACATCGCCAGGCTGATCACCAGCAATATCCGCCAGTTGGAGGGTGCTCTGGTGAAACTGCACGCCTACGCTTCTCTGATGCAGACTCCGGTCACCGCTGCCCTTGCGGAAGAAGTGCTGTCAGACTACTTCGGCCAGGCCGCAACCCGTGTACTCGATGTTGCCGTCGTTCAGAAGTCCGTGGCAGAGCGTTTCCACTGCAAGCCGGAAGAGCTTACCGGGAAGTCGAGAAGCAAAGACATAGTGATGGCCCGCCAGGTAGCAATGTACCTTGCAAGAGAACTCACGGAATGCTCTCTTCCCGCCATAGGGAAGGAGTTCGAGAAGGATCATACCACTGTCCTGCACAGTTGCAGGAAGGTTGAGGACAGGCTGAAAACAGACAAGGACTTCGCCGTCTTGCTGGAGGACCTGGGACGAGCCCTGAAAGACGGAATAACCTGTTGAATGTCTGAATGGAAGAATTGTGGAAAGGGCTGTTAGTACGCTTGTGGACAACCAGCCCTGTTGCTAACCACCTGGTTTTCCATAGCCAAAGATTCATCCTTGTTGGGGTGTCAACAAGCGTTTCCACAGACAGACGTGTTCACGGGCTGTGCTTGGTACAAGCTACTATTAACAGTACCCACAGGGACTACTACTACAAACACTAATCTCTATATATAATGAGAAGGTATGTACATAACGCGAGTCAGTCTGACAGATTATCGGTGTTTCTCGGAGTTGAGCATAGGTTTTGGGCCAGGTCTGAATGTGCTTACTGGGAGGAATGCGCAGGGCAAGAGCGCGATACTTGAGTCCGTGTATCTCCTGGCGACCAGCAAGTCGCACCGTACGTCTAAAGACCAGGAGCTAATCCGATTTGATCAAAATGTCAGCCGCGTAGTTGGGTCCGTGATGAGGTCTTCTCGGAACGATGCTGTTATTGAGATGGCCATAGATCGCAGTGGTAAGAAGCTTGTCAAGGTCGATGGCTCGCGGAAGACCAGAGTATCTGAAATGGTAGGTCAACTGGCCGCCGTCATATTCAGCGGGTCCGACATTGAGATGGTCAAGGGTGAGCCGGAATTGCGCAGACGATTCCTGAACCTTGAGATATCCCAGACCAGTCCCAAGTACGTGATAGCTTTCGCAAGCTACAAGCGTGCTCTTGAACAAAGGAATACGCTGCTCAAGAATCTCAAGAACGGTACTGGTGAATCAGAACAACTTGATGTCTGGGACAATCAGTTGTCAGCGTACGGATCCGCAATGATGAAGCAAAGATCCGAGTTCATCGAAGGGCTCGCGAAGACTTCGTCTGAGATATACGGCTTTCTTACAGACTCTGCGGAGCATATGCGAGTTGCTTATAAGTCAAGTATCAACATGGATTCGGGAGCGTCCGAAGAGGATATCTCGATGGCGCTGGCGAAGAGACTGAAGGCCAGGCAAGAACTTGACCTGCAAAGAGGCACGACATCAGTGGGCCCGCACCGTGATGATGTCTATCTTGAGGTTCAGGGCACATCTGTCAGAGATTTTGGTTCTCAGGGCCAGCAGAGATGTGCTGCTATCGCTCTCAAACTAGCAGAGATATCAGTGCTCGAAAGCTATATCGGGGAGTGTCCTGTTATCCTGTTGGACGAAATCACGGCGGAACTCGACGAATCACGGCGGCGTAGAATAACACAGCTTGCTATGGGCAAAGGACAGACGATTCTGGCAACGGCGAACCCTGGTGAACTGGATTCAGGCGCGCTGGAGGATGCCGTTGTACTTGAGGTTGAATCAGGTAGCGTGACGCAGGTGCGGAGGTAGGCAAGTGGCCCGAAATGGTGAGTCGTCCTGGAAGATGATGAGCATAGGCCGGGTGGTCGAGGATTCTCTCGACAAGCTGGGAATCCGGGGCCGTGTACGTGAACACCGCGCTATGGCTGAATATAAGGCGGTGGTAGGCCGCCACATCGCGGGCGCGAGTTTTCCTGAGAATGTGCGAGAGGGAGTGCTTTTTGTCTGCTGCAAGAGCAGTGCCTGGGCTAACGAGCTGTCACTGCACAAAAGAGACATCATCAGTAGACTGAACCGCTCCGTGGGAGCTCAGGTCATAAAAGACATCCGGTTTTCTTCGCGCGGTTACCGCAAATCATCAAGGACAGTTGACGGGGCGGATAGCACCTATGTTCGAGCGCTACAGCAGGTGCCACTGTCAAAGGAACAGATTGAATCCGCCGATCGTACGGCTTCCACGATCCAACTCCCGGGACTTGCCGAGAAAGTCCGCAGGGCAATGCTCACCGGGGCAAGACTGGAAGAGGCGAAGCTTAGAGACGGGTGGAAGCGCTGCAGCCAGTGCTCTGCTCCGCACAATGACCCTGGCGATGTATGCCCGCGCTGCAGACTACATTAGCGCGGCAAAGATAGATCGCGGTCAAGCATTGACTCTATATATTGAGGAGACGCGTGTTGAGTAAGATACGAACAGCCGTTATTGGCACGGGCGCGATCGCAAAGGGCGTCCATCTTCCTGCACTTATGAAGCAGGAAGACGTTGACGTAGTGGCAGTGTGCGACATAGTCGAGGAAGCCGCGCAAGAGGCAGTGGACAAATTCGGTGTTCCGAGCATGTACCTCGACTACCGGGAGCTGCTCAAACGAGAGGACATCGACGCGGTTCACGTGTGCACGGGAAACAAGATGCACTCGCCAATTTCCGTCGATGCTCTGAAGTCGGGCAAGCACGTGATAGTCGAGAAGCCAATGGCTAGAAACGCCCCTGAAGCAGGGCTGATGGCCGAAGCCGCGAGAGCGACCGGCAAGAAGCTGATGGTTGCACAGTGCATGAGATTCTCTGAGGAAGCACAGTGTATCCAGAGCTTCATAGATGCGGGCGAGTTGGGTGATGTCTACTTTGGCAGAGTCTGGGCATTGCGGAGAAGGGGCATCCCTTCATGGGGTGTGTTCATAGACAAGGAAGAGCAGGGCGGAGGAGCGCTGATTGACATTGGAGTGCACGCTCTTGATATGACCCTGGCGTTCATGGGCCACCCGAAACCTGTTACGTGCTCCGGGCAGGCGTTTGGGAAGATAGGCAACAGTCCAGGTCACGTGGGCCAACTGGGCGATTGGGATTGGGCCAGGTGTACAGTTGAAGACTACGCTGCCGCTTTCGTGAGGTTTGACAACGGAGCCTCACTCATCATCGAGTCGAGCTTTGCGGCTAATCTGGGCGACGAGCGAATGAATGGAATGGTGCTTGGAACAAAGGGCGGAGCGGAGACTAATCCGTTCAAGATATACTCTGAAGGCCACGGCGCACTACTTGATATTACACCCGTGTGGTTACCGGAGGTCCAGAAGTACGAAGCTGAGATTCGGGCGTTCTATGACTCGATTCACAGTGATTCCGAAGTGCCCATCACTCCCGCGCAGACACTCAACGTAATGAAGATAATAGACGCCATCTACCGATCCAGTGCGGAACGCAGGGAGGTAGCTATCGATTAGTGCCGGCGTCGTTTCCAGAATCCAGGAATTGGAGAAGTTCTTCCACAAGTACAAGGCGGTGTTCTGGCTGGGAGTCGCTGCCTTGCTTGCAGGACTTGGTTACACCATCCTGAACCTGTCGGCGCTTCCAATGTACGTCACGTACACGCTCCACCAGGGGCGGATGCTGGGTGTCATTATAAGCGTGTTTCTGATGTCGGAGGCTCTATCACGCCCGGGATTCGGGGCGCTTGGCGACAGGATAGGCAGGAAGCCTCTACTCCTGGCTGGCCCGCTTGTTACCGCACTGACCGCCTATCTAACCATCCAGTTTCACAGCCCGTGGATGCTGGTGGCGCTTCGGGCAGTTGACGGGCTTGGAAGCGGCGCACTCTGGCCTGCGGCGTTTGCCACGATTGGCGACCTGGTAGAAGAAGAGAATCGAACGGTGGCCTTGAGTGTTCTCAACGTGACATACATGGGCAGTCTGGCTCTTGGCTTCTTGCTGGGGGGCGCGGCAAATGACTTGTTCAACACGTTCAACGCCTCTTTCTATCTGGTGACCGTCCTCATGCTGTTAGCAGTCCTGGTGCTGTTCTTCCTTTTTCCGAAGTCGGCAGGCAGGCCGCACCCTCACGTTCACATCCCTGGCTACGAGGAGCCAGCTCCTCTGCACATCAGAACCGTATTCCGCAGCTTCAGGGAGGTCCCGGAAATGGTCGTGCTTGCCAGCGCCGCCTTTCTGGGTATGGGGATGCTTACTCCCATCGTTAAGCTCTATGCGGTGGAGCACCTGGGGCTGAGTGAGACTGGCTTTGGATACCTGGTGGCACCGATAGCACTGGTGATGGGTGTTCTGGCAATTCCTCTTGGAAGAGTCGGGGACAGGTTCGGGAAAGTCTTTGCGATCTGTTGGGGGCTGGCCGGCGCTGCCGCGGCTATGTGGCTGTTGGCGATATTCCGAAGCGTGGTTCTGGCCGGGGTCGTAGGGGTTGTCATCGGGATTGGCTTTACCATGGCATTTCCTGCCTGGAACGCGCTTGTGTTGAGCGTGACGTCCCCCGATCGTCGCGGAGAAGTCATCGGAGCGGTAGGGCTGGCGCAGGGACTCGCGGCCATCCTGGGGGCCAGCGTTGGAGCATACATCTATTCGAGCGACGTGCTCAGCATTCCACGACTGGGCATCGTAAACTACAACGTTCCGTTCTGGCTGAGCGCTTTGCTTCTTACTTCCGGTTCGCTGCTTGCGTTCTGGTGGATAGCGGGCAAGCACGGTCACAGGGATCGCGTGACAGTGGGAAAACTGCACAGGTTCGCAGTTTTCGCCGCGGCAGCAGCGGGGTTCCTGGTGCTCGTGGTATGGATAGGTTTCAGGTTCACAATGCCGATCCCCGCTGACAGAGTGGCCTGGAGCTGGGTCCAATACCTGGCGCGCGGCGATACCGA
>CAYSLA010000024.1:0-29311 GCA_964431685.1 uncultured bacterium | reverse complement strand
CCTCGGTTCGTTTCGGGATTTCCGGAGCGGCTGGTCACTTAGTGGTACGTGCCCATACTGTGCTCGCTCCTCAAATCCCGAAACACCGGGGCCTGTTGTTCCTATGTCAGTGTTCTTCTTTTTTACCGGCTAATCCTGCTCCGGTGTGCTATCCTCTTAACAGTCACGTCAGTTCGTTTCGGGATTTCCGGAGCTGCCGGCCATTTAGTGGTGCCATGCCTACATTGTGCTCGCTCCTCAAATCCGGAAACACCGGCAAAAAAAACCCGCCGGTCAGTCCGACGGGGTCTTCAATTGCTGAGACCGTTCTGCGCCATCTGGGGTATGGTAGGTCGGGTGGGGCTCGAACCCACGACTCTCGCCTTAAAAGGGCGATACTCTACCACTGAGTTACCGACCCCCGCCAGCCAGGGAGAATTATACCACGAGCAGGGTTCCATGGTCAACGTAAGCACGGTCTGACTCAGGGTTTGATCTTCACCGGCGTTCCGACCGGGACAACCGCGAACAACTCGTCCACATCGTCATTGGAGAGTGCGATGCAGCCCTGCGTCCAGTCGTAGACGGCTACTTCGCCTTTCGATGTGACAGCGCAGCCTCCACCCCCGTGGATACAGATGTCCCCGCCGAGCGCAGTGTCCATAGGCGGTGTTCTTCCGCGGGCAACGGCGCGGACGATAGCGTCGTGTTGAGATCGGGTTATCAGTCCGCTGTCAAGACCTCGCTTGGCATCCCTTACCCCTGGGTACGAGAGTTTCAGAGACTTGTGGTAACTGCTGCCCGGATTCTTCTCGCAGACGTAGTAGAGACCCTCGGGGGTAGCATTGTCGCCGCGCTTTGTCTTTGGCGGCACAGGATTACTTCCCAGAGCGATGACGTAGCTCTTGATATGGATGCCCTCAGAGAAGAATCTGAGCAGCCGAGCGGACTTGACTGCCTCGAGGGAGATGTCCATTGGCCGGTTCATACCGTGTTCTCTGAGAAGCTCGCGGAGCGGGACGCCGATGGTATTTATGTCCGCCGTCTTGAGCTGGGGTGGATCTGATGGCACTGTGCCGGTATCCAACAGTCCCTCGGCTTTCGGCAAGAGCGCGAACAGCACGGCTCCCGCCAGAACCATTGCCGCCACGGCGATTCCGACAAAGCGAACCGGAGACCGGCGGCGATTGCGCCTCGCGTTGTGGTTGCCAGTTCGCTGCAAGTCGTGCTACTCCATTATCTTGATGACCGTGCCAACTGGCACGTAGTCGTAGAGTTCCTTTATCCCTTCGCGATCTACCGCGATGCTGCCCTGGGTCCAGTCGTATACATCAACGAGTTCTCTGTCACGGCTACCGTACGCTTGCCCGAAACCGCCCCCGTGAATCGATATGAATCCATCGAGCGCTGTGGTCATTGGTGGGCATCTCTTGGCCTTTATCGCCTGAACAATCTGTCGATACTCCGCCTGGGTGATCGCCTTTCGTTTGAGTCCCAACCGCGCGTCAACGGCATTCGGATAGGAGATGTTCAGAGCTCGGTAGTATGGGCTGAAGAAGTTCTTGCTGCAGATGTAGTAGGTGCCTTCGGGCGTCGCCAGGTCGCCCGTCTCTTTCTTCCGCGTGTCGGCTTCCACGCCGAGCGCAATAACATAGGTCTTGACCAGCTTGTCGTCAGCGTAGAGCCGCATTATGCGCCGGCCCTTGTGGACGACCAGCCTGAATGTCTTTGGATCAGTAATCTGCCTGCGGGTCAGCAGCATTCGAAGGGGCTTGTCGTAGGTTGCGACATCGCCGGTAACTCGAATTGTGGTCGGCTGGGCCGTGTCTGAGATTTCGGTCCAGCAGTTGGACGCCCAGTAGCGGTTGGTCGACACGCTTACTCCGGCGAAGCCGCACACTATCAACAAAACTATTAGAAGAAATGGCAACAAGGTTGCCGGCTTCTTCGACCGCACCGATACCTCCCGTGGGATGCGCCTGTATCGCGCACATCCCTATACTCCAATTCGAGATGCAGATGAAGCGTTTCGAGCACGCTCGACCAGGCTTCCGTCTGCAGATATTGCCTTTTTCTTTCTACATGATATTCTTTGCAGTGATGTGTTGACAAGCGCGCGTGGCATTTGCTATACTTTCTTGTCAGCAGGGCGTGTTTGCTGCGGGCGAGTAGCTCAGTTGGGAGAGCGCTTCCCTTACAAGGAAGATGTCACAGGTTCGAGTCCTGTTTCGCCCACCATCAGGATGTGGGGGTGTAGCTCAGTCGGTTAGAGCGCCTGCCTGTCACGTAGGAGGCCGCGAGTTCGAGTCTCGTCATCCCCGCCACTCTAGAGGTTAGACGTTAGAAGTTAGAGGCCAAAGCAGTGATTTGTTCTCTAACATCGAACTTCTAACCTCTAAGTTCTAGATTGTGCCGAGGTAGCTCAGTTGGTAGAGCAGTGGACTGAAAATCCACGTGTCGCCAGTTCAACTCTGGCCCTCGGCACCACGCCGACGTAGCTCAGTTGGTAGAGCAGGGCTTTCGTAAAGCTCAGGTCGTGGGTTCGAGTCCCTCCGTCGGCTCCAGTGACCGCATTGTCTTGAGCTACCCCGCCTTAACGAGCGCCCCTGCCGATTTCGTGCCCTCTAGCGTTCAACTGCTGCAGCACTTCCAGCAACTGCTCCACCATTGGCGCCGCATTCTCCGGATGGCGGGCAGTGATCAGATTCTCATCTACGATTACAGGCATGTCCATCCAGAACGCCCCCGCGTTCACAAGGTCATCCTTTACTGTGTGACACGCCGTTACCTTGCGCCCGCGAACGATTCCCGCCGATATCAGTACCCAGCACCCGTGACACATCGTGGCTATCGGCATATCGTCTTCGTTGGCCTGGGCGACGAAGTCCAGCACCCCGGCGTTTGTTCGAAGCCTGAGAGAGTCGTTCATATCTCCTGGCAGCCAGATGGCATCATAGTCGGTCGGTGCGACAAATCTCTCACTGCACCTCGTGCCCGTACACGTTTCTGCGCTGCTGTCAATCAGTGCATGGGACTGCATCGTTGGAGGTGTAACGACGTGAACCTCGGCCCCCGTGGCTTTCACAATCCGTGATACTTGTGGGAAGTCAATGTGGGTAGGTGGCGTCGTCATTATTGCGGCGATCGTAACCCCATCAAGGCTCGTGTCAGTCATGGCTGTAACCTGCCTTCCTTGCGTATTACAATTATACCCTCGTGTCGCAGAGGCGAAACTGCGGGAGGACAGGTGAGTCTGCTCCGTGCCCGCGAATGCCCGCCCCGAAACTTCATCTGATCTACGCACCAGGCGCGTCTTCGAGGCCTAACTGGCGGGCAAACATTCGGGCGTTCTGCACTGACTTGCCCTTGTAGTGGTTGTTGAAGAAGACATAGAGTTCATCAGACTTCTTCGCAAGTCCCTCCACGTTGCCTACCCAATCGCTGAGCTCATCCTGCGAGTAGAGATAGTCGTAGCGTTCGTGAGCCTGATCGTGGTGCCACCACTTTGCGGCATTGCGTCCGTGGAACCGAACATACGCCGTCCCACTCGTCGCCTCGACCACGGGTGGGACCAGCCCTTCAATGGCGGGTTCGTCGACGCAGCAGAAACCGAGGTCGAGCGAACGCAGGAACTCAAAAGTCCGCGGATCGTCCACCCACTCCGAGTTTCTGAACTCCACTACCACACGCAGCCCTTCGGTCAGTTCCCTGAAACGCCTCAGTTGAGACGTGTTCTCTTTGCTGAGCTTGAAGCTCCAAGGGAATTGGGCCAGAACGCAGCCCAGCTTGCCCGAGTCTGCCATTGGCTGAAGACACGAGCGGAACGCGGCGAAAGTCGCGTCTGAGGGCGTCTGCGTGTGGGTCATTTCCTTGTTGGCCTTGACGGCAAATCGGAAATCATCCGGCGTTCTGCGAACCATGGATGCGAACGAGGACTGCGAGGGGATGGCGTAGTAGGTTGAGTTGATCTCCACACATCCGAACATCTGAGCATAGGCGCTTAGCATATCGGCTTTCTTCGTGCCCGTGGGGTAGACTGGTCCTACCCAGTCATCGTAGCTGAACCCCGAAGTTCCTATGCGCAATTGCGCGTTGGGAGTTGCCATACGAATTGTTGTCACAAGGCTCGTCGCGGGGCAGGGTGGGCCCCGCGATGAGCCTGAAAGACTAGATGGCCGCTTTTACGATAGCGACGAAGTCCGATGCCTTAAGGGCTGCTCCGCCGACAAGCGCGCCGTCGATGTTCGGCTTGCCAAGGAGTTCCTTCGCATTGTCTGGCTTTACGCTTCCACCGTATTGGATGCGCACGGCATCTGCGACTTCCTCGCCGTACATCTTCTTCACGATCGACCGAATCACCCCACAGACACGGTCGGCCTCATCAGACTCACACACCTGACCGGTGCCGATGGCCCAGACTGGCTCGTAGGCGATGACCATTGACAGGGCTTGTTCCTTGCTGAACCCGGCGAGGTCTGTTTCCATCTGAGCAGCTATTACTGCATCTGTCTTGCCGGCTTCACGCTCAGACAGCAGTTCGCCGCAAGCGATGATCGGCTTCAGTCCGGCGGCAAACGCGGCCTTTGCTTTCATGTTGACGGTGAGGTCTTTCTCGCCGAAGTAGTCCAGCACTCCGCCTAGTTCGGCATCGACTGTGCCGAATCGGCCACGGGTCTCGGAGTGGCCGATGATCACCCACTCGCACCCCGCGTCGAGCAACATGCTGGGAGCGATCTGGCTGGTCCACGCGCCGGATTCCTTCCAGAAGCAGCACTGTCCGCCCAACAGGATGTTGCTGCCCTTTATAGCATCGCCCACCTTGGTTAGCGACACGAACGTCGGGCACACGGCCACGTCCACGCCGCCAACTCCGGCAAGCTCGTTCTTGATCTCGGTTGCGAGGGCGACTCCCTCAGCAATCGTCTTGTTCATCTTCCAGTTTCCGGCGATGAATGGCTTTCTTGGCATACTAGTTTTCCTTTTTCAGATTGTGTAGTTTATCAAAGACCTCGTTAGAGCTGGCCCACTTGTTCAGTATGGAGCATATCCGCCGCAGCGTGTCCATCATCAGCGGGATTCCAGTCGTTCGATGAATTCAGCAGCCAAGTCGGCCGGAAGCTTCCTCCGCGCGAGGCGTTTGAGCACCTCCGTCTCAGAGATTCCGGGGTACTGGTGCTTTATCCCCAGAATAGCGAGTTCGGTAACCGTGTCGCTCAGCTCGCACGCCTTTATGATTCGCTCTACCCCCGACATCTTGCGAACCATCTGCACGTAGTCAGCTCTCTGCTGCGCCGTCATCCTGTCCCATTCTGGCCCGAACATAGCTCTCAGTCAGCCTCCATCGTGAGCCGAGACCCGCGACCTCGCCGATAGGGCGCCCTGAATCAACCCTGAACTTAGTTCATGGGTGCCCTCGTGTCATTTCGACCAGCGGGAGAAATCCCCGGAGATTCCTCCCTGCGGTCGGAATGACATCCTCGTGGGTTCAGGAGCGCCCTGTCGGAAGAACCTGGCACATATCCCCTATTTGTCCTGCAGAGCGACCACGCCCGGCAGTTCCTTGCCTTCAAGGAACTCAAGCGAGGCCCCACCGCCCGTTGATACGTGGCTAACCTTGTCGGCATAGCCCATTTTCTCAACTGCCGCCGCGGAGTCTCCGCCGCCGACGATCGTGGTGCCGTCGCAGTCCGCCATCGCCTGCGCGATGGCCAGGGTGCCCTGTGCGAAACGGTCGTCCTCGAACACGCCCATCGGCCCGTTCCAGACAACGGTCTTGGCCGATCGGATCTTCGCACTGAAGATCTTCATCGATTCCGGCCCGATATCCAGACCGCGGTAGCCGTCCAGCATGGCCGAGGTCGGTGAGGTCTTTACCTCCACGCCGGCCGGAACGCCGGAGCGAATGTCGTAGTCCGCCGCCAGTTCAACCTCAAGCGTGTCCACCGGCAGCAGCAACTCCACGCCGCTGTCTTTGGCCTTCTGGAGAGCAGCCTTGGCGAGTTCAAGGCCAGGCACGTCGACCATCGAGTTGCCAACGCTTAACCCCTGACATTTCAGGAATGTATACGTCATCGCCCCACCGATGATCAGACAATCGACCTTCTCCAGCAGGCTGTTTATCACCGTGATCTTGTCGGAGACTTTGACTCCTCCAAGGACGGCTACGAACGGCCGCCCAGGCTTCTCAAGCGCCTTGCCCAGGTAGTCGAGTTCCTTCTCCATAAGGAATCCGGCAACGCCAGGCAGGAACTTCGTGATGCCTTCGGTGGAAGCGTGGGCTCGGTGAGCGGTTCCGAATGCATCGTTTACGTAGATCTCGCCCAGGCTCGCGAGTTCCTCCGCGAACTTGGGATCGTTCTTCGTTTCCTTCTTATAGAACCGCACGTTCTCCAGCAGCACAACATCGCCATCGTTCATTCCCATAACGACGTTCTTTACCTGCTCCCCAATGCAGTCGTCGGTCTTCGTGACCGGCCTGCCAAGAAGCTCGGAAAGCCTCTTGGCAATGGGGTCCAGGTTGTTCGCGGCCGCGCTCTCGGGAAGTACTCTGCCGTTTTCGTCGGTATCGGGCCTGCCGCAATGGGTCATCAGGATAAGCTTTGCTCCGTGTTCAATCAGGTAGTTGATCGTTGGGAGGGCAGCCTCTATCCTGCGATCATCGGTGATGTTGCGCTGCTTGTCGAGCGGCACATTGAAGTCCACACGGCAGAGGACTCGCTTTCCCTTTACGTCAACATCCTTGATGGTCTGCTTGTTCATCTTAGAGACCCTTCTTCACCACGAAGTCGATCAGGTCGGCAACTCTCTCTGAATATGCCCACTCGTTGTCGTACCAGGCGAGCACTTTGGCGAACTTGTCGCCCATTGTCATCGTGCTGGCGGCGTCGAAGATAGAGCTGCGGGAATCACCTCTGAAATCGGTGGAGACGACCGCGTCTTCAGTGTAGCCGAGGATGCCCTTCATCGGGCCATCTGCGGCGGCCTTCATCGCGGCGTTGATCTGATCGACTGTGGCCGGCTTGGACAGATTCACAGTAAGGTCGACCAGCGATACCGTGGGGGTGGGTACGCGCACCGAGATACCGTGCATCTTGCCCTTGAGCTCAGGGACGACCAATCCGATCGCCTTGGCGGCGCCTGTGCTTGTCGGTATGAGATTCGCAGCAGCGGCGCGTGCCCGGCGAAGGTCCTTGTGGGCTTGGTCGGCAGTCTTCTGGTCGTTGGTGTAGGAGTGAATCGTGTTCATGAATCCACTCTCAATTCCGAACGTGTCGACCAGCACCTTCGCGACCGGTGCAAGGCAGTTCGTGGTGCAACTCGCGTTGGAGATGATGTTGTGATTTGCCGCATCGTAGATGCAGTCATTGACTCCCATTACGATTGTGGCATCTTCGTTCTTCGCCGGTGCGGAGATGATGATCTTCTTGACCGTGTCGTGCAAGTGGGCTTTGGCCTTCTCCGCGTCAGTGAAGATGCCGGTGCTCTCGACGACGACCTGTACTCCGTGATCCTGCCAGGGTATGGCAGACGGGTCCTTCTCCGCGTAGACGGCGATCTTCTTGCCGTCGATGACGATAGCCTTTTCCTCAGCGGTTACTGTTCCCGGCCAGGGACCGTAGTTGCTGTCATACTTGAAAAGATGTGCGTTGGTCTTAGGGTCGAAGAGATCGTTTATCGCTACGACCTCGATGTCCTTCGGGTACTTCTGCAGGATAGCTCGAAGCGACAGACGCCCGATCCTACCGAAACCGTTGATACCGACTTTGACTGACATTGTGTGCGCCTCCTCTGTGAACTGCGGCATTAAAATAACCCGGACTTGCTACGCATCCTCCGGGCCGAATCTGCAGCGGATAGCCAAGACTTTGGACTACAATCCATCGACGCTGAGATTGCACTCATCGTGCCGAAAAGCGGCCTGCCAAATCTATCCGCGGGCTCCCTTTGGAGCCACGTATATTCTACGTGAGCAGAGCCTTTCGTGTCAACGCGCGCACCATAAGGAGTGGCGCAGTATCGTGGTGTGCGAGTTGGAGAGCGAGTATCCTCTTGGGTGAGGCCAAAGTGCCTTGCGGAGGCAAGTCGAAAAGAGGTGGCGGATGAGCTTATACTGGTTCCGGCGTGTCCTTCGCCGCGGAATGCTGCAGGCTGCCAGCCCGCATCACATATCCAAGGTCAGCTCACTGTGCCGCCTGACGTTCCTTGAGCGGAGTCGACGAGGACGATGGGGCTCTTGGCTTCGCCCAGTCAACGGGAGTGGTGTCCGACAAGAGCGTCGGGCCTGCCTAATTCCGCAGAACAACCACCAGGCTCCAACTGGCTGAGATGGACTCTCCTGGAGCCAGGAACTTCGGGACTTCGGTCACGAAATCTGTGGGAAACACGGTCGGTTCGATTCCTACACAGCACGGCCCCAGTTCCCCGAGATTGTACCAGACTCCCCACCACTGGACGTCTGTTTTGAGGATCAGCCGCACATCATCGTAGTCCAGCGTAACTCTTCCGGTGTTGCGAGTAAAGAACTTCCAGCTCCTGCCGATATTCTCGCACACACCTCTTCGTCTGCCGCCGCCGAGTCTGATTATATGTCGGTCCATCTCAGCGAAATCGCAGCCTGGAAAAGGAATCAGGGGTTCATCTTCCGGAATTGCCAACTCTCGCAGACCCGATACCGGATACAGAGCGTGAGCAGCCCAGAGCAGACGCGCAGGTGTTTCGGAAGTGTTCGTGATCTGATAGCGGGCGTGCATTGACGCTGTGTCAGTCTCTATGCGCCGCCTGAGGCTCCAACCCGGTATCTGCCACTCCGTCAACAAGCCACCGCGGGACTCGTCGTGTCTGGGGATGGTTCTCCACGCAAACCCGAGTGTTGGTATGTCGCCGTATGGCTCCAGCGAGGGTATCGCCTCATCCCAGCCGCTGATAGAAAACACGGCGCCGTCTGGAAGTGGGTAGGGGGATTCCGCTGTCTCGTCAACCAGAAGATTGCGGTCGACGGAGGCGTGACGGACGGCGGTAACCTTGCCCCCGCGCCCAGTATCTACCTCAAGCCTCAGCGTGTCCAATGAATACTTCTGTTGACTAGCTCAGCCGCTTTCCGCTGACTGCTGGTACTGGTGACTTTGACGTCGGGCGAGGATGGAGGCGAATCGGTCTTGGGCAGCATTAACACGACCGCACAGTTGCCGAAGTAGGTCGCAGCCACTCTCTTAACATCCGCAGCGGTGACCTTGTCGAGCCTGCCGATAAGCTCTTCCGACTGGGTGTGGCTTCCCAGCATCAGCTCGTTCCAAGCCAGTTGATCGGCCCTCTCAACCATCCTCTGCCTGCCCAGTATGTACTGGCCTATCGTATATCCCTTTGCACGGTTCAGATCCTTCTCCGAGAGCAGATCTGTCTTGAGACTCGCCGCAAGCTCCTCAATTCGCTTCCCGATCTCATCTGCCACCGCGGTTGGCGGCTGGCCGCGCTGGCCGCGCTTTGTCGGATCAGTCACCACGTAGGCCATCACGAAGCTCTGGTTTGCCAGGTTGGGGTATACAGTTCCGAGTTCATAGCCGACCGCCATCTTCTGGCGTATCTCTCGGAACAGAAGCGAGCCTTTGCCTCCACCCAGCGCGTTACTGGCGACCAGCATTGCAGGATAGTCAGCGGACCTGACTCCCGGGGCCAGCCACGCGACCGCAAGATGGGCCATGTTGGTGTCCGCCTCAGCCACTCTGTTTCGGGTGCGGTCTAGTTTCTCGTATGGGATCTCTCTCTGCCGGGTCAGGCCGCCCATCGGCAGTCGTTGGAATGCTCTGTCCACACGTTCGATCGCCGCTGGCGGCTCCACATCGCCGACCACGCATACGACCATGTTCTGAGGCACGTAGTATCTTCGAAAGAAAGTCTTCAGGTCTGATGAAGTCGCCGATCTCAGCACCCGTTCGTGTCCCGCCGCGGGTCTTCGGTAGCCATTGTCCTCATAGAGCAGTTCTCGAACCGCATCCACCACCTGATCATACGTGCTGTCCGGTTTCGTTCCGGTCCTGGCCAGCAGCTTTGACCGCGTTGCTTCGAGGTTTCTTTCATCAAAGGTGGCTTCGCTAAGCAGCTCTCCCAGAAGCGATACAGCCCGGCCGAAGTGGGGCGCTGTGATTATGACGCGCATTCTGGTGTAGTCCTGGTGCCAGGATGCGTCGATGCTCCCGCCGACCTCGTTGGCGATGGTGGCAACTTCCGCAGCCGAAGTGCTTGCAGTGCCATAGAAGAGCATATTTGCCACAAGGTTTCCCAGACCGGCAGTCTGATTGGTTTCCTGCGCAGCGCCGGCGCCGATCGAAACGACCACCGACACCAGACCCGTGCCCCGCTCCGGTTTGACGAGCACCCGCAGGCCGTTGCTAAGCGTCTTGCTGACGACCCCGGCCGGGTTACCGGCTGCGTCCGCGGATTGAGCGAAAGTCGGGGCGGTGCCCAGTAGGAGCAGAGCCGTCAGGGATATCAGATTAAGTGTAGTTCTCACTGGGCAAGAGCCTCCTCGGTCAACCCCTCTATCCGCATTGGAATCACCTTGATGGTGACTGACCGGTCAAGGTCAAGGTATTTGACTGCAGCCTGCCTGATCTCGTCATCGGTTATCGACTGAACCAGGCCCACATACTTGTCGGCGAAGTCAGGACTGGAGGCTGCGAAGTAGAACCCGTATGCGTTCGCCATTCCATCTACGGTTTCCCTCTGGAATGCGTACTCTCCCATTATCGAGCGTTTTGCCGCGTCAAGAGCTGCCTCAGGGATGCCGCTGCGGCGGATATCATCGATCTTTGCCCGAATCGTCGACTCGACCGCGCTGAGGTTTGACTCCTCGCAGACCACATTCAGACTGATAGGAGCAGGGAACCTGCTGGTCATGAACTCCGTTCGACCGTAGGCCGCGAGTTTCAGGTTGTCCCTAAGCTCAGTGTTCACCCAGCTCCGATAGCTGATTCCCAGGTAAGCAGCAATTATGTCAATGGTGCATACGTCGCGATGGTATCCGCCGGCCGGTCCCATGAAGCCTATGCTGAATATGCAGCTCTTTATCAGCCCTTCCATTACCTTGCTTCTGGCGGCGGCTGGTGGAGCCAGCCCGGCCGAGTACGGCTCCGGGGCTAATGTTCGCCTCAATATCTGGAATGATTTCCCGACGTCGGAGACGGCCTGCTGGAAGTCGATATCACCGACCAGCACCACGGCCATATTGGGAGCCGTGTAGTAGGTCTGGTAGAAGTCCAAAATGTGCTGGCGTTTTAGTCCTCTGATGCTGCTTTCAGTACCTTCAATGGGGAGACTGTAAGGATGCATCCCGTACATCTCCGCAAACAGGGCATCTGACGCTACTTTGCCCAGGTTTAGTTGTTTGCGTCTGATCTCCTCAATTATCACTTGTTTTTCCCGTTCCAGATCCTGTTCCGGAAACTGGGCGTTGGTGAGAGCGTCGGCGAGGACGTCGAGCGCCTGTGAGACGTAGCGTGGATGAACTGTTGTGGAAAAATGAGTCCAGTCACGCGAGGTCTCTGCTGAAAGAGCACCCCCCATGCTCTCCATCTCGATGTCCATATCTGATTCACTGCGCTTAGTGGTGGTCCCGAAAGCCAGGTGTTCGATCACATGGCTGACGCCGTTTGTACTGATGGTCTCGTTTGACGAGCCCGACCTCACCCAGACGTGAATGCTTACCAGAGGGGTGGATCGGTCTTCGCGAACGATGACGGTCAGTCCGTTTCCCATAGTGGCCGTCTTGATCTCCGAGGCCCAGGCAGAGGCCGCGCAGATCAGCAGTGCCGCGGCCGAAATGAATGCTGCGATTGTTCGTGACATTGTGGGAACTCCATTTGGATTATTCACCCGTATAACATTATAATGATTTCACGTTTCATATTCCAGCGACCACACTGCTTTTTTGCTCCGCGCGTGCGCCGCGGCGAGTCTCTTATCGTCTCGCCGTTGGGAGAGCGGGGTAGTGGTCAGTTCTGAGCAGGGCCAATTGGACACCAGATTATTCCGCAACTTCGATATAACCCTCCTGCTAATCACCCTCGCGATCATCGGGTTCGGATGCGCGATGATCTACTCCGCCAGCCAGGGCGGACGCCTGGCGGTCGGATACGTTGAAAAGCAGATAGTTTTCGCACTGGTTGGCATCGCGCTGGCCATCGTCGTTGCCTCGATAGATCACGTCCACCTGGCTCGTTATTCCGGCAAGTTGTATGCCATCTGCCTCGGGTTACTGCTGGCCGTGAACTTTCTCGGAAACTCGTCGAAAGGTGCCCAGAGATGGATATCGATTGGAGGTTTTCAGTTCCAGCCATCCGAACTGGCGAAGTTCATCATGATCATTGCGCTGGCGGCATTTCTAGTGAAGAGGCTCGAGGAAATCCGCACATTCAAGACATTCGTGGCTTCGTTCGCCTACCTCGCCGTCCCGATGCTGCTCGTATTCAAGCAGCCCGATCTTGGCACCAGCCTTGTGCTTCTGGCGGTCTGGATAACCATGGTTTTCATAATGGGTACGGACATCCGGAACATAGCCATCTTTGTCGGAGCTGCAATCCTGCTGGCTACTCTGGCGTGGACCATACCGGGCGTAATGAAAGACTATCAGAAGGAGAGAGTGCTTACTTTTGTTTATCCCGAACGTGATCCGCAGGGCAGCGGTTATCACGTCAAGCAGGCAAGAATTGCCATAGGTTCAGGTCAGTTCACGGGCAAAGGTTTCATGAAGGGGACTCAGCGTGGGCTGAACTTCATCCCAGAGCAACACACTGATTTCATATTCACCGTTGTTGGCGAGGAGACCGGCTTTGTCGGCGCCGCGGCGCTTGTGCTTCTCTACACGGCGCTGATCTGGCGCGGGCTCAACATAATGTTCGTCACGGAAGACATCACCGGTAGGGCAATGGCTGCCGGCGTGGTTGGGATGCTTGGGTTCCACGCGAGCGTGAACTTGGGGATGACCCTCGGAATGCTGCCCGTAACGGGAGTGCCGTTGCCCATGTTCAGCTACGGGGGCACCAGCCTGGTCACCAGTCTAATGTGCATCGGCCTGCTCGAAGGCATCAGCATGCGCCGACACAGGATCAATTTCTGACTCGTGCCCCTCGCGACGTCAACTGATTGTTGTCGCCCTATGCTCGCTCATGTAGTAGAGCACCGGCACTGCCATCCTCGACAAAACGGTCGATGCAATTTCGCCTGCCATCAGCGATATGGCCAGCCCCTGGAATATGGGGTCGAACAAGATGACACCCGCACCTACCAGCACTGCCGCAGCAGTTAGCAGCATCGGTCTGAACCGGACAGCTCCGGCATCGACAACGGCTTCCTCAAGTGGCATCCCCTGCTTTCGTCTGAGCTCGATGAAGTCCACCAGAATTATCTTTTTTTCGGACGATTATCCCCGCGCCGGCAATGAACCCTATCATCGACGTAGCCGTGAAGAATGCACCCATGAGGGCGTGTGCCGGCAGTATGCCGACCAGCGTCAGGGGAATTGGAGCCATGATGACCAGAGGGGTCTTGAACGACTTGAACCATGCAACGACAAGGAAGTAGATCAGTACAAGCACTGCGGCGAAAGCCATCCCCATATCGCGGAAGACCTCATAAGTTATGTGCCACTCGCCGTCCCATTTCATTGCAGCCTTTGTGGTGTCGTCCGGAGCCTTTGTGGTCATGACTCCGATCTTGTATCCCTGTGGGGTGTCCATTCTGGCGATGGCGCGGTTCATCTGGGTGATGGCATATACCGGGCTCTCCAGGCGGCCTGCCATATCGCCCGTGACGTAGACTACCGGCTTGCCGGTTCTTGTGGTAGATGCTCTTGTCCGCGATGGTGTTCTCGACACGCACCAGTTCGCCCAACGGCACCGAGTTTCCGGCCGGACTCATCACCTGCATGCTCCCTGCGTCGTGAATGCTGCTTCTCTGCGAGTCGGGCAGCTTCAGGAATATCGGCACATCCTCGGCCGCGTCGACGATATGTGCCAGTTCCCTGTGAGACCCCAGCGTCGCCATCGAGACAAGTTGTGCAATCTGCTCGGCGCTGATGCCGGACAGTGCGGCCTTCTCCTTGTCCGGAATCAAGCGGATTTTGGCTTGATCATCCTCCACATACCAGTTGTTATCGGTAACCGACTCCGTGGTCTCGAAGACGCGTTTGACCCTTCGCGCTATGTCCAGGCGTGTTTCTTCATCTGGGCCGTAGACTTCGGCGACCAGGGTCTGCAGCACTGGCGGGCCAGGAGGTACCTCCGCCACTTTGACATTGGCCCCAAACTGTCCGGCGATCTTTTGTATCGCGGGTCTGACAGCCTTGGCTATATCGTGGCTTTGCCGGTGGCGCTCGTGTTTGCCGACCAGGTTGACCTGTATATCTGACACGTTGCAGCCGCGTCGGAGGAAGTAGTGCCGCACAAGGCCGTTGAAGCTGTATGGCCCGGCCGTTCCAACATAGCTCACTACGTCAGTGACCTCGGGAACCGTGCGAAGGTAGTTGGCCATTGCCTTGGTTGCCGCGGCCGTCTGTTCCAGAGGAGTGCCTTCAGGCATGTCGATTATCACCTGGAACTCATTCTTGTTGTCGAAGGGCAGCATCTTGACTGCCACGAGCTTCAGCGGCAGTAGAGCGATCGCGGCGAACAGAAGCACTGCTAAGGAGCACGAAGAACTTGAACCGATTGGCACCGCTCGCGATCAGCGGGTTCATCATCTTGCGGTAGAACCTGGTTGTCCAACCTTCCTGTGCGGAAGATTGCCCGTCCTCGTGCCCGCCGCCGCCTTGCGACGACGCCTCGCCCCTGAGTATGCGATATGAGGCCCAGGGCGAGATCACGAACGCCACGAGCAGCGAAAAGACCATCGCCGCGCTTGCACCTACGGGAATCGGGCGCATGTAAGGACCCATCAAGCCGCCCACGAACGCCAAGGGCAGGATTGCGGCTATGACCGCGAACGTGGCGAGGATCGTCGGATTGCCAACCTCGTCCACCGCCTCTGTCGCAACCTCCATCAAGTTGCGGTTCTTGTTGTCGGGCATCCGGAAGTGCCTTACTATGTTCTCGACGACGACAATCGCATCGTCAACCAGGATACCAATGGAGAATATCAGCGCGAAGAGCGTAATCCTGTTGAGAGTGTAGCCATACAGATAGAACACGAGAATAGTGAGTGCCAGGGTGACAGGTACCGCGATGGCGACGACAATCGATTCCTTCTTCCCCAACGCAAACGCTATCAGCAGCGTAACCGACACCACCGCGATCATCATATGCAACAGAAGTTCATTAGACTTCTCGTTCGCCGTCTCGCCATAGTTACGCGTGACTGTATATTGCACATCCGAAGGTATAAGCGTGCCTCTCAGCGACTCGACTTTCTCTACAACGTGGTCACAGACTACAATCGCATTCTTGCCGGTGCGTTTGGCGACGGAGAGGGTGACTGCGTGGTAATGGCCGGCCAGCGAGCTCTCATTGCGGCCGTGTTCGTTCTTGCCGAAAGAGAACCCCACATAGTTGTTCGCGTCTTCCGGCCCATCCTCGACCTCGGCCACATCACCTACATAAATCGGCATTCCGGCAGACACCGAGACGACTACGTTTCTAACGTCGTCCGCACCATTCAGAAACTGGCCCGATTCCAGAATGATTGCGTTGTTGCTGCTCTGCAAAGCTCCGGCGGGCAGGTTGCGGTTTGATGACGATATGGCTTGCTGAACGTGACCGGCAGTGAGGTTATAGGCAGCAAGTTTCGGAGAATCCAGAGTCACCCTGATCTGGCGTTGCCGCCCCCCGATAATGGTCGTCTCCGAAACGTCCTTTACGGACTTGACCTGATCGTTGATCCGGGCCACAAGCTGGCGCAGCCGATAGGCGTCATAGTCCTTGCCCCAGAACGTGAGTGCCAGCACGGGAACGTCATCGATAGAGCGGGGTTTGACGATCGGATTGCTGGCGCCGGGTGGCACTTTGTCAAAGTTTGAGTAGAGTTTATTGTACACTTTGACTATGCTATTCTCGATATTCTGGCCCACATAGAAGCGCACAATCGCCATCGAACTGCCCGGACTGCTTGTGGAGTAGACGTATTCGACTCCAGGAATCTCGTTAATTAGTTTCTCCATCGGCGCCGTGACGCGCTGCTCCACCTCTTTTGCGCTTGCTCCCGGCATCTCTACAAAGACGTCGATCATCGGCACAATGATCTGAGGTTCTTCCTCTCGTGGTGTCACGATAATGGCGAACACCCCGAGCAGAACAGCGGATATAATGATGAGCACGGTGAGTTTGGAGTCTATGAAATACGCCGCTATGCTGCCGGCCATTCCCAGGTGCTTATTCACAATTTGCTCTCCTCGACCAGAACCGGCACGTCGTCGGCAAGGGGCGCCGATGAGCTGGTAATCACTCTGTCTCCGGGCTGCAGACCCGTGATCACTTCAACCTTGCCCGCTGAGCGTCTGCCCACACGTACGATCCTCATGTCAGTACGGTTGTCGCGCGCGGCGACGTAGACATTGGTGATCCCGTCCTGAACGTGCAGCGCTCTTTCAGGGATCATTATGCCCTTCTTGTCGCCAACTGGGAAAGACACTCTGCCAAACTCGCCGCTTACGGGCCTGAGCGACTTGGGTACATCGACCTTGACGAGGAATTTGTGACTGGCCGGGTCACTGGCCGGGAACACCGTTACGATGCGGCCTTCTCCTGCGCGCTTATCAGTCCCCAGTTCCAGTCTTACAGTCATCCCTGCGGTAATCTCGCCGGCGTTCTGAACAGCGGCAGTTGCCTCGAGTCTGTAGGCGGAGTCGTCCTCGATGATCAGCACAGGCATTCCGGGAGAGGCGGTATCGCCGGGATCGACGTATCGTGCCGACACCACACCGGAGATCGGGGCAACCAGTGTAGCATATCCAAGAGTCACAGAAGCCGCTTTTCGTCCGGCACTTGCCTGTGCGACCATTGACGCCGCGGTCTGAGCTTCTCGTCTCGCCATCTTATCCTGGATGGCAGCCGACTTCGCCAGCCTGAGGTTCTGTTCGGCCTGTCTCACGCTTTCTTCGGCGGCGTGTATGTCCTGAGTTCTACTACCCTCTTCGGAGATTTCTGCGTGCTGCTTCGCTATGCCGAGTTGAGCTTTGGCCACATCGTGTTGAGTCTGCGCAGCTTCGAGGCTCTGCTTTGCGACGGCACCCTGATCGTACAGTCGTGCCATCCTTGCAAGCTCGGATTCGGAGTTCTTGAACTGCGCCTCTGCCTGCGCAACGGCGAGCATTGCCTGCGTCTTTTCCTGGCGACGCGGACCTTCCTTGATCACGGACAAGTGTTGACGAGCGATCTGAAGAGCTGACTCGGCATTGGCAATGCTGGCCTTTGTCTGCGCCGTTTGTAGTTCCACGGCCGTGGCGGCCTTTGCACGCATTGACTCAGCGCTGCTTAACGCTGCGCCGGACGATGCCAACTGCGCGGCGAGGTCTTTTGCCTCCAGACGGACCAGCACTTGTCCTGTGCGAACGCGGTCACCCTCCTTCACAAGCACCGCTGTTACCGTGCTCATGATTCGAGGGGCAAGCCGAGCCTGAAACACGGGCGCAACGCTACCCGAGGCCCATATCTCATCAGGAACCCTCTGACTGGTAGCCGTTATGGTCTGGACAGATATCGTTTCCGTTTTCTCCGCAGGACTGTCCGCGTGATGACTGCCTCTGCCCACAAGCCAGAATCCCAGCGCGAGCGCTACTACAACAAAGGCCGCTGCCAACCAAGGTCTCAGACTTCTTTTCTTGTTCCTGATCATATCCTCAACTCCTTGCCACGTCAGTATCTTCGTTCCAAGGCCGGTTGATCACCCTCGCACTCCGAACTTGCGCAGTATGCCCATCATTGGGCACCAGTCTGTAAAAGCTGACTGGAAAAGGTTTAGGCCCACAAATGCCGTGAAGAATAGCCAGTTAGGGTTGACCCAATGAGCCAGCGCCGCGCTTGCCATTATGAACACACCTGCAATCAGTCTTATGTATCTGTCTACCGTCATATTCTCACCCTCTTTGTAATGTGATCTAGTCGCTTGCACGAGGTCAAGCGAAAACATCATTGTAGCTTCTCTATTCGCCGACTGCCTCGGAGTTTCCTGTCCTGGCAGCGGCGAACACCATCTTCACCACGTCACCGGGAATCGCTTCGGGCTGCCCGCCCGCTGCCGCACTTCGGCTGACGCATTCATTCAGGGAGCTGGCGGTGATCAAAAACCCGACACTGTCCAGCGCACGGCTGGCGGCCACCACCTGCCTGATAACTTCAGAACAATCGCGTTCTTCACTGATCATCTTAGATATACCGCGGATTTGTCCTTCGACCCTGTGCAGCCTTGCGATCAATTCTGATTTGTCCTGCATTTATGACCAACCTTGATACCCTACCAGGGTATGGTATATATTATATTCCACAGTGTCTTCGTTGTCAAACTTACTTTTCGAGAAGAAACGGCCAACTATCGAGAGAAAGACCAACGCACAAAAATGGACGTCCCGGCAGTGTAACCAGGTGGACGATTTCTGCGTCTAACAACTATTGGCGGCTTTGCAGTCGCTCAAACTCGTCTCAACCGAGGAAGGGAAACATGTGGAATAAAATGAAGTTCACGGTCATTATTGTCACTGTCATATTGCTTGCTTCTCTCGCTTGCGCAGGTCTGACAGCCGACGCCCCAAGAGTCTCGTTGGAGGCCAAAGACATGCCGCTCGTGGACGCAATGGCTGAGATTAGTAAGCAGGCCGGCGTGCAGATAGTTTGCGATCACGATGTCAAGACCACCGTGACTGGGCAGTTTACGTCGATGGAACTCGAGAAGCTTCTGAACACGCTTACCGGAGTGAACAATCTGGTCTGGCAGAAGCTCTACGTTCCCACTCCGGAGCCGGACAAGCGGCCTACCGTCGCTGAAATCAAGTTGCGGGCAGCCGCGGTGAACTCTCTTGCTGGCGGCTCCACAGTTGTCTGCGATTCCACCGGTAAGGCTAAAGTCTTCGTTGAGCAGGACCTGTCCGAACCCGTCATCGACCCAGACAAGCTGGGGATGACAGTGGTCTACCTCATATCGAAACCGAAAGCGGCCGACTCCGGCGAAGTGAAGAAAGATGACGGGCCTGAGTCTCAGTTGCTGGCTCTGGAGAATCAGCGATGGCAGTTGCTTGCTGGGATGAGCTCGGAAGACAGGGTTGTAGCTTTGCAGGGTCAGATGAAGAACATGATGGATATGGACCCCAACGCCTGGCGGCAGTTGATGTTCGACCAGATGGCCGCTCAGCGCGCTCTTATGCAGGATCCGCAGTACCGGCAGGTGATGCAGGACGCCATGCGATCCTTGCGCGAGCAGGGCGGCAGGCCGGAAGGCGGCCCTCCGGGCGGTTGGGGTGACCGCGCCGGCAATCGCGACCGCGGAAATCGCGGAGGCAACCGCGGCGCGCAGTAGCCTGCACAGCCAGTACGATTGCGTTGTTTCGGGATTCTGGACTCATCAAACCTGGCAGCACAGCGCAATCCGAAACCCCGAAACAACGAATTTGGTGTATATTGGCCACTTGGCTTTTCGAGAGGAGCCGGTGAGGGTCCAGGGAATCGGAATCTAGTCAGCCACGATGGGGCGCGATTTCAAATCACACCCCATTGAAGGCTCTGAGATCCCGGCTCCGTGGAGTGCTTCACTTCCCGAAGCCGGCGAAGCCGAAGCCCCATTAGATCAAGTTATCGAACACTTATAGCCTGTGGCGTTGCGCGACTCTTGATATGATCTCGGCAGCGATTTCGCAGTGCTGCTCGGTGTATTTCTCGCAGAATGTCGACCAGCGAATGAAGTTCTTCAGAAACTCGTATGCTGTCGGGCACGTGTTTTCGTCGTAGACGTGTGGGCGAGACGCCGGAGGCAGAGAGTACGGATACTCCTGGTTCCGTGCTTTTTCTCGCAGGAAATGCAGCGCTTCCGGCATCAGGTAGTAGCGCCCCAGGCCAGCTCCGGATATACCCTCTTCCGCAATCTCATCAGCAAACTGCGCGGCAGTACAATTGAACTGCGTTGGGTCGATGCTGAAACCGAACATCCAGCACGAATAGACGTTTACGTAGTCCGGGATGGGCAGAGGCACGATCCCAGGGATATCCGCGATTAGACAGGTCAGAAGCCTTGCCATCTTGTCGCGCTGCGCCACATTCGGCCGGATAATCTCAAGCTGGGCGAGCGTCACGGCCGCGGTGCAGTAAGGCATTCGAAGCGCATATCCTCTCGCTGTATGAGTTCTGCCATAGCCTGGCAGATTGACTCCGCCCCTGCTGTGTCCCATAAACCGCGCTTTCTCGGCGAGTTCATCATCGTTTGTGAGTACACATCCGCCTATATCGGAGCCCATAGTCTTTTCCGAGTCAAAAGAATACCCGGAGGCGTGAGCGAGAGTGCCCGCGAGTCGGCCCTTATACTCCCCAAAGACGGCCTGGCAGGTATCTTCGTAAACGATGAGGTTGTGTTTTGCCGCCAGGGCGTTGATGGCGTCCATATCGTTTATCAGGCCGGTCTTGTGAACCACAAGAATCGCTCGTGTGCGATCCGTAATGCATGGTTCGATGGTCTCAGCGCTCACGTTCACGGTTCCCGGCGCGGTATCCGCGAACACCGGTATGTAGTTTTCGACAAGCAGGCCGGTCAGTGTTCCATAGTCTGTGATTGGGCTCACTATGATTTCGTCGCCAGGAGCGAAGTTCATAGCCGCCGCCAACACCTGGAGCGCCGGAGTGCAGCCGGGCGTAGCTATGCAGTGTTTTACTCCGTGAGCTTCAGCGAACGCGCTCTCGAATCTGGCGATCATATCGCTGTTGAGACCGCTGTCCACGACCTCTTGCAGATACTTCATCGTGTTGGGCCCCATCGTTCTTGGGAACGGGTTGGGCAGCAGCCCCCTGAGATCCGCAACAGCCGCCGCGCCAAATTTTGCTCTTTCCATCGTGTCCGACATCAACTGCCTCCTGTGAAACTAGTCTTTATGGATGATAGCACCTCTCGATTCGTTTGGCAATAGACAATTCTGTGCGTTTATTGCACTATGCTATTATTGTCGACGCTCGACGGACGTTCTGCTGTGGCAAACAGCAGCCATCTGTTGTATAATTCTGCAAATAGGCTTGCGTGGTCCGGAGAGAGGCTTGGAGGCGTGCGATGACTGATAGCGGATGGTCTGAGTTCTTTGGTGTCATTGGCAATCTGGAGATCATCAGGGCTGACCACTACATTGTCAGGTCTGCATTGTATGGCCCTCCTCACTCGCATTCAGATCAGTTCCAGTTCGCATATATCGTCTCCGGCAGCGGGACAGTGTACGTGGACGGAATCACCTACGAACTCGGTCCGGCAGACACGATGTTTTCACGGCCTTTCCAGGTTCACGCGTCAATTGGTGACGACGAGACGCTCTACGAACTATTCGAGATCACCTTCGCAGTTACGCGCACATCGGGCGATGATCTGATCCCTCGGATAGCCACCGTGAGCCGATGCACCACCCCAGGCACGCTGGTTCCGTGTATGGAGAGGCTGTCGTCGAGTTTTGCAGTGGAGGGCAATTCCCCACTCACGCGTCTGAGACTGGCGGAGATGCTGGTCATTCTTCAGAGGCAGAGCGAGCTTGCCGTCCGCGATGGCGTCCCGAGGAGCGATACTGCGATGAGGTGTCATCAGGCCGTAAACCATATTGCGCGCCACTATGCCGAACCGGTTACCGTCGAGAGTCTGGCAGAAATGGTAGGCATATCACCGAGCCACTTCGCCGCGGTCTTCAGACAGACTGTGGGCTGCAGTCCGATAGAGATGGTCGTCCGAACGCGTCTCCATCAGGCCAAGGAACTGCTGCGGTACTCGACGTTGCCTGTGTCCGCAATTGCGGGGTCGTGCGGTTTCGGTTCCTCCCAGTACTTCTCCCGGTTGTTCCGGTCCAGGGAGGGACTGTCTCCGCTTCGGTTCCGAACAAGTCAGTTGCAGCCTGTGTCGTTTCGACCGCAGGGAGAGCCTGAACCAAGTTCAGAATCCCGAGATTCCTCCCGCTGGTCGGAATGACGGCTTTGCCTTCAGGCCAGCCCTGGGTCACACTCCCATTCGTGGGATAGTGCAATTTCGCAGTAGTTTTGTGCATTGAATTGAGCGTGATGTGTGTGCTAGCATAGGTTGGATAAGCTAGCCCGAATAATTCATGTCATTTCGACCGCAGGGAGAAATCTCCGTTGCGATGGTGAGCCCTGAATCGGGTTCAGGGGACAGTGTGCGGGACAATAGTGCTTCTCGTGAATTATCCGAGCTAAGAGAACGCGCTGCGAACCGGAGGATAGACAAGTGAAGAAGATCGCCATAGTCGGAGGCGAAACGCATCTTGCTGAGGTTACCGGACTCTGCGGCTCGTCGCTTGAGATAGTCGCGACGTGCATGAACGACAATTGCAGGGCGCAGGTGATTCCTGACATCGACGCTCCGAACTACGCTGATCTCGACACGATGCTCGCGGATACGTCTCCCGAGATCGTCGCGATAGCCAACGAAAATGATCTGAAGTAGGGGAGCACTTCCACGTGCTCCCCTTACGACCTACGATGGAAGAGCAGCGTGAGATCGAGGGGTTTCTGTCGGCCCATCCGGAAAGACGTCTTCTCAATCTGCTTACTCTTCGCGGAGACTCAGGCTGGGTTGAGCTTCGCGATCGAGTGTCAAGAGGTGAGATCGGAGTCCCCGCGTTCGTGCACGTCCGCATGGCAGTGCAGTTGCGGGCGGATACTCGTCCTGCATGGTTCCTGGACGTGAGTCGCTCCGGAGGGTTGTTCCTCGATCTTCTGATACACGGGCTTGACCAGGTCGAGTATCTCACTGGCTCGCACGTGACTGCACTGACGGCCAATATGGGAAATCTGGGCGAGCCTGCACAGACCAGTCTTCGTGACCACGCGGCGGTATATTGTGAACTCGAGAACGGAGGAAGCGCCGTCGTGGAGGGCCAGCGTATGCTCCCGGCAACGAAGGGATCGGACTATCGGGTGACCGTTGCAGGAACGAAAGGATATGCGGACCTGGTAATGAGCCCACGGTCTTTGTTAGTCACCAACGAGGACGGTGCTGATATGGCAGTCCAGGATTTTCCAGATGGGATGTCGGTGGTTGCGGACTGGCTTGCGGGCGGGGATCTGGTGTCCCAGCAAGCCTCTCTGCGCGCAAACCTTTTGGCGGTGCTTGCGACCGAGTCAGCGCTGACCCGCACGCGGGTAGAGGTGCCACTTGACTGACGGACTACCCGCGGGCATTACTCCGTACGACTGGGCCCTCGAGCAGCTCAGGATTCCAGATGCGCACGCGGTCACGAAGGGCAGCGAGAACGTCGTCGTTGCGGTGATTGACCTTGGCTATCGCCATCACTCAGACCTTGATGGGCACCTGTGGGTCAACCCCAATCCGAAGCAAGGAGATATCCACGGTTGGGACTGTGTGGATGACGACTCTTCGCTAGAATACAACGGCCCTGGCGAGGAAGACAGCTACTACTACCGGGGCCACCACGTTTTCGTCGCGGGGGAGGTTGCGGCAGTCGCTCCCGAGTGTCCGATTATGATAGTCCGTGTGGGATACACGGATCGTCTGAACTGGGCGAATGGGATACGCTATGCCGTGGACAACGGAGCAAAGGTGCTCGTGATACCTCACGGGTACATCGGATCAGCGCACGGAAGCGACATTCCTCTGTTCTATCAGGGAACCGACTTTGGCTACCCCCGCGACAACCCTGAGCTTCGTCGGGCGCTGGACTATGCGTATGACAGCGGATGTCTCGTGATGAGCGGGACCGCGGACAACCGCGGACGGCGAGTAGTGGCGGCACAGGCCGCCTTCGATACGACGTGTGCCGTAGGCTCCAGCCACCGTCGGGGCGCGCCCGCCAATATCTGCTGCAGCGCGGACTACGTCGAGTTCGGAGCGCCCGGCGGGGACCGCGGCACCGGAGACGACAGAGACAGGATATGGGGATGCGGCGGCGACGGTCAGTACATCCCGTTTGAGGGCGGCTGCATGGCTTGCGCTTTTGCCGGAGGTGTCGCGGCGCTTGTCTGGTCCAGGTATCCGGACCTGTCCAATGAGCAGGTGCGCCAGATAATGCGTAACACCGCAAGGCCGGCAGAGAGCGTCGAATACAACGCGGACGGCTGGGAACCGCGGCTCGGATACGGCATATTGGATGCCGCGGCCGCTGTCTCTCTGAGGCCTGGCCAGCTCTGCAGGGATATTCACATCGTCGAACCATCGCTGCGCGTCGCAGATAACGTGTTGCGCGCCGTAGTTGAGAACCGGGGTGCGTATGATGCCGACCGAGCTGTTGTGGTGGCCTATAGTGGTGATTCTCGAGTTCCGGCCGACTCGTCCGGAACTACCGACACCCCTGCGCAGGAGCTTCTGACCAGGCAGATAGGCCACGCGGTGGTCGTCGTGAGAGGACTCCATAGCTCCAGGGTTTCTGTCGAACTTCTCGGTGCGCCGCCGGAAGTTGTCTATCTTGAGACATTCACTCTTGATCGTCACGACGTGGGCAATATCTCATATAGTCGATGGGCAAAGGAGGATACCGGATGACGCCATCCGTACATATCTGCCGATGGTGACGACTGGCTGATAACCATGCAACTGGCACCTTTCCGCACAGTCAGATTGGGAGTGACCTAGACTATGGAAAAAGCCTCGATGACGAGCAGAGAGCGTGTTCTGGCGGCCCTCAGACACGAGAGCGTGGACAGGGTTCCCTGGATTGAGGGTATTGTCGGCAACGGTATCGCCTCTGCGGTCTGCGGCCAGACGATCAACGTCGACTGGTCAGTGGCTCCGGACGGCTTTCCCAGGCAGGCTGGGGCCGACCTGGCCGAGGAACAGAAGAAGGTCAACGCCGTGCTGGGCAAGGACAACATCAACTTCTCGGCCTTTGCGCCCATCTTCTGCCACAAGCTGGAGAAGTCCGACGACGGCAGTCCGGTGCTTGTTGGTGACGGAATGATAAAGACAAGAGAAGACCTCTCGCTCTTCAAGCTGCCCTCACCAGGGGACTCCGGATTTCTGGACAACGCAACGGAGTTTATCGCTCACAAAGACGACTACTGTGCCATCGCGTGTGTCAGGCTGGGGATTGGGGCCACGTTGCTGAGCATGGGGATTGAGGCGTTTTCGTACGCGATGGCGGACGACCCGGATCTGATAGTGACGATCCACGATGCCTACGCTGACTGGACCGCGAAGGTAGTCCCGCTGATGGAGGAAATCGGCTTCGACGTCATCTGGGGTTTTGATGACGTCGCCTTCAACAACGGGCCTGTGTTCAGCCCCAGGTTCTACGTAGACCACATCTTGCCCAAAGAACGAGAAGTGGTTCAGTCGTTTGTCAGGCCGTTCATCTCACACAGCGACGGCGACATGACAGAGCTGCTGGATGTGTGGCTGGAACTCGGCCAGGCCGCGATACACCCGATCCAGCCTGACGTAATGGATATCAACGCTGTGAAGGCGAACTACGGCGAACGGGTGGCGCTTGTTGGCAATATATTCATGACCGATCTGGTTCAGGGGACGCCTGCGCAGATCACCGAACAGGTGCTCGATCGGATCGAGAACATTGGCCGTGGCGGCGGATATATCATCTCGTCGAGCAACTCTCTGACGGATGATATGAAGCCGGAGAATGTCCGTGCGATGATAGACGCGATAGACAAACAGGGTCAATGAGACAACTGGAGCGACGATTTCTCGACTGTGTCACCGATCTGGTGACCCTGAATCAAGTCTATGGTCAGATGGCACCATATCTGGGCATCCTATCGAGGGGCGTGGCTGTGTTGTTCCTGACGGCGATCCTGGGAGTTATTCTTGCTCCTGATGGGGCCGCCATCGGCAGCGAGCTGCAGACGACTTCAACACACGATTCTTACACAGCGTCAAAGGAGCTGAAAATGGTTACTCAAGGACATCCGCGGCTGTACTTTACGGCCGACGAGTTGGCGCAGTTGCGCAAGGATCACGAGAGCGGAGTCAGGGCTCTCATCTGGCGCAACGTGATGAATTCGGCGGACTGGTGTCTGTCGCGGCCCTTGCGTCGCGAGTGGATAGCCCCTGTCTCGCCCGACCCAATCTACGCCAACCTCTATGACCGCTTCTATGCCATGATGCACGATATGGCTGTGATGGAGCATCTTGCTTTCGCTTACTGCTACAGCGACGAGGATCGATATGGGAAGGCCGCTGTGGATTGGGCGCTGGCTTGCTGTCGGGTATGGCGCAAGGAGGCTGAAGGGAAGCCGGACGGGTCAAAGGCTTATGCCGTAACGCGTCTGCTCAAGGGTCTGGCGGTGTCGTATGACTTGCTCTACCAACGCCTGACCGCCGCCCAGCGCGAAGAACTTCTCGCCACGATTACTAGTATAGGCCAGTCGTACTATGACGACTACTTCACGACACCTGACATCAAAGGCGCGGAGTTCCACACCCATCACGCGATAGTAGAGTGGGCCTCATTTGGTGTGGCGGCGCTTGCTGTCGTTGACGAGTACGAACCCTCGCGAGACTGGCTTGGCGCCACCCTACTCAAGTTTCGTGAGCACTTGCTGCCGATGGGCCTGGCCTCTGACGGGGCTCAGGTGGAGGGAGCCACATTCTGGGCGTCCACCATGCAGTACCGGCTCGCATTCATGGATGCCCTCAAGCGAGTCACGGGCGAGGATCTTTTCGCGCCTTTCGCTGACAAGATGAACGCCCGCCTCGCGTTGGCGGCCATAGCCGCGCCGAAGATCGATGGTCACGACCAGGACAACGAAACCGTGATTCTGTCGCCTTCCTATGGACAGATAAACTACTACTCGCCGGTGTTGTTTGGTCTGGCGCGGTTCTATCGTGATTCGCTTAGTCAGCACCTGGCCTTGTGGGACCGGACTGCCGGTGCCGTTCAACAGAGCCGATACATCACAGACAACGGTGAGTGGATGCTATTCGACTGGGGCGGGTACGCGTATACATGGTATGATTCTTCCGTGCAGGCCGATGTACCGCGAGACACGCCGCTGTCTTTCAGCTTCCCGTCGGTGAACGAGGTCTACCTGCGGGCGTCATACGAGCCGGGAGGAATCGTCGCGGGCATGCGGCGCAGTGCGCTGGTCGTTCACGCAGGGGGCCGGGTGGTCTATGTGGATCACAGTGGTTCTCAGGCACCGCCAAAGGAAGTAACCGACGTTGTCCTTCAGGACACAGGCCGATGGGCAGAGCTGACCTGCAAGAGCGCCGCCGCTTCCGGGTTCACGGACCAGACGCTGCGCCTTGATCGTCCCGGAGCCTTCACCATATCCCGCAGGACGGATGCGAAGCAGAGCTGGTGGTGCTTCGGCAAGCCCGTGCGCGAGGGCAACAGCCTGCGTTGGGAGGATGGTACCACGCTGGAAGTCAAACAGGGTACAATCGTGTTTGTCGACATGGAGGGATATCACGACGAGAAGGTGGTGGGTATGGGGCTGCTCCGTCTGAATGACCCGCTTCCGATGACGTATCCGCTCGTAAAGGCACAGCCTACGGACGGTCGGCTGGTTATCGAGGTTCGATGCGGCGGAGCTCCCCGGCGTTCGGCATCGTTGGAGGAACAATGAGCAGATACAGACACACACTCACACGGATCACTGATGGGCCGCCAATTCTGGCTGACTATCCGCAGTACGTCGAGCCGCTGCCTGCGGAGGCTCGGTTCCTTGCTCCGCCGCTGGTGGACGATCCCGGCGGAAGTCTGCGCGTGCGTGCCTGGCGCTATTCCTACAATGTGCGAGGCATAGTCGAGTTCGAGAACACTCTGGACCCGGCTAAGACCGCTGTGATAGTCGTGCATCCCTGGGGAATTGACGACGGCCACGGAATGCAGACACCGGAGCCGGCCGGCTGTGCATTCTTCTGCACGAAAAAGAAGAACGCCGTCGCCTATGCCCACATGCGCGCGGTGATCGACCCGTTCCTCCGGCGTTTGCGCGACAGCGTGAATCTGGTCGGCTACTCCATGCCTGGCGAGGAGGATCCCATCCGAAAGAAACTCTACGCCTCAGTTCTGACCGAACCAGAGGATTTGGACGCCGAAACTGGTGAAGCAGAGCTGAGGGCCGTGCTCGATGCCTGGGCGTTCACTGGTGGGGCGCTTTACGATGAAGTGGAAGTGGGCGACGAAATCCCTGTGCCGGATTACTTCGCCAGGGTCCGCTCCACTGACGCCTATGACCACTACAATCGCCCCGGGTACTGGGAACTGCCGATGCCGGTGTCAGTCGCAATACAACGCGACCCGCGCGATCGCGTGTTCTATGATGGTGAAGGCTACGAGAAAGTGCGCGAGTATCTCCGTGGCCGCGGGGTTCGCCACGTGCTGCTCGCGGGGTATTGCACTGACATGTGCGTGATCCGCACGACCTGCGGCTACGATAACCTCCACGCGGATTTCAACGTGTTCCTGGTGGGCGACGCCACACTTGCGACCTACCCGGGCAGTGACACTCCGCGCTTCGCTACGCAGGCCGCGTTGGCAAATGCGGCACTGGAGCATCTGGTTACGCAGGTTGGATGGATAACTTTTCAGCAGGAGGACTGACTCAATGTGGAAACATAACAAGCGATGGGTGTATTCGATAACCTATGACGAGGGTTGCCAGGGTCTGCTCGACCACGCCCTGCCGGTTCACCGCAAGTACGGCATCCCGGGACACGTGGCGCTGTTAGCGTCGCAGGTGGGTGTGCCGCGCAACGTCCCGGGCAGCAGCTACGATGGGATGATGATCCTTAGCCGCGAGGAACTGGATATGCTGGCGCAGGAGGGGTGGGGGGTTTCTTGCCACGGAATGACGCACGCCGGTATCAACCCTGACAATGCTCATTACGAGGTTGTGGAATCGAAGAAGATGCTCGAAGAGAAACTCCGGCGGCCAGTGCCGCTGTTTTGCGTGCCCAACACCCACGACTGCTACAAGGCGGCGCTTGATGTGGCCGCGGAGGCCGGATACACTGCGATAATGACTCTCACCGATATGGTCAACGAGCCCTCAGGCATGCGGCGGATTCATCCGTTTGGGCCGACTCCCACCGAGCCGTCTGAAGCGCCTGAGGCGGGCATTCTGAACCTGGGACGCGTGCCTCTGCACACGGAGTATCCGCCTCCATTCTACTCCAGGTTTGATCCGTACAAACGCATTCACCAGGCCATCGACGCAGGTGGGTGGATCATCGACTACTGCCACTGTCC
>CAYSLA010000023.1:17873-30224 GCA_964431685.1 uncultured bacterium | reverse complement strand
AGGATGACGTGGTTTCTCACATAGTCTGAGCTCTTACTTATCTCCTGCCCCAGAACACCTTTCGCGCGCTGCCCTCGAAGATAAGGCGCCGGTCGATGTCCGATATCTCGGCGTCTTCGACCAGGCCTATTGTCGAAGTGGGGTCGACGTAGGGAAGCCCGCTGCCATAGACCATCCGGTGGGCCCCGATTCGGTCTACCGCGAATTTGATCTTGTCAGGACTGAAGCTCCCTGAGACCTCAAGCACCAGATTGAGCGACTTCTCTGCCAGAACGGTAGCCAGCCGCCACTCATCGTGCCCCATCCCCAACAGCACGAACTTCATACCGGTGAAGACACGCGCCATCTCGTCTGCCGCAAGCAGAGACGCCTTGTCAAAGACCCGAAGAAACACGGGTTTCACGAACCTGCGATATGCGTTCAGTATCTCATCAGCTTCGGCAAGAGTCACGTGTCGGCGCCTGACCCCGGAACTCAGCATTATGCCGGCAAAAGCATCAGTGCCAAGATATGTGTGCATCTCGCGCTGTGATTGCTCCGGATAGTTGAAGTTCACCACGGCGCAGCCAAACAAATTCTGGCTGGACTGCACTACTTTGGCTATCTGAGCATTGCCTCTCTGGAAATCCACCGAGTTACCCAGCGTAGATGAGACAATCGACCTCTCCACTCCATACTTCTGCATGCTTCGGAGGAGGTTGGCATCGGAATAAGAAACGCCCCACAGTGGCGTCGCCCCGATTTCGGCGTGAACGTCTATTATAGCCATCAGATTCTAACCTCCAATCAGCCGCTTGATGTTTCCGCCCAGAATCGCCGCCTTCTGCTCATCTGTTATCTCCGAGTCTACTATGTAGCGTGACGCGGCCGCAAGTGAGTTCCTCAGGCACCCCGAACCGAATATCACTCTGTCGGGCCCGACCTGGTCAACCAGAAACCGCAAAGCTCCCGGCACACGCAGGCGGCTGGTCTCGACGAAAACGTTTGGATGTTTTCGCATCACGGATACGGCCTCAGCCATATTCGCGAACTCGACGCCCTCCAGAATCATCGGCGCGGTTCTGCCGCCCAGGCTCTTTGCCAGCGCAGAAGGCATGCCCGTCTGCTCACTCTGAGTCATCATAGGCATCCCCACTGGCTCGGCGTCGTCCAGAATGTCCACGAACGACGAAAGCTCCAAGTTCCAGGACTGCACGAGAGGGAAGAACCGCAGCACCCCAAACCCCTGTTCTTTGAGTTTTGCCACAAGACCCCGCTGTCCGAAGTAGCCTCGCGGGTCGATGGTAGCGGCTGGCGTCAATTGCGGCTTGTCCGCGCACAGGCGCAGAGTCTCGGCATTGCCGTCGTTGTGGTTGTGCATGGCACCAACCGTCGATATGGCGACCGATCGCACCACTCCGTGGTTCTGGAGCGCCGCCACAAGCCTCTCCACAGGCATGTCCGCGCGGACCACTGGCCACGGACCGAAAATGGTGTTCGCGTCTATAATCTCAAAAGCCACTGCGTTCACCTCGACATCCAGTCAATCTCGGCACACTTGCGCAGTCTCGCAAGGCACCGCTCTTTACCGATAGCTTCCATAATCTCAAACAGCCCGGGACCCCAGGTTCGGCCTGTAAGTGCCAGGCGCGTACGGTGAATAGCCTCCGAGGGCTTCTGGCCAAGGCTCTCAGCGGCTCCCCGCACTGCCGCCTCGATAGACTCCAGGTCCCACGCAGCCTGTTGATCGAGGCTGGCGATTACTCCGCGGAGCATGGGCCCTGTAATGTCCTTCTTCATGTGCTTTTCGACGCCCTTCTCTTCATAGTCGAAATCGTCGCGGTAGAAATATGAAACAGCGTCGGCAGCTTCACCCAGCGTGACAATTCTATCGTGCACCAGACCTGTTACGTCTCGCAGGTACTCGAGTTCGGCGGTGTTCAGTACACTGGGGATCAGTCCGGCCTCCTGAAGCCTCGGAGTAATCAGTTCCATAAGTTCATCGACTGACTTCATCCGGATGTATTCACCGTTCAGGTCTCGAAGTCTGGCGAGGTCAAACACCGCCGGATGATCGGTTATTCCTTCCAGACTGAACGCCTCTACAAGTTCGTCTCGCGAGAAAAGCTTGCGGTCCTCGCCGGAACTCCAGCCCATGGTTGCCAGGAAGTTGAGCATTGCCTCCGGAAGGTAACCCTCCTCCACATAGGACACAAAGGCCGTGGACGTGTCTGACCGCTTGGAGAGCTTCTTGCCGTTCGAATCCAGGATGAGAGGCGGATGCACCCAAACCGGCGGAGTCCAGCCAAAGGCCGCATACAGTTGAAGATGCTTCGGAGCGCTCGACAGCCACTCTTCGCCCCTTATCACGTGGGTGATTTCCATGAAATGGTCGTCAACTACGGAGGCAAAATGATAGGTGGGGAACCCGTCGGCTTTGATGATAACGAAGTCGTCCTCAAGCGCATTCTGAAATGATACTAGCCCTCTGACAGCGTCAGTGAACTCAGACTGACCTTCCCTGTCCATCTTGAACCGCACCACCGGGTTGGGACAGTTACGGCTGAGTTCTTCGCGCTGTGCTTCGTCCAAGTCTCGGCAGTGTCTGTCGTAGCCCGAAGGCAGTTTGTTTGCGGTCTGGAAGGCCCTCATTTCGTCGAGGCGTTCTTTGGAGCAGTAACACCGATACGCTCGTCCCTTCTCCAGCAGCTCATCGGCGCACTTGTGGTAGAGCTCCAGGCGCTCTGACTGGAAATAGGGTCCGCGGGGTCCGCCGACCTCCGGTCCTTCGTCCCACTGCATGCCCATCCACGTGAGGCAGCGCATCATCTCCTGCAGCGAGCCTTCCTCATAGCGTGCTCGATCCGTATCCTCGATGCGCAGAATGAATGTGCCGCCAGTGTGGCGGGCATACAGATAGTCGAAAACGGCCGTACGAATGTTGCCGACGTGCGGTGAGCCGGTCGGGCTGGGTGCGAATCTCAGTCTAGGTTTGTCAGCCATAACGCTATACTTTCTTTATGTACTTGCGTTTGGTCTTGTTGAACCCCTGTGAGGCCTTCTTTTCATCGTACTGCCACACTCCGCTCTTGCCACGCGTGTTAAAACAGTGGTACGAGCTAAGAAGCGAAGCTATCAGCAGCCTTGAGCAGCGCTTCACGATGTTGACTTCGGTGACTAGTCGAGGGAATGTGCTGGCTTGCTTCTGAAGTATCTCCGTCACCACATCGTAGAGCGGCATCTCCTGGCTTTCGAATCTGCCCTTCAAGTCCAGCAGCTCGAGACTACGGCCGGCGTCGATGCCAAGTTGGTCATCCACCTCGCCATCGTACCTGAACCGGAACTGGCCGGCGGTTTCAGTGCGCTCGATGTAGAAGACGGCTCCGGAGACCTCGTTTATCTTTGCGTAGAAGTCATTCAGTCCGTAGATCAGCCTGGTGGAGTTGTTCACAAAGGCTTCCTTGCGAACTCCTTCGTCAACCAGCGTGATCGGGAGTATTTCAGGTTCCGCCCCGAAGAAGTCCGGGTTTATCTGACACAGCGGGAACGTGCCTTCCAGCTTGTGGTGGTACTTCAGAACACAGCGTTGTGAGTCGCCGCTCTCCTGGAAGAGTGTCCGGGAGACGTCTTCGTCGCTGACGTCCTCCGCCAGAGGGTTATATATGGCAGACTTGAGGTCGCCATCGAACCCGTCCTCTTCGAGCTCCTGATCGAAGAGGTCGCCTTCGGGTGTCTCGAACGGGACCGATTCCGGCACCAGCAGGCTGACCGGCACAACCTTCACTTCGTCCGGGAACTCGACCTGTTTGCTCCATCGCAGACCGCCGGCCCACATGATTCGCTCATCGCCTTCGAGAGCGGTCTTCAGGCTCTCAAGCGCGCCGTTGTAGGCCGACTCGCCCGGCCCAACTTCAAGCACTGCATCCAGAAGTTCTTCAGCGGAAGCGCTACCTCTCTTGAGGATCAGTGATATGATTTCTTCTTTGTCAGAATCAGATACCGTAACCGGCCCTTCGGATTCCTCATCCTCGGGTTCCATTGGCAGAGCCGCTATCTCTTCAGCCAACGCCGCGAGAGCATCGTCGTACTGCTTGGTCACAGAGGCCGGCCTCAGAGCCAGATCGCTGAGCATCAGTACTTTGTCGGACTCAGCCAGCGTCGAGAAGAACTCTATCGGCTCGAAGTCCTCGCCCAGTTCTCTCCACGCAAACACGGAAAGCAGCTTAAGGGGCACGGGCGAACTGCTCTTGGAAACGATTTTCACCGCGCTCTCGAGCGCCTTGGCGCCTGTCCAGCTAAGTCCGCTGGCCAGTTCCGCAAACGGCTCCAGATCGCTGCCGCTGAGGTAGTTGTCGAATAACACGTCGTCTTCATTTTCCGCAGAGCTGTCCAGCAGCCAGGCAGTGCGACCGTATTCACCGGAAGCGGTGCGGAAGAACTCCTCGGATGCGTTCAGGAACTTGGACAGGGTCTCCTCCATTACTTCCGCGGGTCTGCCGTTTATCAGCGATACTTCACCGGCGATGGCTCCAAGGTTAACGGGTCGCCCGGCCAGATCCATGATGTCGGTAAGCAACTTCTCAAGCGGCCGTCCAGACTGCCCAAAACGCGACGACACGGTCCAACGGCGTTCGGTGCACGTAAACCGCTCGCTCTCACTCATCACCAGCCGGAGCAGGCGCATGCTGCTCCCGGCCAGCCCCAACCGCTTCATAACAGCTCTCAACTTCTCCGGCGGGTAGCCGAGAAGCGCCAGGAACGCTTTGTCCGCAATATAGAGCTTTGCCTCGGCTATCAGGGCATCGTTCTTAGACAGCTTTGCTGCTGATTTGACCACGTAAACTCCTCCAGAACCGACTTTTCCTACTTTGCCACCAAGTCGTACTCGCTAGCCTCTACGACTTTCACTCGAACGAAATCCCCCGGGCCCGCCTTGACGCCCCGGAGGTAAACCAATCCATCTATCTCAGGGGCATCCCTGTAGCTCCTGCCCCAGGGCCCCTCGCTATCGAAGCCTTCCACAAGCACATCGATGCGTCTCCCGACCATAGCGCGGTTTCTAGCAAGCGATATCTCCTGCTGCACCCGCATCAGCCGATCATATCTGTCGGCCTTCACGCCTTCTGATACCTGATTCGGGTAGCCACACGCTGGAGTGTCTTCCTCGGGAGAATACTGAAACACACCAACCCTATCAAACCGTAATTTTCGCACGAAACGGACCAGATTGTCAAAAGCTGCCTCGTCCTCCCCAGGGAATCCGACGATGAAAGAGCTGCGGAAGGCCATCTCGGGACATCGCTTCCTGATTGAGTCGACAGTTCTGAGATACTCATCGGAGGTTCCCTTCCGGTTCATCATCGCCAGAACGCGGTCATCGCCGTGCTGCATCGGCAGGTCCACATACTTCGCGACACGCTCAGATGAGGCGATCGTGTCGATGAGTTCTTCCGTTAACCTGGTGGGGTAGCAGTACATCAGCCGAATCCACTCAAGGCCGTCCACGCGGTTCAGACGCTGCAACAACGTGCTCAGATCGTGTCCAGATTCCAGATCAGTCCCGTAGAGCGTGGTATCCTGGCCCACCAGCACCAGTTCCTTTACCCCGTTTGCGGCGAGGACTTCCGCCTCTTCCACCACGAAATCGAACGGTCGACTGCGGTATGGCCCGCGAATGTCAGGAATGGCGCAGTATGCGCAGCGGTTCATACACCCGTCGGATATCTTTAGATAGGCGGTCCAGGGAGGAGTGGACACAATCCGGCTGGTGTGCTCCTGCCACACGTCCGGAGGCTTTATGCACCCCTCGATGGAGCGCGATTTGAAATCGCGCCCCGTCAAGGGATCAAGTACACTGCCAACCGCACCCGCGATCTCAGAAGGGTGGCCGATTCCCAGAACCAGGTCGATCTCCGGGTGTCTATCCATCAGCTCGGCGCCGCTTCGCTGTGCATAGCACCCGACTACAATCAGGCCGCGCAGATTGCCGTCACGTTTCAGCGCCGCCGCATCGGATATGGTTTGCCGTGACTCTTCTCTCGCGCTCTCGATGAACCCGCAGGTGTTAATGACCACTACGTCAGCCCGCGTGACATCGTTTTCCAGGTCGTGTCCAGCTTCTATCAACGCTGCCAGCGAGTATTCGGAGTCCACCAGATTCTTGGGACAACCCAGGCTAATCAGACATACTCTTGCCACTTCGGTTAGCAGATCGATTCCGCTGCAAACCCGAGAGCCTTCGTGAACTTGGTTACCAGACACTCCTGGGTGTCGCCCGGATCAATCTCCACGCGGCATATTTCACCCGTCAGCTCTGGTCCGGGAACGTAGTCAATCCGGAGCACCACCGAGAAGCTGATGCCTACCATAACCGCGTATTTCACGCCCGGTTCGCTCATGGCCGCTCGAACCGTGCCCCAGTTGCACTCCACAACGTATCTAAGCATGTGCTCAACAAACAGTCTTGCTTTATCCAAACCAACACTCCAATCGCAGTCAGCCCATCACGGGTGTTCCAGTCCTGTGCTGCCAGAACCCTATGCTTCGGGACTGGTTTTCGTCCCGAAGCCACCAATCACTCCTTCAGAGTCTACTGTTTCTCTGGTTCGGTCTCGGCACTCTCCGGCCCCATAGACTTTGTGGGTTCTTCGGATGCGGCAGATGACTGAATGCCGGGCTCGGGCTCAAAGGGGATCCCCTCTTTGGCGGCGAAGTCTGCTAAGGCCAGTTCTCCGAGAGCCTTCTCTTCGCCCTCTTTCATCTGGAACTCCCCAACACTCAGGGAATCTCTGGCGACTCTCGCTTTGCCCGCGGCCTTCTCGCGCTCTTCTTCGACCATTTGCTGCAGCCGGTCAAGAGTGTCTCCGGAACCGCCGATGTTGGAGACCATTCCCGCCGCCATCTCGTTGAGCTCAGCCATTGCTTTCTGCACCTTGAGCTCATCAATGCCGCGCTTGAGAGATTCTATCTTCTCTCTGGCCTGTTTGATTGAGACGTCCCGTGCTTTGACCAGGTCTTTGTAGGTGGTCTCAGCCTGCTCAAGCTGTGTCTTGTCTTCCTCGAGTTCGCGTGTTACTATCTGCAGGCGCATAGCATACTGGCCGGCAAGCTCGCGATTGCCTGCCTTGAGGTTCGCAGCCGTCTTTGCTCTGAGGTCGCGCTCTTCCGTCTCAAGGCGCTTGATCTGAGTCATCAATCGTTCGCACACTGCGGCGTGCGAAGCAAGGCCCTGATTGTACTTGGCAATCTGCTCCCGGAGGTTCTCCTTTTCAACCTCGAGAAGAGCCTCAGGATTCTTCTTCTCCATACCCGAAACGAAAAGCCCGAAAAAGCCTCTGATGAGGTTCGCCAATCTTCTGAACACTGCCATTTCCTCCTATAGTGTCATACGAGAATGCGGCTTCTCGCCGCCACGCAACTATCTGCCAGAACTGCTAGAGTGCCTGCATTTCTCCGCACCGGTGCTCGATCCACGTAATCTGCAGATCCCTGCCGGCAAAGGGTCTGTCATCGGTGCCAAAAACGTGGCCTACTGTCCACTCATACGGCCAGGCCATCGTCGCTGCGCCTCGCGAAGAGGAAGAAACCATTGAGTTCCAACCCTCGCTGTCGCTCGTTCTCCACAGAATTCCACCGGGTCCCATTCCGCTGTGGATGGCTACCCGAACGTCGAACGGCCGCCCGCGTTCGACAACCGGTCCAGTCCACACCTCCGTTCCCCCTCCCGGCTCAGGGACAAGGCGAACTGTGAGTCTCGGCGCGGCTCCTTCTATGCCGATCCAGAATGTCACGAGTCCCTCCCAGCCCGACAGTAGGGTCTGAGATTCTATTCCGGCATCCTGCGCTGCGGTTCCGGCAAATCGCCAACACAGGATATTATGCTCAGGCTCTTTGTAGCGCTTTCCGGCCAACGCCCGCGCCACATCCGCCGTGAATGGTTGCCACGAATCAACCGGCGGGATCTCAATCGGCCACGTCAGCCATTCGCGGCGGGTTCCGTTAGTATCCAGTACCTGATATCGCAGTCCAAGTTGATCGATGGCCATCTGGACCGCATGGAAATACTCGGTCTGACCAGGCATAAACCCCCCAGGACCGTGCTCTGTCCCAGCTCCCCCCGTAGTGATCTGGAGTACTCCTTTGTGCACCTGAACGTCAAAGGCAATGATGTGACTGCAAATATAGGCCGTGACGTTGTGGCGAACCAGCACCTCCCAGAAAGCCTTGCCGTCCGACGGCTGTACAATCCACCAGTTGTGTCGGTCGTATCCGTTCACTGGGAAGATAGGCTGATGCCCGAATATGAGCCTGTAATGAGCATCTTGGTTCTTGGCCAGGACCTCGTCGAGCCACTGATGCTCGACGCGCCCACAGCCCAGTCCCGAGAAATTGGTGTTTGCAAATACCAGCAACAAATCGCCTTTGCGGACCCAGTAAGAGAGTCCTTCCTGACCCGGCGGTCCATTCTTGGGAATGTCCGGAAAGACCTCTCTCCACACCGCCTCGCTGGCCCCGTCATAGGTGTTGTGGTTGCTTGTCACGTGGTAGACCGGGACGGACTTGTCCAGCCACGCCATCTCGTGATCCAACCAGTAGCGCCACTCACGGCGCAGTTCATCGTAGTCCGTTGTCAGACCCGCTATATGGTCCCCGACGAAGCAAACGAACTCCGGTTTGGGTGACAGACTCCCGACTACGGCATTTACCGCAGCGAAGTTGACCTCCGAAGGTAGCTGACCAGGTATCCCTGAACAGCAGTCACCGTAACACACGAACTGATGACCGCTCCCGCGAGGCAACAGCACCTTGCCGGGCTCCGCGGCTTCCAGTCTTGGGCAAACAATGGTCATAAGAGCACACCCCAAAGAGCAGACTAACAGACTACGCAAATCAGCTACCCCCCGCATCGCTGCAAACACAGATGTGTGAGCCGAGAACTCCTACAAGAGATTTGCGAACCTCCGTGATCCGCCGGTTGCCTAACTCGTCTACTTCAATATACTACACTGTTGGGGAATATCCTCTTTTCTCGCTCCCGATTTCGTCGGATGCAGGGCTTTGGCGGTTTACCGTCTCAGGAAACGCCAGAAGCTCCCGCCAAAAAGGTCCTCGACGTCTCCCACGATCTCATCCTCTGTCGCCACCCAGCCAGACTCGGCGATATCCGCATATTTATCGGCCAGCGCGTTCGCGATTAGGGGACGCGAATGCGTCCACTTGTAGATGAGCTGATCCAGCACTCGAGCATCTGAGTGCTGAGGGATCATACTCAGTCCAATGAGTTCGAGTCGCATCCGCACGATCTCATCAATGAGGCTTGGGTCGTTGAGGAACCACCAGCACCCAAATACCAGCAGGTTCCTGAACTTGCGTGCCGCCACGCAGCATTCGTGCTGGTTTTCCCTGGAGAGCATCGTAACCATGAACTTGTTGTCGGGATAGTTGGCACACAGATATTCGATCACCTCGATGCTGGAGCGCCCGACTGAGTCGCCTGCCAGCTTAAGGGCCGGGTTCACCAGCTTCTTTACGCCGACCATTAGCGCGAACGGAATGCCCTTCTCGCCCGCCACAGGCAGCACGCATTTTTCGATAAGTTTCCCGCGGTCCGAATCCTCCGGGAACGCAAATGTTGGAGGCAGGGATACCGCCACGTACAGGGCCTTCATCCTGTCGATCCAGTCCGAAAGGAATCTGCGCACTTCATCGGTAGTCTTGCCGGCGAAGTCGGACTGCACGTCGTAGCCCCATTCCCTGAGTCTTGGGCACGCATCGGGCCAGGCGTTCAGGAGTCCGTCCAGCCTTAGTGCGGCGTGGAAGCGATTGTCTCTGGGCTGGTTGCCGAGCCATATCGGCCGCTCGGCATCGTCGAACGGGTCGTTGGTCATCACCACGCTTTTGATGCCCGCTGTCTCAAAGACCTTGTCTATGTAGTTGTCGACCGGCAGACCGGCAAAGTATGACCTGTAGCCAGCCAGGTCACGAGCGGACACGTCAAGCCCAAGCCTGCTCAGGCAAGTGAGGACACCCCTGCATGCTTCGCTCACCGGTGAATGCTCGATGAACAGGGTTTTCCAGATAAGATCGGCCTGATCGGTCTTGGTCATCGCCCAGAACTGGTCGTAGGGCACGTCCACCCACCGCAATGCTTCCGCCGGCAGATAATGGTAGGTCAGCAGTTCGTCCACGCCCCACAGCAGCAACGGCCCGAAGTTGGCCGAGTATATGTGGGTGTGTATGTCTGTTATCTTGACGTCGCGTACAGCCCTCGAAACTATCCGGGCGATGTCTTCTCGAGCTCTTGTCTCTGTCATCTTCCACCTGTCTTCCCGCTATACTTCTTGATGCATTCCACAGTCGCCGCTTCGTTCTCTGCGCCGCCCCAGCCCCAGAGCTGCACCCCTTTGAGCGTCCCCAACTGCTCGTTCAGCGCGTCCAGCACTTCCGGCCCGCCGAAAGCCTGGATCAGCTTGCCGGCTTTCCGTATCTTCCCGTAAACTTCCGGCCAGTGGGCACAGTCCGGATTACCCGCGCCTGGCACCCACTGTATGCCCTTTAGTTCTGGAATCGAAAGCAGCGAATCCAAATGCGGTATCTGCCCAGGGCCGTCCAGGTGATACATGCAGTTGGGCAGTTTCTTGCAGACGGCCGCCAGTTCGGGCAGCACAAACTCCTCGAACATGTCCGGCCCGATCATATACGCGAAGTCACACTGCAGCATGTAGTGCGGCTCACACGAGAAGATCGTTGCCCAACACGAGTATCCCGGATTGGTTGGCTTCAGCAGTCTATCGAACTGCTCATAGTATCGCAGCCACGCGTCGTGGATTTGCCAGGTCAGTTCCTTAACGCGCTCAGGACTGTCATAGAGGTCCAGTAGCAGCTTCTCGCTCGGACGGAAGCTCGAGAGTATGTCGACTGCACCCCCCAGATCGGTCATGCCTATCTGGACCTCGCCTTGCCATCGCCGTCCGGCGGCGGCCTTTATGTCAGCTATTCGTTTGAACCAAAGACTGTCTTCAGTATAAGCGATTCGCATCTCATCCAGAGAGGCATCTTCTTTCGGGTGAAACCACACAGTCTCGCCGGGTTCGTCGATCTCAAGCCCACATCCAAGGAATTCGGCTCCAACCCCGGGCCCAAAGTTTGGAAACACAGCAGGGAACGAGTCGCCGAGAAAGCGTTGGCAGCACAGGTCATAGTCCCAACGGTCAACGATTTCGTCAGCCGAAACTGATAAGTCGTAGAAGACAGTAAAGGACTTGGACGGAAGTGCCGGCTCCGGTCTGTCCGGATTGCCGCCGGGCATCACGAAGTGGAGGAGCGGCCTCTCAAGCTCCCCAGCCCACCACTTGCGGTAGTTGTCTTTTGTCTCTTCCCAGCGTTCCGGGCCAAAATCTATGCTCATTGTGTACCTCTTTATGAAATCGTTAGTGGAACACCTCCCCCTTCCCCCTCCGTTTCGGAGGGGGTTAGGGGGAGGTCTAGAGATCTATCTCGATGGGACGGGATTTGACCCTGACCCTGAATCAAGTTCAGGGGATTGCCGGGCTGCCCCATCAGTCAAAATACTATCTGGGCGTGCCTGGCTGCGTGACACTGGATGGTGACCGCCACCGGCAAGCTTGCTATGTGGCACGGATGGCTCTCGACGGCTACAGCCAGCGCCGTCACTCGACCACCGTAGCCCGACGGTCCAACCCCCGTCGCATTGACCGCCTCGAGAAGCCTGCCCTCGAGGTCAGCGTCGATTGGATTGGATGAACGTTCTCCCACCTTGCGAAGAATGGCTCGTTTGGACAGAATGGCGGCCATCTCGAGCGTTCCACCGAGCCCAACTCCCACGATTATCGGAGGGCAGGGATTGGACCCGGCGTTTCTGACTGTTTCGGTTACAAACTGCACGACACCGTCCACGCCGTCAGAAGGTACCAGCATCTTCGTGGCGCTCATGTTCTCGCTTCCGCCGCCTTTTGGGGCGACCGTGATTTTGAGACGGTCGCCCGGAACGATCGTCGTATGGACCACCGCCGGGGTGTTGTCGCCCGTGTTCACCCGGTCGAGAGGGTGTCGGACGATGGACTTTCTTAAATAACCCTCCGTGTAACCGCGGCGCACGCCGTCGTTGATCGCATCGTGCAAGTTGCCATCCACAATATGCACGTCCTGGCCGATATCCACGAATACCACCGTAAGCCCGGTGTCCTGGCAGATTGGGACCTGACTCTGTCGGGCTACGCGTGCGTTCTCCACCAGCTCTCCCAGCACGGTGCGACCGGCTTCGGACTCCTCCGTGCTTACAGCGCTCTGCAGTGCCAGGAACACGTCTTCCGGCAGCTCGCGGCAGGCTCTGACGCAGCCTGCCGCGACCGC
>CAYSLA010000023.1:0-17773 GCA_964431685.1 uncultured bacterium | reverse complement strand
CCAGCGTGAAACCAGCCATGCGTCTCACTTGAGTTGTCCTTCCTTGCGGAGACGGTTCAGCTCATAGGCGAGAAGCGCGGAGGGCACCTCAACGAGCGTGGAGAACTTGTCAAACACCCTGGCCAACGCGCGTTTATGGACTTCGTCCGTATCGTCACTGTATTGCAGCTTGTTCATGGCGTCGTTGATGACCTCGAGTCCATAGGACAAGATCTTCGCCCGAGTCTGCGGAAAGGTTCTTAGAGGGGTCTGCGCATAGAATCGGGATATCTTCTCAGCGACCAAGTCCCACCCGACCTCCACTGCCCTCTCCTGCTCGCGACGCTTGCTGATCGTGGCCTGGTTCGCGCTGGCACGCTCCAGATTCTGCTTGTAGCGCTCGTAGTCGGCCGCGGTAACGCCCTCAACTATCAATACCCGCATGCGCCTGCCCATGAGATTGCCTATACATTGCTCCACGATGGCGAAGTTCTGGCTGCTCTTGATGTGACTGGCCATAGGCATGTCTGTCGGCGAGAAACCCAGGACGAAAACGTCATCATCGATGGCCAGCCCGTGCGCAAGCTCAACAGCGCGAAAGACTGTTGGCGACACCACTCTGTCCTTGACCATCTCCGCAGCTTTCTTCCACACCTGCTTTGCCTGTTCGTGATTCATAAATCCACCTCTCCCCCCGATAGGCTGCTCAGCCCATCAAGGGGTCGATATACTGCCTGTGCGGCGAGATCGGAGACCGGCTTCGTGAATACTATCAATCCCAAGGTCACCAGCAGCGCCGAGACAACGGTTGCCCTCGCGGCGAACGAAATGCTCAGTGTTTCCGACTGCGACGCCGGCGCGAAGTACATCAATCGTACCACATTGAAATAGTAATATGCGGATATTACGCTGTTGATCACCCCAAACGCCGCCAGCACGATAAGCTCCACGTGCCCGGCCATACCCACGTTTACCGCGCTTCCGAATACGAAAAGCTTGCCCAGGAACCCGGCCGTGGGCGGCACCCCAGCGAGCGACACCAGGAAGACCGCGAGCGCGCCCGCCATCAGGGGGGATCGCCGCGCCAAATCCGCATAGTCCTTTATTGCATCGGAGCGCAGCCGTTTGCCGACCGCGGTCACCACCGCGAACGCACCGATGTTCATGAAGAGATATGCCAATACATACATGATGACCCCGCGCAGATCCCAGGGCAGGGGTGGACCTGTGTGTCCTCCCGCAGCGGATATTTGCGTGCGGATGGACGCGTTAGGCACGGACAGAGCACTGCCTTCTCTCGTGAAGACGTGCATCGCCGCCAGCACGCCAACCATTATGTAGCCGATCTGGGCAATACTCGAGTATGCCAGCATCCGCTTGATGTTGGTCTGGGCGATGGCAGCCAGGTTTCCGTAGAACATGCTCGCGGTGGTTAGTATGACAAGAATCCAGTACCAGCTCAGGCTTCCTGCTTGGCCTGGAAGAGCCGCCACCAGCACAAACCTGGCGAGTACTGCGATGCCCGCTGCCTTGCTGACCACAGAAAGAAAGGCGGTCACCGGGGTGGGGGCGCCTTCGTAAGTGTCGGGCGCCCAGAAATGGAAACCCGCGAGCGAAAGCTTGAAACCCAGTCCCACCAGTGTGAACGTAACTCCGACCCAACCAGCGGCGGTCACTGCCGAGCCCATTCCCATGCCCGAAAACTTCTGTGCGATGCCCGAGAGCGAAGTAGCGCCGCCGGAGACCCCAAAGAGTATCGACATGCCCTGCAGCATCACAGCGGAGCAAGCAGCGCCGTAGATGAAGTACTTCATCCCGGCTTCAGCAGATCGGCGGTTCTCCTTGTCAAAAGCCGCCAGAACGTAGCTGGTCAGACTCAGGAATTCTATCGACAGGTAGATCGCTATGAGATCGGAGGCTCCGGCCACCAGCGAAGCCGCCGCGGCGGCCAGCATCAGCAGGCAGTAGTATTCGGCCTTGTGGCGCTGGAACTCCCCGAAGTAGTCGATAGAAAGCAGCATCACCATCAGCGTTCCCAGGACGGCCACGAAGGTGAAGATCGCGGCGAACGGGTCGACCGTGAACTGAGCGTGTCCCCCTGAGGTTACGAAGAGCGCGTTCGCGGGCACCAACAACTCCTCGCCCGCCACCGTGATGCTTTGGAGTGAGTCCTTGACCAGCAGCGACCAGTAGACCAGACCGCCGGCCGCCACGAGCCCGACTGCGGTCAGGGAAGGGGCCAGGTAGTGCGCCGGCAAGAAGTGTTCTATCCAGCCGTCACGTTTGGGTGCGGCGGCGATGCCGAGGAACAGAACCAACAGAGCTGCGCCCAGCATCCAGAGAACCGGCGACAACAAGAACATGTTTCCTATATACATTCAGCAGTCCAATCCTTCTCGGCGATGAGCGTTACTACCTTGCGATCATCGTGCCAATTCCCGTGTCCGTAAACACTTCCATCAGCAGCGAGTGAGGTGTCATACCATCGATAACGTGCGCTCGTTCCACACCGCCCTCTATGGCGGTCACACACCCTTCCAGTTTTGGGAACATCCCTTTGTCGACATTTCGGGATGTCACCATCTCTCGCGCCTGGCTCAGGCTCAGCGATGAAATCAGACTCGACTTGTCAGAGAAGTCCCTGTATATTCCGGCGACGTCCGTCATCACTATGAGCTTTGCAGCGCCGACCTTCGCCGCGATCTCGCCGGCAATATGGTCGGCATTTACGTTGAAGCTCTCCCCGTTGGGGCCGATTGCGACAGATGAAACCACAGGCACGTAATCGTGTTCCAGCAGATCGGTGAGTATGCCCGGGTTAATCTCCTCAACCTCACCAACAAATCCCAGGTCCACGCTGCTCGTGGCCTTCCGTGCCACGATTAGCCTCGCGTCTTTCCCGCTCAGACCGACCGCCTTTGCGCCAAGGTTGTTGATCGTGGCAACAATACCCTTATTCGTTTTTCCGGCCAGCACCATTTCCACGATTTCCATTGTCTCGGCGTCGGTTACCCGGAGGCCGTTCACGAACTCAGGCTCTTTGCCGATCTTCTTCATCACCGCGTTTATCTCGGGGCCGCCTCCGTGCACAAGGATCGGTTTCATACCGACGTAGTGCATCAGCACGATGTCTCGAAGAACGCTTCGCTTCAGGTCATCATCTATCATAGCGTTGCCGCCATACTTGATGACAATCACCTTGCCCGAGTACTTCTGTATGTAGGGCAGCGCCTGCACGAGAATCGCTGCCTGCTCGCTGGTATAACTCATCACAATCTCCACAACCCGGCCGCCTGGCCGGTACGACTCACTATTATAGCATGGTCTGCGGCGTTAGTTAAGCTTGCCATCAGGGAGCCTATGCAATACAATATAACGGCGCCGCAAAACGTCGGTTTGAGTGTGCGTAGTTCGGGGAGATTCCGAGGGCGAGGGGGCATGATTTCTATGATGGCAGTTATTCTGGCCGGGGGCAAGGGGACCCGGCTCAGACCGTTTACAATGGTTATCCCCAAGCCGCTGCTCCCTTTGGGAGACGTGCCGATACTCGAAGTAGTTCTCCGCCAACTGTCTGCCGCAGGTTTCGGGCGGGCTGCTATGGCCCTCGGTCACATGTCTCATCTCTTCGAGGCGTCGGTCGGACGCGGGGAGCGTTTCGGAATGCAGATCGACTACTGCATTGAGGATGAACCGCTCGGCACGGCAGGCTCGCTGAGGCTTGTGGACAACCTCGAGGACGATTTTCTTGTCATGAATGGCGACCTGCTCACCACACTGGACTTCGCTGAAGTGTTTGCCACGCATCGAGAGCAAGAGGCCTGGGGCACAATTGCCTGCCACAGGAGAGAAGTCAACATCGACTACGGGGTTGTGGAGTCGGAACCGAATGGAATGCTCGTCGACTATGTGGAGAAGCCTACGATCCCGTACAAAGTCAGCATGGGGATAAACGTCCTCTCGAAAAAATGTCTTGATTTCATCCCGCCGTCGGGGAAGTTCGATATGCCGGAGCTGATGCTGGCGATGCGCCGTGCCGGAAAGAGGGTTGTCTGCTACGAGACAGATTGCTATTGGCAGGACATCGGTCGATTTGACGACTACCAGCAGGCTTCCGAAGACTTTGTGGAAGATCCGCACAGGTTCATACCGGACCTCCCCCTAACCCCCTCCGAAACGGAGGGGGTAGGGGTAGGTGTTCCGGCCGAAAGGGGCAATGCTTGAGTCGAGTTTTGATAACCGGGGCTTGTGGTTTCTGCGCTCGCCATCTGGCCGATCGTCTGGCGCTCGACCCGGAGACGGCCGTGTTCGGCGCCGATATCCGCCGCAGCGAAGACGCCCTCAGCCGGCTTGCCGATTTTCGACAGGTAGACTTCACTGATTCGGAGGCGGTGTCCGCCCTGGTGGCCGACCTCCGGCCCGATATCGTATTTCATCTGGCGGGCGCCGTCAGGGGCCGGCCCGAGTCGATATACGCGGCAAATCTGCTGGGCGGAGTGAATCTGTTAGAGGCCGTAAAGGAGTATGCGGCGGAGGCCCGGGTCATTGTCGCCGGATCGGCTGCGGAGTACGGCCACGTTCCCGAGGAGGACATGCCGATCACGGAGGAGCAGGCTTGTCAGCCCGTGGGTGCCTATGGCATCAGTAAATACGCACTAACTCTGGCCTGCCTGGAGTACGCGCGTAACTCTCGAAACCTCCCCCTAACCCCCTCCGGAACGGAGGGGGGAGGTGTTCCGATGAGAGTCTCAGTTGTGAGACCTTTTAACATAATCGGAGCTGGAGTGCCGGCCACACTCGTAGTTGGCGCCATTATCGAGAGAGCAAAGGACGCCATCGTCTCGGGCCGGGATACCGTCATTGTGGGGAACCTTGACACATATCGTGACTTTGTCGCCGTAGAGGACGTTGTGGACGCGTACATTGCGCTCGCCGGTGTGCCCGACACTCCTGTCGGTAGGCCCGACACTCTTGTCGGGCAGAACCTCCCCCTAACCCCCTCCGAAACGGAGGGGGGAGGTGTTCCGAATGGAGAAGTGTACAACATCTGCTCGGGCAAGCCGACCAGCATCCGGTTTGTTGTCGAGACACTGCTGTCATTCGCGCCCAGGCCTCTGCGGCCCGTGGTCGACCCGAACCTGGTTCGCGGGACGGATGTGAAGACGGTTTATGGAAGCTGGAAAAAGGCTCGAGACGCTTTCGGATTTGAACCGAAGACGGACCTCACGGCTGCGCTGAGATCCGCCTGGGACGCTGGATCGGCGGTTGTGCGGTAATGCGAATAGTTCTGTGTATGTCTTACGATTCGCCGTGGTCTATTATGATTGCCCAGGAGTTGCAGTCACTGGGTCACGAAGTCCACGTGCTCGATTTCGCAAAACGCAACGCGCACGCCTACGTCGGTGTCGGAAACCCGAGAATTGCCGCCGACATCGAGAGACTCAAGAGCGGGATATCTGGTTTCCACCTGCTCAACTCCCCGGTTTCAAGTGAGTTCAAGTATGTAATGGGCGCCCCCGAACTGCGCCGTGTTGCCAGAGAAGTTCGCGCGGACACAGTGATGGCCCTGTACGGAGGCGGATTTGGATTGATGGCGTATCTTAGCGGTGTCCGGCCATACGGAGTCTACGTGGTCGGCAGCGACGTTCTCAAAGCAGGTGATCTCCTGAAACGCGTCAACGGCATTGTGCTGGGACACGCCGCCAAGGTCTTTGCCAATGGCGAGTATCTGGCAGAGCAGACAAGACTACAGGCTCCCAACGCCGATATCATCGAGTTGCTTATCGGCGTTGACGTTGAGGCATTCAAGGTCAGCAGTTTCCCGGAGGGGCCATTCCAGTTCATCTGCAGCCGAGGGTTCACCCCGATCTATAACAACGAAGCTATAATTGAGGCCATAGCAAGGTTCCCGGAGGACACTCCGGACTTCCGTATGGTTTTCGTGTCTGGTGGGCCGGGTCTGAACGATGCCAAGGCGCTGGCGGACAACCTGCTGCCGCCCAAGATGCGTGAGCGAGTCATCTTCTGGGGCGGGGTATCGTATGACGAGTTGACAAGTGGGCTCAGCAGTTCGCACGCATTTGTCTCGATGTCGCGTTCAGACGGAACGGCTACTTCGCTTCTGGAGGCGATGGCTACAGGGCTCTACCCTATTCTCTCCGACATCCCGCAGAATCGGCCCTGGGTAAGTAAGGATCTCAAGAACGGAACCTTGGTACCTCTGGATGACGCGGATCTGCTCGCAGGCGCCATGCTAGACGTTCTTCGGGACCGGCAAAGTTGTGTGCGGCTCGCTGAGGTCAACCGCGGGGTGATTGAGGAACGTGCCAACGCGAGGGTCAACAGGCGCGAACTTGCCCGGCATCTGGTGGAGGCTGTCGAAAGCCACGGGAGGAGCAGGCGATGAGGTTGGAAGACTACGGTTACTTGGCGACGGGAAGAACCTCGTCCTTTTTCGAGGCAGACATTTCGTCCCGAGATGCACATCTTCGAGCAGCGATTGGTGGCTCGCGGATTCTCGTCATTGGGGGTGCAGGCAGCATCGGGAGTTCCACGGTGCGCGCCCTCACGCGATTTGCACCCCGATCGCTGCACGTGGTGGATATAAGTGAGAACAACCTGGTCGAACTGGTCAGGGACCTGAGAGGGTCAGCCGGTGGGCTGGCAGTGCCCGATTTTCGCACGCTGCCATTGGACTACGGCAGCCCGGTTATGAGCAGGCTGCTCTCGGCAGAGGGTCCCTATGATTATGTCCTCAACTTCGCCGCACTAAAGCACGTTAGGAGCGAGAAGGACGTCTTCTCGCTGCTTCAGATGATCGAGACGAACATTGTGAAACAGGCTCGACTTCTTGGGTGGCTTAGTGAGACCCACGGCTCACTGAGGTATTTTTCGGTTTCCACAGATAAGGCTGCCAACCCGGTGAATCTCATGGGAGCAACAAAACGTTTCATGGAGCATGTGATGTTTTCCGATGAGATCGCGAGGAGCCCGAGCAGCACAGTGTCCAGTGCGCGGTTCGCAAATGTTGCTTTCTCGGACGGCAGCTTGCTATACGGATGGATACAACGCCTGGCCAAGAACCAGCCGATCCCGGTTCCTGAGAGCACTAAGCGGTTCTTCATCTCTCTGGAGGAAGCGGGCCATATCTGTGTGCTGGCTTCTGTGCTCGGGATGCGCGGCGATATAGTAATTCCCAACCTTGATCCCGCGGATGACCTTGTCGAGTTGGCCCCGATTGCCGTGAGGTTCATTGAGGCGAACGGTCTGAAACCCCGTGAGTACCGTGATGAGAGAGAGGCCGTCGCCAACGTCGAGGAAGACAGGTCGCGCGGGTTCTACCCTCTGCTTATAACGCCGTTGGATACCAGTGGCGAGAAGCCTTACGAAGAGTTTGTCGGAGACGGCGAGACCTCAGCGGACATAGGCTTCCGGACGGTGCAGGCAGTGAGGTACAGTCCGGCACCTGCAAACACCGTCAGAAGGTTTCTTGCGTTCGCGGAATCAGCCATATCGGATCCGAACCTCCCCCTAACCCCCTCCGAAACGGAAGGGGGAGAAGGAGGTGTTACGAGTGCGCTGGTCTCAAAGGAAGTGATAGTTGACCAGTTGCGGGCTGCAATCCCGCAGTTCGAGCACGCCGAAACCGGAAAGAGTCTGGACGGACGTTTGTAGTCCGTCAAAAGGTGTATTCACCCATTCTTGGCGGACGCGTGCCCCGAAGCTAACAACAACTATGGAGCGTGAGCAATGGACAGAGTAAAAGCCCTGCGGGTCAGCGAACACCTCCCCCTCCCCCCTCCGTTTCGGAGGGGGTTAGGGGGAGGTCGCGAGGAGCCGGTGGTTTGGGTGTTTGCCGGCGACAGCATAACCCACGGAGCGCTCCATACGATGGGCTGGCGCGACTACACTGAGCTGTTCCGCGAGAGGGTCGTGTGGGAACTGCAACGGGCGCAGGATGCGGTGATCAACACTGCTTTCAGCGGATTCAACACGCAAGCCATTCTTGAGCAGTACGACCTGCGTGTGAGTCGGTTCAAGCCCGATGTGGTATTCATCATGATCGGTATGAACGATTGCTGCGAGCAGTTGGTGCCGCTTCCGCAATTCGTGGAGAATCTCCGTGATATGGCTGGTCGCATTCAGGCTGATGGCGGACTGCCGGTTATGCAGACCACCTGTCCGGTCATATCCGGCAAGGCCCCAGGGCGCGAGCAGAATCTTCCCGCGTATATGGACTCTATCAGGCAGACAGCGGTTGACATGAGCCTGCCGCTCGTGGACCACTATGCACACTGGGAAAAGCGCACAGAACAGGTGCGCAGCTATCTCATGAGCGATCCATTCCATCCAAATGAGTTTGGACATCGCGCTTTCATGCAGCAGATCAGTCGTGACTTGGGAATCTGGGACGACTCGTCTTACGTGTGCCGTCTGTTCGTGCCCTGATCGGGAAGACCGACTACTGTTGTTGGGAGAACAGATTGGAGGACAGCCGATGGCGAAGACAGTGAAACCTGAGATAGTTACGATGCCCGCAAGGTGCATCCTCAAGAATGGGTAGCCGTCAGTCGCTAGCCGATCGATTCGTGCAGGAGATACAGGGGCTGTTGTCGTAGAGGTACTCATTACCACTCAATCGGAGAAACTTACAATGAATGCGTCTGAGCGACTGGCCGGATTGATGAAAAAGGCCGCCAGGAACGGCATCGTAGTGCCGGCCTTCAACGTTCCCTATCTGCCTATGCTGGAGGCCATATCGTCCGCACTGGCAAAACACAACACGTTTGGCCTGATTGAGGTGGCGCGCCTTGAGATAACCAAGTTCCAAGCCCAGGGAATTGCCGAGGTTGCCAGGGAGTATCGGCGCTGCGCGGATCCGGCCGTGACAAGTCTTCACCTTGACCACATACCGGTTGTCGACGAGGACGGACTGCTGGTAGACTGGAAATCTCTCATCGCCGCAGGTATCTCAGAGGGCTACTCGTCGGTCATGATCGACGGATCACGCCTTCCGTTGGCGGAGAATATCGCGGTTGCCTCCGAGGTCGTCCGCATGGCCCACTCTGCAGGGGTGTTGGTTGAGGCCGAACTTGGCGCGGTTCTGGGACACGAGTCGGGTCCAATGCCTCCGTACGACGAGCTCTTCGAGACAAAGAAGGGGTTTACAGACCCCGATGACGCAAGGGAGTTTGTGGAGAAGACCGGCGTGGACTGGCTCTCCGTCTCGATCGGCTCTGTCCACGGCGCCGTGTCGGCCGCCGCCAGGGACCAGCAGAAGACTGCGGCCAGGCTGGATATTGAGCACCTGAGAAAGCTGAGGGATGCGACCGGTATTCCGCTGGTGCTGCACGGGGGGTCCGGTGTCCAGCAGTCCTATGTCGACCAGGCCATCGGCAGCGGGATAGCCAAGATCAACGTCGGCACCGACATACGCCAGCCCTATGAGCGGGCGATAGCGGCTGGCGGCAGCATCGCCGACGGGCAATCGGCAGTAGAGGAGATGATGAGCAAGCTGATATGCGATGTCTACCACATCAGCGGATCATTAGAGCGCCTGAACGCTCTCCTGTAGAAAACCGCTGAATTCTGAGCACGCAATGCTTCGGGGCAGGGGTCCTTCCGGACGCCTGCCCTGCTGTGTTTTCAGCTCAGCTTAGCGGCAAAAAGCCTCAGTGCGTTGTCTCGCAGAATCATCTTCTTGTCCGTATCGTCCAGGCTCGCACAGTCGATTCGTGCCCTCTGCATGGGAGCAAAGTACAATGGTGAATCCGTCCCATACAGAATCTTGTCTGCTCCGACCTCTCTCACGGCCCACTCGATCAGGTTTGGTGTGATGGACTTCGCACTGGATGTGTCGGTGAATATGTTGCCGTGCCGGCACTGCTGTATGGCCCTGACCTGCGCCGTCATGTCGCCATCCCAGTTATTGCCCAGGTGCGATATGATGAGCTGCACCTCTGGGAAATCGTCGGCAAACCGAACGAAGTCTGTCGGCTGGCTGTTGGGGCAACCGCTGTGCGACTGCACAATCGCTTGATGGGCGGACGCGAACCTGAATACCTGCTCGCCGAAATCCTCAATCCTGTACTTGTGCTGCTCAGGATGGATCTTGATGCCTGCGCACCACGGATTGTCTAGCATTGTTTCCGCCTGCGCATACGTTTCGGTTGCCTGCGGGTTCACGACGACCCACTGAAGAAGCCCCTCGTGCCTCTCCGCCGCCTCACTTGCTTCGACGTTTGCCGCAATAATTCCAGCCGGGTCCGATGTGAACAGGCCGGAAAGGGGTGAGACGATAGTGCGCTCCGTGTGAGAGAGCTCCGCCAGGCGGAGCACGCCTTCAGGATCAGCTGTCATGAAGCTGTTGACCAGATCGCTCTGGTGTTCGTCGTAGAGTCCGAAGTGCGCGTGCACGTCGATTGACCAGATTCGTTCCTGAATTTCCTTCATCACAGCCTCCATAGTTGAGGAATGGCATCAGCCCGTTGTTCGGCTCCGCCCATCGCCCCGCCAAGTGTCTACAGCTCGAGGAACTCTGGCATGTTGTTTCTCAGCCAATTTCGGAAGCCGTCCAGCATCTCCGGCGTGCAAGGAGGATAGGGGCCTCGGCAGAGCAGGCTGGTCTTCAGGAAACCGGCGGACAGGCCGATGAGTCTGTCTATTGCGCTGTCAACGCAATCCGCGTCAAAACAAGGCTTCAAACCTTCAAAGACCAGCCGGTTCAGCTTGTCCATCCAGGGTTTGAGCTCCTCCCATTTCTTCGCGTACAGCAACTCATACATGTGGAGCAGCAACCTCGGGTTCTGATAGACCAGTGAACTGCAGGAGCCGATCAGACCGCTCGGGCCCAGCTCGATCAGTTGGGTCTCGCTCGAGAAGACATTGTAGAGCTTGCTCAGCTCCGCGCAGCCCTCCGGAGTCGCCCCGACCGTACCCTCATTGGACTTAACGCTGATCACCGCGGGAACTCGTTGCTTGATTGCTTTGTGCTGCTCGATTGAGATGGCCTTCTTCGCGCGGAGTGTCTCATAGATCGAGATAGGCATCCCCGGGACACTCTCGGATACTTCCGCAAAGAAGTCCACGACGCAGCGGTCCGGCACGTCCATCCAAAACGGAAGAGCGACCTGGATCGCGTCCGCGCCCTTTTCCATCGCGTATCTTGCACGTTTGATCACCCCGAGCGTGAACGTGGAACTACAGCCGATCATTACCGGCGTGTTGCCATTCCTGCACTCCGCGATGGTTGCATCGGTTACTGCTTTGAACTCGTCGAACTCGAGCGCATAGAACTCCCCTGTTGTGCCTCCGGTGTAGACGCCCGGCACTCTCGCCTCGCAGCAGCTTGCTACGTCTTCCCGGTAGGTCTTCTCGTCAAAGCTGTAATCTTCTTTCCACGCTATCGGTAGACCCGCCCACGGGCCTATCATCTGCTCTTTCTTCAGCATATTAGGGCTCCCACTATGATTGATTGGTCTCGCTGCTCGCGACTGTCTAACGGCCGCGACGGCTACGGATACTTATCTTCTACGTCTGATGAACAGTGCCAGCCCCGCGAGACCTCCCGACAGCACTGCCACGCAACCAGGCTCAGGAACCACAGAGCCGGCGTTAGCCGAGTAGATTAGTGAGTTTGCGTAGACCAGTGCGTAATCCCCGCTCATTCCGGTGCGGGCGTTGCCCTGCCCGGGATAGAGGGTGATTCCGACGACTTTGCCGCCGCGCTGCGTGGCCACCAGTTTGGCTCCGCTGCTCCAGTCTGCCACCGGCACCGCGCCGCTGGCCAGAGAGACAAGGTCGCGATACGAGCCCACCACGTTGCTCACCCCATCCATGATCGGATGGGTTGGATCATACCATCCCAGCGTATCCGAGGCGTTAACGGTGAATACTGGTGTGAACGGGCTGTACGATGTAGTCATTATCTTTCCGGCGAGAGTGCGTGCGGCACTGGTGGAAAACGCCATTCCAGCAATCACCACTCCGCCTCCAGCGTCCACGAAATCGGCCAGCCGGTCACCGAGCAAAGCGGCGTTGTCAAAGCCGTAGTTGCTCCAGACAAGCACTGCGTCGAACGCCTGGAGTTCGGCGAGTGTGGGGGTATATGCTGTGACATCGATCTTGGTGATATCAGCGCTCGCAATGACCCCGGTGCCGGCGAGGTAGTCCTTCACAATGTCGTTGTTGACGTCCGAAAAGACCAGTCCGACTTTTACTGCCCAGGCCGTCTGTGACAATGCCATCAGAAGAATGGCACACACCAACGCTAGAACAGGAAGCTTTCCCTTTACCATCTCACGTTTCTCCTTGTGTTGCTGCTAGTGTTCTGCACTGCCCCTAGTTCCCTGTAGTATACAGCCACCGTACCCAAACGTCAACAGCTCGAATAGCATCATTTGGGAATCGCCCTGATGTGCCGGTGTTGATCAGTCGGGAGTGTTAGTGTCTTCCCAGTTTTCGAGAAGGTCATCCATAGGCACGGCGGGCTTTGGCGCAGCGGTATTGCGTGACACCACAACAGCCCTGCCCTGCGCTCCCGTGCAGAACATTATCCTGTCCGAAGCTTCCATCATTATTGCGTACCCCATCCCGAGCAACGCCGTACTGGAGAAATCCTCTCCGGGTGTCGCCCCGGGCATATCCAGTGACGAGATGGCTGGGCCTCTGTCTGACACAGCTACCCACACGGAGTCGTCGCGGAATCCAGCATCGACTTGTGCCTCGTCTGCATGCTTGAGGGCGTTTGTCATCGCCTCACCGACAGCGCCTTCGAACGAACCCAGAGCGTCCGCTTCCAGTCCTTTCGAAGCACAATAATCCATAATCTCGTGCCGTGCACGCGTAGTGTCCGCAGCCGACGCGATTCTCAGGGTAGTCTCTGAGGAGTTCAGATAGTCAGACAGCTCCTCATACGAGATCAGGTCCAGTTTGCCACGCGTTACGCCTCTGAGAGTTTCTCTGTAGAGAGACTGCCTCTGCTGCTCCGCCCGTCGGTTCTTGGAGACATTCACCACCGCAACGCGGCACTCTTCACCATCGTGAGAGGCTCCGGCTTCGATTAGAACGTGGAGCGCTTCGCGCGCACCCGTCAACATCACCAGTTCGCACGTTCCTCTGCTTCGGTTCACCAAGACGTCATTCAGGAATGCATTGAAGGCGGGCCGAGTCTCGGGCGAAACGTATTGTCCGAACTTCGCCTGCTCAAGGCTGGAGCGTGTCGCGCCCAGGAGCTGTGCCCCAGCCAGGTTTACTCGGCGGATCAGGCCGTTGCGGTCGAGCGTGAAGTAGGCCACCGGGGCAAAGTCGTACAGGTCGATTTGCTCCTTCAGGCCTTGCTGCACCTGTTCCCACGCCTGGCGAAGCTCCTCGTTCTGCTTCCTCAGCTCGGCCTCGTGACGCTGAAGCTCGTAGATCAGCCGCTGTGTTTCCTGCTGGGCAGGCACACCCGAATCCTCAGACCCGGTCTGTTCTATTCGCTCTCCGGCCGAGCCGCGAGGTTTCTCATTGTCGGCTGACGTGCTGTGTTCTCTCCTCACGGTCATTTCCTCCAGTCGGTCAACCGCGGTCAACGTGTTTGTGGCCCGGGTGATCAGCATAAGAGCTGTAGCCAGTGCAGACGCTCTGTGGCTCGTTTTCCTGCCACTCGCAGGATCTGCCGCACGGCGGGCCTATCAAGAGTCTAGCGCAGTCTCGGCGCGTTGTCAACGGTCAGATGCCTGCCCGGCGGTCCGGTGGGGTGTCATAGAGAGCTTCGAGTGTCATTCAATTTGAAATCAGTCCGTTGCAGGTAATATAATGAGTGTCGGCGACATCATTGCCGCGATTCCCGCCGGGGTTTCGGCGGTTCTCACCGGATGTATCGTATGAACTCTCTTGTCCTCCTCTTGTTTGCTATCTGTTTCCTGGCGCTGGCCTATCGTTACTACAGCGCATTCCTCGCAGCCAAAGTGGCCGTGCTCGACGCTCAAAAGAGCACTCCAGCCTATGAGTACCGAGATGGCAAGGACTATCACCCCACAAACAAGTGGGTGCTGTTTGGCCATCACTTTGCAGCCATCGCGGGCGCAGGCCCCCTCGTGGGACCGGTGCTTGCAGCCCAGTATGGCTGGATGCCGGGCGCGTTGTGGATACTTATCGGTTCGGTGTTTGCGGGCGCAGTGCACGACTACATCATTCTCTACGCCTCAGTCCGCAACCGCGGCGAGTCTATCTCCAAGATAGCGCACAGATTCCTCGGGCCGGTTGCCGGCTGGTGCACGGCCTTCGCGGTTTTGTTCATCATCATCGTCGCGCTGGCGGGGCTCGCAATAGTGGTGGTGAACGCTCTTATGGAAAGCGCGTGGGGAGTCTTTACCATCGCCTGCAGCATCCCCATTGCCTTCCTTATGGGCCAGTGGATGTACCGGATCAGGCCAGGCAAGGTCGCCGAAGCTTCAGCTATAGGGGTGGTGCTTCTGCTGCTGGGCGTGCTTTTCGGCAATCCGGTTGCGCATTCCAGCTTTGGCAGCGTGTTCAGACTAACCAAAGATCAACTGGAGTTTGCCCTGCCCATCTACGGGTTCACAGCGGCAGTCCTGCCGGTCTGGATGCTGCTTTGTCCGCGCGACTATCTATCGACCTATATGAAGCTTGGCACGGTCGCTCTGCTGGCTATAGGTATTGCACTGGTTAACCCCAAGCTCGCTATGCCCGCCACTACTCAGTACGTGGCTGGTGGTGGGCCGATTATCCCCGGGCCGGTATGGCCGTATGTCTGCCTCACGATCGCGTGTGGCGCGATATCGGGCTTCCATGCTCTGATCGGGTCAGGCACTACCCCCAAGATGATCAGTAGCGAAATGGATATCCGCCCAATTGGCTATGGCGCCATGCTGGTTGAGGCGTTCGTCGGGCTGCTGGCTCTTGTGGCTGCCTGCACGCTGCTGCCGAGCCACTACTTCGGCATCAATGCTGATCCGGCCAAGTTCCCCATTGCCGCCGAGACTGCCCGGAGCCTCGGAGAGATAGCGGCCAGCGTTGGTGAGCAGACGCTTGTGGGGCGCACGGGCGGTGCCGTGACTCTCGCAGTCGGAATGTCAAGCATATTCTCAAAGCTGCCTGGGATGAAGTCGCTGATGAGCTACTGGTACCACTTTGCCATTATGTTCGAGGCACTCTTCATACTCACTACTATCGACACTGGCACTCGTGTTGCACGGTTCATACTTCAGGAGATGCTCAGCCCATTCTACAAGCCATTTGGCAAAGGCACGTGGATGCCGGGCGTCATCATTACCAGCTTTGCTGTCACTTTCGCATGGTTCTACCTCCTGAGAGGAGGATCGGTCAGCGCTATATGGCCAATGTTCGGCATAGCGAATCAGCTCCTGGGTGTGGTCGCGCTGGCAGTGGGCACAACCTACATCCTGCACAAGTCATCAAAACGCGTCTACGCGCTCACCACGTTCCTGCCGTTCCTGTTCATGGTCGTCACCGTGCTCAACGCCGGCGTGCAGTTCTCGCTCAAGGTTCTTGCGCCGGGCCAGGCGGACTACGTCAAGGCCGCACTCACGATTGTGATGATGATCTTGTGCCTGACGGTGATCTCCGTCTGCGCCGTGAAGTGGGTTGGTGAGTTGCGATGTCCGACGTGCGCCAAAGTGGAACAGGAGCCGGAGCGCGACCTCACGAGATTGGCCGAAGGAACGGACATCAACGATTGAGCCCGCAAAAAACTGTGTGTAAGCCTGTAAGAGTTCACTCTTTTGGTGTTTCGGGACTTGAGTGGAGCCTGGCGGAACCCAAGTCCCGAAACATGGCACTCTGGTGAAGTAAGACACCACCGATCACTGCAGATCATACTCTGTGTTGGGGTGCTGCTCGGTCTGCTTGCACTTGACGGCAGAAGTGGCCACTGCGGCACGTTTGGGATGGTGGTGGTCGTTCCTGCGCCGACCGCGCAGTCTTTCTATGTTATGGTTGACCCATCGCTTGTTCCCGCGGCGGATCGCAAGAAGACGAAGCTGTCTTTCATAATGGACAGCGTTACTCTCTGGACTCACGTCGTCGACGTTCCTTCGCTATTCGCTCCTTACGGTGCCTGGGTAAACTACAGCAATTGGGGGACCGGGGCGCTCAGCGTGCTTGTTCAAACGGTGAACCCTGACGAATCCCTGACAGACCTGGGTTCAATCCCGCTAACCATACCCTCGTCCTATCCCTGGAATTCATTCCAATGGCCGACTTTGCCGCTTGTACCCGAACCTTTTTCTCCTGTCCAGCTAGTTGGCAACACTGCCAGCGTCTATGGTCGGCAATATAGTCTCGGTGGTTCGCCATTTCTGGATCAAGTGAACTCGGCCGGACAGGACATCCTTGCTTCGCCGGTTATGCTCACAGGCACTGTTGAGGGCCAGCCCCTTCAATGGACAATGCAGTCGTGGTATCTCTTCTCGCAGACGGATGACAAGGTTGTCTACAAAGGCACGGCGACCTCAGGGTCCTTTGATTTGGCCGTGACTGCAACGCTGGAGTTCGACGGTATGCTCAGGCTGGACTACACGCTTACGCCCGTGGGCGGTGCCAAGACGGTCAGAGACCTGGCGCTAGTGACCGCGGACTACAGGACGAACGACGCGGGAAGAGCGGTGCTGATTGAATGCGCGCGCCAACTGGCAAAGTCACCTGCCAGACTGGAATACGTCGTCCTGGCCATCAGGGCGATGTGCGCGGAGTAGGAGTTGGCCCAAGGTTGCACCTATGCTTGATGGCCGCATGCCCCGACGACATGCTTGGAGTGCTCAGCTATTGCGCATTTCGCCAAGCACGGAACGCCAAGCTAGGCAAGTACGTGATCTATCCAAGTACAGCTCCTATGGCCGCATCCAGCTGCTCGATGCGCTTGACACCCACAATCGCGGAAACAACGGCCGGCTGCTGCGAGGCCCAGCGGATAGCGTATTGAGTCATCGTAAGTGCATTCGCGTTCGCCTCGGCCTCGATACCCTCAAGCTTGTCGAAGAGCTCCTCGCTACGCTCCCAGACCCAACCCGCTTTCTCCGCCGCCCTTGAGCCCGCCGGAGTATTCTGCCCCCGACGATACTTGCCGGTCAAGAGCCCTCCCTGCAGTACCTGATACGGTGCGACCGCGATGCCTTCTTGCTCGCATAGCGGCAACAGATCAAACAGTGCGTCCTGTTTGAGCAAGCTCATGCCCGGCTGGGTGATCACCGGCCTGGGCAGCCCGTTGGCGTCAGCGACACGCAGAAGCTCCTCCATCTGCTCGCCGTTGTAGTTGCTGGTTCCATAGGAGAGTATCTTTCCCTCCTTGATTGCCGCATCTAGCTCTTGAAGAGTCTCAAGCAAGGAGGCATCGGGGTCTGGCTTGTGCAGGTAGTAGATGTCCACGTAATCCGTGCTCAGCCTTCTCAGGCTCAGCTCCAGGTGCTTTCTGATCGACGCTGCGCTCGTCCCCTCATCCTCGGGGGTATCGCCGACTTTCATCCCCACTTTTGTGGCGATAACGAAGTCGCCGCGCCTGCCGGATACCGCCTTGCCGACAATCTCCTCCGCGACACCCCCGGCACTCCCGGGAACACGTGCGTAGCCCTCATACATGTTCGCCGTGTCAATGAAATTGATTCCCATCTCCAAAGCGTGCTGAACCAGCACAATCGCTTCCGGTTCAGCCACGGGCGTACCGAATGTCATTGTTCCAAGACATATTGGAGATACTGCCATACTTGAGTTCGGTATAGTTCGTCTTGTCAAATCGTGCCTCCCACGAATCCTTCCCAGCTTCGGAACACCTCCCCCT
>CAYSLA010000022.1:2516-30586 GCA_964431685.1 uncultured bacterium | reverse complement strand
GGAGATACCCGGCAGAGACACCTATTGTAGTAGCTCGGCGCAGTAGCTGTCCAGCAAGCTCGACGTGGATACATCCGGCCTCGATGCGGAGTGCGTATATGAGCACTCAGAGGAACTCTCGATAGACCCATTTTTGAATATAGAGCCCGCCGTCGATTTCGCTACGGCTGGCAAGGGGCAAGAGAGCAACAAGGAAAGCAACGAGACTAGCGGGCTAGACGGAAACCGAGGTAGTCGAAGTAGTTGCCAGGTTGGCTATGGATGCGGACAGCTCAGCGGCGTATGTCGCCGGTGCCGCTCCAACCACTGCTCCGCGACACACGAGAGCTGCCACTTCCGGGCCCCTGAGGATTGTTCCAGCCACCAGGGGGAGTCTGAGAATAGTAGTTGATTTCATACCAGTCCTTACACCACTCCCGAACATTTCCAATCATGTCCTGACAACCATAAGGACTCGCGCCGCCTGGATAACTGCCAACAGGAGCGGTCTGGCAACCTGGATACAGAGCGTCGTACCAATTGTTGCAGTTCTGCGTGTCCCACGTGTTTCCCCACGCATAAACATTCGGATAACTACCAGTCCAACGCGCGGCCTTCTCCCACTCAGCCTCGGTAGGCAGCCGACCGCCTGCCCAGGCACAGAAAGCCTCTGCCTCATAGTAGCTTACCCCGACCACGGGGCGGTTGTGCAGCCCATCCGCGCGGCCCGAAACTTTATGCTGCGGCTCCGCCGTGCCACACAGGCGGCCGATCCGGGGTTCTTCTTCCTCGGCCACGGCGGCGGGTCGGGCAGCGCCGCGTTCCTGGACTACTTTATGTCGGGTGAGAACTTCTGGGTGGCCCCTGCAAACTTCGAGGTGCCGCTCGACTATATGCGGGTGATCTTCAGCCCGCAGTGGGGAGTCCCGCGAGAGTTCTACCGCGGGCCTATTCTACAACAACCGTACATCCTTCCCATCGCCCTGGCTCACGGCTACGGCATGTGGACTTCAGGCGATTCACAGGGGTCCGAAACCGCCATCTGGCACGCCCCTGTGTGGAAGGCATGGGACGATTACGGAATCGAGGGTGCTGAGTTTGTCCCCTACTGGCAGAACAGCCCGCTGGTTACGAGTTCGCATCCGGACGTTATCGTATCGTTCTACCGAAAATCCGGATCGGTGCTGATCGCCGCCGCCACTCCCAAACGCGAGAGGCCTTCAGCGGCTGTCACAGTAGACCTCAAGGCACTGGGACTGGCCACAGGCAATCTGACTATTACCACGGGTGATGGCAGACCAATATCGAACCTGCCCGAGCCAGATGCCGACGGCAAGTTGCGTCTTGCGTTCCCGGAGGCCGTGGGCGAGGGCGTCTATGTGTGGCTGCGGAACAAGTGAGCGGGAATATGGGACTTATGGGACCTATGTGTCATGTGCACGGTCGCGATAAAGAAGAACAATCAGGGACATCGCAAGAAATGCGATGTCCCTGCCGATGAGTTCCCAGCCGACCTTGCTCTTCGCGATCGTGAAACATCCGCAGTCGACATCGAGACCGCGCGCCATCGCACTTGCCGCCGCGCCAAGGAAGACCAGATTCATAAGGGCGGCGAGCAGCGCCCCGCTCCTGAACGCGACACTGTTCAGCAGCGAAAGGCCCACCATCAACTCCACCCAGGGAAGAATCATTGCGAAGATATTGACCGCGTAGAGAGGCAGAAGTCGGTACCCGGCGACGTTGTCAGCGAAAGCTTGCGGGTCCACTATCTTGCCAAGAGCCGAGGCTATGAAGATCAGGGCCAGCGCCCACCTCACGACGCCGACGACGTACTTGTTTCCAAGTAAGGGAGCACTTCGAAGTGCTCCCCTACCGCTGAAGTCAGACAAAGTCTTCACTGGACACCTGCTCCCGCGGTTGGGTATCCCGCCTCTTTCCATCCGGGCAGCCCTTCCATCAGTATGAACACTCGGGTGTGCCCGCGTGCAACCAGGGCGTCCGCCAGCTTGATCGCGGTCTCGCACTGCGCATCGCTGCAGTAGGTGACTATTGTACGATCCTTAGGTATTGAACCCAGCACGCTTTCGTTAAGCTTGTCAACATCCTCAACAAACACAGACCGTGCTCCAACAACGTGCTCGAAGTCGTAGTCTTCTCTATGACGTGTATCGACAAAGACGGCCGCTTTGCGGTCGAACAACGCCTTGGCATCCGATAGAGTCGTGAAGAGTGCCTCAACCTTCTTCGGCTTCACCACGGATTGCGGGGTTCGGCTCGGTTCAGACGACGGCGCGGGCGGTTTCGCAGCAGAGTTGGGCTGTACGGGTTTGGGCGCCTCAGCGGCATCCGGTGTTGGCGCTGACTTGGGTGGGAGAACAGGTTCAACCGCATTGCCGGGGAGAGGCGCGGGGACGGAGATACTCGACTTATCGGGCGGGATTGCGTCAGGACTCGTAGGCACGACCTCCTGCGTGGTTGCGAGCCTGCGCGTATCCTTCAGTGGGACTCGAACCCAAGGCAAACCCTGCGGATTGAGAGCGTTAGCCGCAAGACCAATGGCAGCCGCCTGCACGACAATGAGAACAGCGCCAGCGATAATCCGGCGTAGATTTCCGGCATACCACCGGCCATATCCTTTACTGGACGACATTTCCATAGACCGTCGTGTTGAGCTTCACCTTTTCGCCAGCGTTAGTCAGCACATTGACCGACTCCATCACCCGTGTCGGGTTACTGCCTGCGCTAACGACCACTGACAATTCCCAGAAATCCCCTGACTCACCGACAATCTTCCTGAAGCTTGGCACAGCCAGGTGGGTTCCCTGCACGGTGACCTTGGTGATCTCGAACGTCGAGGGGTCGATCGGGATGACCTGCAGCAGGTGCGTCTTGGTTGTGTTTACCTTCATCGAGCCGAAGTTCAGCCTCTCGGGCCGGAACCTCGCGAGAGACTCAACCTCTCCCGATATGGACAGACCAAGAGTTGGCCGGGCAGGATCGTTGGTGGAAATGGAGATGCTCTTATGGATGCGACCGTTAAATCCGGTGCTGTTGAAGATGGCTTCAATCGTCGAGGACTGTCCGGGCGCAAGCCTGGTCTGGTTCGCTTCAGCTTTGGTGCATCCGCACCCGGATGAGATCTTCAATATCTCCAGGTCGGAGTCTCCGACGTTGGTGAACGCAAAACTGACGGTGATGGGTTTGCCAACGGATACTTTGCCAAAATCGACTAACTCTTGCTCAAACTGGATTTTGGGCGCGGCACTAAGTGCTGAGACGGCACTGACGGTGAACGCCGAAACTACGATGAAACGAAGCAGTCTCTTGATCAACTCGGACTCCTCCCGGTGAAACGGCGGCAGGCGAGGTCTCCTCGCCTGCCGCAAGATTAGCACAGCCCCAATCGCCTTGTCAATCCGCACTGAGCGCGCAGGGCAAGGACCACGCGCAGCTAAGGGCATACGTGTTACCTCTTAACTGAAAGACGGATGAAGGCCCTGTAGTGTTCCTCTGGCGGAGCAAGGAGGACTGGGCTATGGATATGACGAAGTACTCTGGTGAGGTGTCCGATGACTAGGTCGACCCACAGCTCACAACCACACTCACGTTTGCAGGCTTTTGAGATTGCCCTGCTGGTGCTTTGTGCCGTCATAGTCGTGCTTGCTGCAGTCTTCCTGATCAACAATCGCCCTCCGAGTATTACCGTTCCTGTGCAGAAGATGCCGAAGGACAATGGTTGGGACGATTTCGTGAAGGCCGCGGAGATGATAGAGAATGTGCAACACACGGTGCCGGACTCTCCAGGTACTACGGTAGAATCTCTATACGTACGACGGTATGAGTTGTCAAAGCGCGATTTCGCCCCGGCCCTGAATGTCCTTCGCAGGGGTTTCAAGAAACCTTACCTTCACCCAAACGACCGATTCGTGTCCGGCACGGCATTCTCGCCCTACAGCGCGTTCCGGGAGACTGCCAGAGTGCTCTTGGGAGAGGCTAATTACTTCGAGCAGATTGAACAACCAGGAGGAGCTGCTAATTCACGGCTGGATTGCATAGAATTTGGCGTCACATTGCCGCGCGGTGGGAGTATGATTACTGCCTTGGTGGGGTATGCGATTGAGGCGATGGGCACAGACAGGTTTGCCCGCCTGCTTCCTAAGCTCAACCCAGCCGAACTGGCTCACGTTGCAGGGCGTCTCGAAAGCATTAGCAAGAAACGCCCGCCCTACAGTGAAACGGTCTTGAATCAAGGGCTGACGCACACAAAGGAAAGCCTTCAGATATTCCGTGCGCCGGGTCACCTCAAGCGTATGTTGAACCCTTACATCTGGTATGATCCGGATACTTGGGATCGCATGACGATTCCGCGTGAGTTGTGGGACAAGGCCAGGTTCTCGCTTGCCAACAAGACAGCACTAATCCGCGAAAACGAGGCTTACCACAAGGAGGCAGCTGCTGAGCAGCAGGGCCCCTACACGGGCGATTCGAAGGTGCCAGTGCCGGACAATGCCCTGTCGCCAGTGGACGTAGTGGCGGGAAGACTCAAGTACGCTAAGGGCGAGGCCGTTCTTGCCCTCATCCAAACCGAAGTCGCTCTTCGCCGCTACCATTTCGCCCACAATCGCTACCCCGACAAGCTGGCCCAACTTGTGCCGGCATATGTGAAGTCCGTGCCCGTTGACCCGTTCGGCCGCGGCAAACCGCTCAAATACAAGCCACTGGATGGCGGCAAGGATTTTCTGCTCTACAGCCGCGGGCCGAACCTCAGGGATGACGGAGGAGTACCGGGCAGGTGGCGCGGGACCGATACAGCCGGCGATCTTCAACTGACAAAGTAGCCTGGCTCGGAAACGTCAAAGGCGTGCTTCTGCCTGTGCCCGAACGATCTCGCAGGCTTTGGCGAGCGCGTCGGAGACCTTTGAGGCGTCCCTGCCGCCGGCCTGCGCGAATTCGGGCTTTCCGCCGCCGCCGCCACCGGCGATCTTCGCCACCTCTCGCAGCGTGTTGCCGGCGTGGAATCCCTGGGCGGTGAGATCTGAGGTGACTTTGCTGACGAACAGCACTTTGCCGTCAGCCACGCCAGCCAGCACCACGACACCAGAGCCAAGCTTGTCGGCGATGCCGTCCGCAAGTTTCTGTAGCGTGGGCAGGTCGGCGGTATCCAGTGAGGCCGTCACCAGTCTCACGCCACCAAGATCCTCTGCAGCTTCAGCGAGCGAGCCCGCCCTGTCCGCCGCATCCCGGCTCTTGAGCTTGTCTATCTCCCGTTGGGCGTCTTTGGCCGACTGCACGGCACGCTCGGCCGCCGACACGACCTCCACGACCGATGAACCAAGGGCGTGCGCGGTCTCGTGAAGCCTGTCTTCAGCTTCGTGGACATACTTCAGCGCCGCGTGGCCGGTTACTGCCTCAACGCGACGCAACCCAGCCCCTATGCTGGATTCGCTAACGAGTTTGAATAGACCGATTTGCGAAGTCCTGCCAAGGTGCGTGCCACCGCAGAGCTCGACGGAGCAGTCTCCCATCTTGACCACCCGCACCCGGTCTCCATATTTCTCCCCAAAGAGCGCCGTAGCTCCCATCTCTCTGGCTTCTTCGACACTTGTCTCAACAGTCTGGGCAGGCAGATCGGCCAGAACCATGTCGTTGACCATGTCCTCTATAGACCGAAGTTCTTCCGGAGTGACAGCCTGGAAATGAGAGAAGTCGAACCGCAGTCTGTCCGGATCGACCACCGAGCCGGCCTGCAGCGCATGATCTCCCAGCACACTGCGCAATGCCGCGTGGAGAAGATGGGTAGCGGAGTGATTTCTGGCTATGTTATGCCGCCGAGCGGCATTGACAGAGCAGTTTACAGCGTCACCAACTGTCAGAGTTCCGTAAGTGAGTGCAACTTTGTGGAAGAAAAGGCCTGAAACCTTCTGCGTGTCAGTAACCTCGGCAGACGCCTTTTCAGACACCAACGACCCGATATCGCCGGCCTGTCCACCCGTTTCCGCGTAGAACGGTGAGGTGTCAAGCACCACCTCGGCCTCATCACCCTCAGAGATGGCGCCAACTAACTCCCCGCCTTTGAGTATGGCCTGCACCGTCGCTGTCGCGCTCAGCGTGTCGTAACCCACAAACTGAGTGGGTTCCACGGCTCGCTCCAGTTCAGCCAGGACGCCTCCGCTGCCTGCAACCATCACGCTGCCAAAATCGCTGGCATCTTTTGCACGCTGACGCTGCTGTTCCATCGCCGACTCGAAGCCTTCTACATCGACCCGCAGCCCCTTCTCACCCGCGATCTCGGTGGTGAGTTCCAGCGGGAACCCAAACGTGTCATATAGCTGGAAAGCTGTCTCGCCGTCTATCCGCCCGGATTCGGCGGCTTTCGCAGAGATGATCATTTCCTCAAGGCGCGCAAGCCCAGCGTCCAGGGTCCGGCGGAACTTCTCTTCCTCGCTCGAGAGTATCTTCTCAAGATGTGCTTGCCGCTCCGATATCTCGGGGTAGACGCCACCCATCACAGCCACAATACTTGGGATAACGCTATCCATGAACACTCTGTCAAGACCAAGCTTACGGCCCTGAACGATGGCCTTTCTTATCACCCTGCGAAGCACATATCCTCTGCCCGCATTGGAGGGCATGACCCCGTCGGCAATGGCGAACGCAGCGCCTCGAATATGGTCAGCAACCACTCGAATCGCCCGGTCCGTATCCTCTGCCGAACCGTATGCCGCGCCGGAGATCGACTCGATCGACTTGATAATCGGCATGAACAGATCGGTCTCGTAGTCAGTGGGCGTGCCCTGCAAGACGGCGATAGTGCGCTCGAGGCCCATTCCGGTGTCAATGTTCCTGGTGGGCAGGGGCTTCAGTGTGCCATCCTCCTGCCGGTCATACTGTGTAAACACCAGGTTCCATATCTCAACGAACCGGCCACCATCGTGAGCAATCGACCAGGTGGGGTCCTCGGGCTCGCCCAGTTGCGGGGTCACGTCCAGGAATATCTCGTTGCACGGGCCGCAGACCCCGTTGGGCCCCTTGCTGGGCGCGTTGGCCGGCCAGTAGTTCTTATCCTCACCCAGCCGCACGATCCGCTCTTCCGGGAACCCGACATCCTTCGCCCAGATATCCCACGCCTCGTCGTCATCGAGATAGACACTGGTCCATATATGATCGGGATTGAGCTTCAGGACGTCCGTAAGGAACTCCCACGCCCAGACTATTGATTCACGCTTGAAGTAGTCGCCAAAGCTGAAGTTGCCCAGCATCTCGAAGAACGTATGATGCACGGCGTCGCCGACCTCGTCCACGTCGTCTGTGCGGAGACACTTCTGACTGGTTACGATCCTGCTGCAGGGCGGCACCCTCTCTCCGATGTAGTACGGTTTGAACTGCACCATGCCCGCGGAAGTGAAGAGCAGCGTGGGATCGTTGGGCACCAGGGAATCGCTGGGGTGCACAAGGTGTCCCTTGCTCTCGAAAAACTTCAGGTATTTGCTTCTTAGTTCACTGCTCAGCATATCAGCTTTGTTTCGCCTTCTTCTTTAGTATATTGACTCTCACCCAGTGCCAGTTGAGCGCAAGATGAGCCACCGTCAGCACGACCAGCGCAACTGCGAACGCAACGTGCAGACCTTCCCACAGTTCGCCTGGCGAAACGTGGTTCTTCATCATCGCGCCGGTGACGGCCTGCACTACTACGGCCAGACCCAGGAGAGGGTTGACGATGAGAAGCATCTTGCCTTTGGACATTTGTTGACCTCAGTTATCAAATAATGGGGACGGCCCACTCTACTGAGGGCGGACACACAGGTCCGCCCCTACTGAGGGCGGACACGCAGGTCCGCCCCTACTGACGGCGGACACACTGGTCCGCCACTACCGCTTGTCCGGCAGTTTCCACGGCTTGTCTTCCACCTCCTGGGCATCATCCTGGACTATTCCAAAGCGGATGAAGAGCTCGCGGAGGCCAAATACCGCGAGAAACGCCGCCGTGCCGGGAAAGATGAGTGCCGTTCCTACCAACATCGGCACTGCGCACAAACAGGCAAGAGCGATTATAACAAGGAACAGGCCCACTGTAAAGCGCGGGCTGCCGCCCAGCAGCACGAAGGAGTCCCTCCAGACAGCCAGCACTCTGATCTCCGAGGCCGGGCGCTGGTAGGCAGCCATCAACGGCAGGTGATACATCATCATCATTGACCACATCAGCGCAAGGTATCCAAACACGATGCCTACCGCTGCGTAAAGCAAGCTGTTGTGCTCCAGAGCCGTTCTCACGAAGAAGTATGTGTCGCCAAGCAGAACAACAAAGATCAGCATATCCAGGCAGTACAAGCGCAGTGCCAGCCCGGCGTAGCTCCGTATGGCGTCCACCGCGTCGCCAGAGTCGGCACTTCGATGGTTTGCCTTGGCCGTAGCGTAGAACACCGCGCCTGTCAGCGCCATCCAGTTCGACAACGACGAGAACACCACGGCCGCGACAGTCACCGGGACCGTGAACGCGTCATCCATCTGAACAATGCGTATTGCCGCCAGGGCACACGCGGTCAGAAGAACAAAACAGATCAGACTGACCGCTATGACAAACCCAATACTATCATAGGCCCCCGAGAAGCCAGCTTTCAGAGCGCCAGAGAGGCTTGCGGGCCTTGTGGGCCGGGGCTGCGGCTTGGTCAATCCCCTACTCTCCCGCGGCCGCTTTCTCCGCCTGGTAGTCTCGCTCACTCTTGATGTGGTGATAGATGTAGAGACCCACCAGCGCCAGGAAGCCCGCCACAATGATCACATCCGCGCCGTGGAAGTACTTGCCAATGGTGTTCCAGTTCTGCCCAAGGACTTTGCCGACGTAAGCGAGTCCCAGACACCAGGGCAGCGATCCGACAAATGTGTATATCACAAATCTCCAGAAGTGCATCTTCGCAACGCCGGCCGGGAACGAGATGAACGTTCTGACGACGGGCATCAGCCTGCTGAAGAATATCGCCGCATCGCCATACTTTGCGAACCATGCGTCGGCTCTGTCCAGGTCTCGAGTTCGCACGAGCACGTACTTGCCGTAGCGTTCTACCAGGGGCCTGCCGCCGAACATGCCAACATAGTACGCGACAATAGATCCCCAGACGCATCCGCCAGCTCCGGCTACCCCCATCCACCACAAACTCAGTTGCTCCGGGTTCTTGTGTACCATAAACCCGCCATAGGGCATTATGATTTCACTAGGCAGCGGAATGCAGGCGCTTTCTATACCCATCATTGTGACGACACCCCAGTAGCCTGTAGCATCGATAGTGCTGGTCACCCAATTGGTGACCACAACGATTATTTGGTGCACGAATGTCTCCTAGAACTTGGCTCTAGCGTCTGCCAGCTTAATCCTTTGTTTGGTCCTGGCGTTCCGCATGAACCAGTGAATGACCAGGGAGAGAATGACGTTGTAGATGCATTCTCCAAGTAGAGTTCTGAGCGCAACAAAGACCGCCGGCGGCGGATTCGCCAAAAGAAAGATTATCTCACAAAACGCAGTGAGCCACGCGACCGCCAGAGCCGGAACCATCGGGTGATCGCTAAATACCCGCGTGGTAACCAATCCTGCAACGAAGCCGGTGAGCGTGCGCGTAACGACAAAACCGGTGATCGACATACCTACCAACGAGCCGTGCAGAACACCAGCCGCAAAGCCCAGCACTGCCCCCACCGCGGGTTCGAACTGCAGGGAATACACGATCAGCACGACCAGGATAATGTCAGGTCTTGCTCCGAGTATCGTCAGTGCCGGAGGTATGGCGCCCTGCACGGCACCGGCGGCTATCAGAGCCAGTAGTGGAAATATGTACTGGGTCATCTGCCGTCACCGCCGCCCCGCGGAACAACAAAAAGATACTCTATTTCCTCAAACTTGACGCTCGGCCTGACGACTGCCGTGGCGGTTCCGGCGACATTGTCACGCACCACTCTCTTCACGCGGCCAATAACGAAACCTTTGGGTATAACCTTGCCCATACCCGAGGTGACCACCACGTCCGACACATTGACGTCGGCGTCCTTGGAGAGATAGGCCAGAATGAGTTCGTCGCTGCCCTGTCCCTGGATGATCCCGGCGGCCCGTGATCTTTGGACCATCGCACCCACCGAACTGCTGGCGTCTGTCAAAGCAACAATCTGGCACGTATACGGCCCGACCTCGACAACCTGGCCAATCAGACCAAGATGGTTGACAACCGCGGAACCTGAGGCCACTCCGGCATTTCGGCCTCGATCCAACACCGCGGTATCGAACCAGTTGCTCTGGCTGCGAGAGATCACCTGGGCAGCAATCATACGCATGCCCGTCCTCTCTCTGAATCCAAGCATTAGACTGAGTTGGCGGTTCTCTTCGGCGGCGGCTTTGAGACGCTCGTTCTCCATCGTGAGCTGACGCACTTTCTTGCGCAGATCGGAGTTCTCACGCAGTATGGCCGCGCGAGGGCGCGCTGCCCTGACGCCCTGCGAAGTCAGTGACACAACGCCAATGGAGACCTTCTGCAGCGGCATGGTGATAGTCTGCACGAAACTCACCAGCGCGAAGCCGGCGTCGGCGACGCGCGCTCTGCTGTGGAGTCTTCCGAGGACGACTCCGAGCAGCAGCAGCCCGACCACAGTGATGACTGTCTTGTCGCGGATGAGGTTATTCATGGTAACTACTCAAGAGACAGAATGCAGAAAGGGGAATCCTGATTATCCGAACTCGTGCTGCAGAGCTCTGGAAGAAGACCCGTGGTTGTTTCGGGACGCCCCTGTACCGAAACGTGAACAACCCTGGATCCGGCTCGTGACCCCTGGTCTGCCAGTTCCGACTCCCGACCTAAGTGACTTCCTGGGTATATCTGCGAACCGACGCCCCCGTGAGAATCTTGCGCAGAGCAGGATTGCTCTCCGACTCCTCCAGGGCCTTGGCCGTCCCCAACACAACGCAGCTAAGCGGATCCGGCGCGATGTGTACCGGCATAGCCGTCTCCGCATTCATCAACAGGTCGAGGTTACGCAGTAGTCCGCCGCCGCCCGCCAGCACGATGCCGCGCTCCATTATGTCGGCGGAAAGCTCCGGCGGAGTGAGTTCCAGGGTCTGCCTGACGGCCTCCACTATCTGCATAACGGGGTCTCTTATGGCTTCGCGGATGTCCTCACTGGTGACAGTGGCCGCTCTTGGCAAGCCGCTTATCAGGTCTCGTCCACGCACTTCCATGGTGAGCTCTTGCTCAAGTTTATATGCTGAACCTATACATATCTTTACTTCTTCAGCAGTGCGATCTCCAATCAGCAGGTTGAAGTTCTTTCGGACGTAGAGGACGATCGCCTCGTCTATCTCATCGCCAGCCACTCGGATAGAACGACTGGTCACAATTCCGCCCAGGGATATGACGGCCACTTCGCTGGTGCCGCCGCCTATATCCACGATCATGCTGCCGGTTGGCTCGCTGACTGGCAGACCGGCCCCAATGGCCGCGGCAAAAGGCTCCTCGAGTGTAAACGCTTCAGAGGCTCCGGCCTTCAGCGACGCATCCTTGACCGCGCGCCATTCAACTTCTGTGACTCCCGAGGGAATACCCACGCAGACAGCCGGATGGATCAGCCCATTGTGCCGGTAGACCTTGCGAATGAACCCGCGGAGCATCTCCTCGGTCTGGTCGAAGTCGGCGATGACTCCGTCTTTAAGCGGGCGAATGGCAATGATGTTGCCCGGAGTTCGCCCAAGCATGCGCTTCGCCTCTTCGCCAACCGCGAGCACCTTGCGCGACTCGCTGTCCAGAGCGATCACACTGGGTTCGCGAAGCAGAATACCCTTGCCGCGAACGTGCACCAGCGTATTAGCTGTCCCAAGGTCAATGCCAATCGCCCTTGAAAACCGGCCGAAGAACCTAGATATCATTCCCATTTGCTTGAGGCTAACCACCTTCCATCCCCAACAGCGCACAGATGTCGGGCAAACGCTGGACTGTCGGGTTGCTGGCATGTATAATACCATAAAAGCGAATTCTTTTCGAGTGAGGACAAACGCGATAAGAGGGAAACGAATGGGCAAATCTTCAGGGACGGTTGTTGTTCTTGTTCTGGTGGCAGCAATAGCCATAGGATACCATGTTGCCGGCAACTATGCCAGGGACAAAGTTGAGAAATCGGTGGCGGAGCTCCTGCCGAGCCTGATAGGACCGGCGCAGTCATACCGGGTGGAGGTGGAGGCCAGCACGGGACAACTGATGCGCAGGCACCTGAGGGCAATTAACATCCACGGAGATAGAGTCTCTCTGCCTAGAAACATAGTCGTCGACAGGCTGGATGTCCGGCTTCAGGGAGTCGATTTCGACGCCAAGACATCTTCCGTGAGGAATATCGACAATGCCGAGTTTGACGCGACTCTGCTTGAGACCAACCTCAACAACTACCTGACAGGCCTTTACCCGGAAATAGAAGAGATGAAGATCCGATTGATGGACGGTTACTGCGATTTCAGCGCCCGCCCATTATTCGCCGGGCTGCGCCCCAACCTTAGGGCTCAGGCGGTGCTGGAAATCGGCGAAGGACGGTTTGTCAACGCCAGAATATCGAAAGCCACCACCGCCGGTCTGCCCGCGCCCAGCCCGTTGAGGCAATACTTTGAGCAGCAGATAAACCCCATACTCAACACCGCTGACTTCGGGTTCGACACCACACTCAAGTCGGTTGTTGTGCAACCGGGGCTGGTAACACTGTCGGGAGACGCCCATTTGATGGGCAGGCTGAGAGCTGGCCCCTAAACCGGCAACCACGGTGGTTGAGTGCAAGCGGAACAGGCCCCATGCCTGCGCGACAATCCGTTCACTCTTCGGTATCGCCGGGGCCATCGTATATCTCGCGTTCGGCTTCGTCCAGGGCTTCCTCAAAGTCGTCGCCGTCGTCGGCGAGTTCACTGCCGATATCGCGCATCAGACGAGACATGCGTTTGGGGTCGTCACCAGCCATGAATGCCTCGTCGTCAAGCGAATCGATGAGCGCATCCTCGCCCTTTCCACGGGTGAAGCGAGATATGAGTTTGGTAACGTTCTCGCTGCCGCATTTCGGGCACGCGACGGTTGACGAGTCCGCCGTCATACCGACGAGTTTGGCGAACTTGCGGGCACACTCCCCACACCGGTATTCAAACAAAGGCATGTCGGCTGTCTCCTTGCACAAGTCATAGTACGGGACTGCTGTACCAGGTGAATGCTTCGCGGGCGCATGCCCCGAAGGCTAGCTCAACCGGCTTCGAGACAAACTCCGCGAAGCATAGTCTGACTATAGGCTACTGACCCCTGAGTATTGTCCTGGGAACTGCCCCTATGGTATAGAACGAGCCGGTGACCAGCACGAGATCGCGCTGCCCGGCACAGGCAAGCGCTCTCTCGACAGCGGCCGGAACCGTGGGCGCTGTCTCCACGTCGCCACAGTACTCCGCCGCGGCTTCCGCCATTTCCTCGGCTGGTGTCGCTTTCATCCACGGCGGCTGGGTAGCAATGATCTTTGACGCCAGCGGGGCGAGTGAATTCAAGACACCCTGAGCACTGTGACTGGCCAACATTCCGATCACCAGTATCAGATTCTCGTATTCAAACGACGCCGGAACCGCCTCGGCCAGCACAGCCGCCGCTTCGGCATTGTGAGCGCCGTCTATCACCAGCAACGGGCGCTCGGCAAGCACCTCCAGCCTACCCGGTATCCTCGCAGATTCGATGCCTTCGGAGATTGCTCTAGCAGGAATCCGAACCTCATACCGCGCCAGGGCCTCAATCGCCGCCAACGCCAGAGCGGCGTTCTTGTGCTGAAACGCTCCCCTCAACCCCGGGCGGAACGGTCCAAATGTGCGATCCTGCACGCCAAGAACAAACTCGCCGCTAATTGACGAAAACCGGAGGTGAACGTCAGCAGAGGGGCCTGCTGGAGGCTGCACGCCAGAATCGACTAGACGCCAAACCTCACAGCCCTCCTCGTGCGCTCTGTCAAGAATGACTTTCCAGGCACCGGGGTGGTCAACTGCCGTGACGAGGACGGACCCGGTCTTTACGATTCCGGCCTTCTCAAAAGCGATTTTCTTGTGAGTTCTGCCCAGTCGTTCAGTATGATCCAGACCGATATTGGTGATCACCGCAACCAGTGGATGGACGATGTTTGTGGCGTCGAACCGCCCACCCATCCCGACCTCGAGGACAGCGAAGTCCACCTGCTGACGAGAGAAATGCAGCAGCGCGGCCAGTGTCTTGACTTCAAACTCCGTTACCGGCCCCATCTCCGAGCGAGATATTTCGTCAGCCACGGGCCTGATCTCGCTGATGATACCAGCAAATGCTTCACGGGAGATCATCTGCCCGTCCACCTGTATCCGCTCACGAAGGTCGTTCACATACGGCGAGAGATACAGCCCCACACGATAGTCGGCGGCTCTCAGTATCGATGAAATAAAAGTGCAAGTGGAACCTTTGCCGTTGGTGCCGCCAACGTGGATCACACGCAGTCGATCCTGCGGATTACCGAAGTGCCGCGTTAGCGCAGTAATCCGCTCCAAGCCAAACCTTATTCCGAATTTCGTGAGGCCCCCGAGATAGTCAAGGGCCTCATCGTAAGTCATTAGCTCCGTCAAACCGACTCCTCAGCCCTCCGCTATGCCCTCCATGATTTTGTCAACGTCCACGTACTCCTCAACCATCTCTTCGGTCAGGCGTATCTTCTCCGTGTCGCCAGGTCTGATCTTCACAATGAGCTTCGCGATCTTGCTGGCAACGCTGAAAGTATCGTCCTGCACCAGGATGACCGGCATACTGGTCTGTTTGACCATGTCCATTACTGCCGGCTGCGGCGAGGTGCCGCCTGTAAGAATGAGGCCTGCCACACACGGCCGGACTTTCGGTAGCAGCACGCATGAACTGAGCGCAGCCAGTATCAGGTCGTCCCGGGTGCCCGGCGTGATCATCAAGCATCCCTCGACCATATACTGCAGTGCCTGATGCGGCGGCATGGCTCCAATGACCATCCGAGAGACTGGATGGTTCAATCCTTCTTCACCGGCCAGTACTTCTCCCTCGATATCGTCCAGCAACTGGCCGACTGTGGGGTGTGACAAGCTTGGCCTGTAGGGCATCACGCCCAGCACATCAAGACCTTTCCGTGCCAGCCCGCGTATCACGTAGTCCTTAACCTTGTCGTATTTCTCTTCCTCGACCTTGTTTACGATGACTCCGAGGATTTCCACACCGGAAGCGTCAAACATGGCCTTGTTAAGCATGATCTCGTCAATTGGCCTGCCTATACCGCCCGAGGACACTATCACGGCTTTGCAGCCCAGGAGCGAGGCCACATCACCGTTGGACATGTCAAAGACCGACCCAACTCCCGCATGTCCAGTGCCTTCGACCACCACCACATCATTTGCGGAGCACAGCCTGCCGAATGAGTCAGAGATCGCGCTGATCAGCACCTGGCGATCCGGGTTGTCTATGTAGTTCTCAGTGAAATGGCGGGGTATGGCCACGGGTGACATATCCTTGAGATCGCCCCCGACTTTGTAGACCTCTTTGACCAGCAGAGCGTCCTCATCAATCTTGTGGCAATCGACCTCGACATAGCGCTGGCCGACTGGTTTGATGTAGCCAACTCGCTCCAGACGCTTGTTGAGGGCCGAGATGAAACCCAGGCATGTGATTGTCTTGCCATCGTTCTGTCTGGTCGCGCCGATATAGACCTTCATGCGTGCACTCCTCGCTCTGCCTAGCTCAATGCGTCCAGGAAGTCCCGTATCTCGCCAAACAGATAGTTGTATACGGCTTCCATTCTGGGCTCGATGTCGTCCAGGTTCTTGAACGGGTTGGGGTGCTGCACGTCTACCTCAACGTATATCTGGGACAGGTCGGAGAAGAACGGTTCGATCTTGACCTCGTGGATGCCGTCCCTGTGCAACACGAACCTGAACCCCACGCCTTTTCGACCCGTGCCGAGCAAGTCCAGGTCGGCTCCGGACGCAACCATGCTCTTTTCCAGTACCGCAGACGCGGTGGAGCCGCTGGGAACCGGCAGAAACGCGGTCAGTTTGACTCCAAAAGTGGAGAACTCAGGTATCTGGAGCCTTTCCTGGCTCAGTCTAAACAGATCGGCGGCGCGCTCTTTGAAAGAGTGGAAGTAGTCGACGTCGCCGTTAACCTGCATGCGCGTGGTCTGCACGAAGAAATCGCCATTTGGATTCGCCATTCTGGCTCCGTCGGGCAAATGCTGCAGCGACTGGAATGGATAGCGCTCGGTAATGTCCGCATATAGCCTGTTCACCTGAGTTGGCTGAAGGGGATATACAGGATAGACCAATCCCACCGTCATCCGGCGACAGGTAAGCAATTCCGTGTTCATTCACACTCCTCGAATCCTCGGCCGCAAACGTTGGCCGGGTAACGGTTGATTGTACACTGAGGGGCATCGCGGGGTCAACAGCAGAGCGGCGGATTTCTTGACCAGGGCCTGTGTAAAGCAGTATAATTATGTAGCAAACAACAGTCCCTTATACGATGCAGGAGCAGCACTTTTATGCCGGATGAGATGGATCCGATCAATACCCTCGAAACCCCAAACAACGAACTGGACGAACAGAAGTACGATGCCGACAATCTTCAGGTGCTGAAGGGTCTGGAAGCGGTCCGCATGCGCCCCGCGATGTACATCGGCGACACCGGCTCCAGAGGTCTTCACCACCTCTTCACTGAAGTCGTAGACAACAGTATCGATGAGCATCTGGCGGGCTACTGCACGCGCATCGACGTGATACTGCGAGAGGACAACGTGGTCGTGGTCAAGGACAACGGCCGCGGAATACCCACAGACATCCACTCCGAAGCCGGCGTATCCGGCGTGGAAGTCGCCCTGACTATGCTTCACGCAGGCGGCAAGTTCGGAGGCGGCGGCTACAAAGTATCGGGCGGCCTGCACGGCGTTGGGGTGTCCGCAGTCAACGCACTGTCCGAGTGGTGCGAGGTTGAAGTCTGCCGAGATGACAGGTGCTATTTCCAGCGCTACGAACGAGGTGTCCCGACCGAGGCACTGAAGGTCATTGGGGATGCCAAAGGCACCGGCACCACTGTGTCGTACCTCGCGGACGAAGAGATATTTGAGGACATAAGCTATCATCCTGACATATTCGTTGCCCGCATCCGAGACCTGGCATACCTCAACAAAGGGCTGGTTATCGCATTCACCAATGAGCAGGCTGAAGATGAGGAAGAACGCGTCCGCGTATTCCACTATGAGAACGGCATAGCCGAGTTCGTTGAGCATCTTAACCGCAACAAAGGCCCGCTGCACAAGGTTGTCTACCTGCACGCTGAACGTGACGATGTGAACGTGGAGGTGGCGCTGCAGTACAACGACAGCTATCAGGACAACATCCTCACGTATGCCAACAACATTCATACCCAGGAGGGTGGCACACACCTTTCGGGATTCAAGACCGCGATAACCCGTGTGCTCAACAACTACGCGAGGAAGTCTGGTATTCTGAAAGAGAAGGACCCGAATCTCACCGGCGACGACGTGCGGGAAGGTCTCGCAGCGGTTGTATCGGTGAAGATTCTGAGACCTCAGTTTGAGGGACAGACGAAGACCAAGCTAGGCAATGGCGAAGTAGAAGGAATCGTCAACTCAATAGTAGGCGAGAAGCTCGGCGAGTTCCTTGAAGAGAACCCGACATCCGCACGGCGAATCATCGACAAGGCCCTGACCGCCCACCGGGCCAGAGACGCCGCACGCAAGGCCGCAGATATGGTGAAGCGGCAAAGCGCGATGGAGAACGCATCGCTGCCAGGAAAGCTCGCTGACTGCATTGAGCGCGACCCTGCAAAGTGCGAACTGTTCCTTGTGGAAGGACAGAGCGCGGGCGGCAACGCCAAACTTGGCCGTGACCGCAGATATCAGGCGATACTGCCACTTAGGGGCAAGATTCTCAACGTTGAGAAGGCGCGAATGGACAAGGCACTGGAGAACGAGGAGATCAAGTCTCTGGTGGCTGCGCTGGGCACAGGGATCACCCACTCATCCATAGATGATGAAGAAGACGAGAACGAGACCATCCCGCTGGACTTCGGCGATGAGATTGAGGTCGATGAGTACGAGAGGAAGCCTGCGAATGGTAATGGTAACGGGAATGGCAACGGCAACGGAGGTTCGACCTTTGACAAGTCCAAACTGCGCTACGACCGGGTGATCATTATGACCGACGCGGACGTGGACGGCAGCCACATCCGAACACTGCTGCTCACGTTCTTCTTCCGCTACATGAAACCCCTGGTCACCGATGGCCATATTTACATCGCTCAGCCGCCGCTCTACCGCATCAAATCCGGCAAGGACAAGACTTTCTACGCGAAAAACGAAGAGGATCTCAATACTATCCTCAAGTCGCTGGGCAACAGGAAGGATACGGCGGTCGCACGGTTCAAGGGGCTTGGTGAGATGGACGCTGCGGACTTGGCGGACACGACGATGAATGCGGACATGCGCTCAATGGCAAGGGTCGAGGTGGAGGACGCAGTCGGAGCCGACGAGATGTTCACCGTACTGCTCGGAGACCAGGTGGAACCTCGAAAAGCATTCATCCAGGCACACGCCAAAGAGGTAACAAACGTCGACTGGCACGCATAGGGAACAACGGATAGTTGACAATGTTACTTTGGTGTACTTTGCACACTCCGCGTCATTCGAACCCGTCCATTCATTGTCCATTATCCATTGTCAATTCTCAATTGAATCAGACAGAAAGGTATTTGTCCAAATGAAACCCATTGCACTGCAACTCTACACACTGCGCGAGAAGGCCGAACAGGACCCAATCTGGGTACTCAAAACCGTGGCCGAGACTGGCTACAAAGGTGTTGAACTCGCCGGAACATACGGAATGAAACCCGTGGAACTGGCGAAGATCATATCTGACCTTGGGATGACGATCCCCAGCGCGCACATGGCACTGCCTACACCGGAAACCATAAACGCGTCTGTGGATGAGTGCAAGTCCCTTGGCGTCGACTTTCTGGTGACAGGTTTCGGCCCCGACGATATGACCACCCTGGACTCAGCAAAAGCCTGCGCGGAGAAATTCCAGACCGCGGCCGAACTTCTGAAGCCGCACGGGATAGGATTCGCGTTTCACAACCATTGGTGGGAGTTCACCAACATCTTCGACGGAAAGACCGCCTATCAGGTCATTCTGGAGAGCGCTCCTGACGCGGACAGCGAGTTGGACGTCTACTGGTGCGCGGACGGAAAGAACGATCCCGTTGAGATGGTCGGCAAGTACTCATCTCGCATACCTCTGCTCCACATCAAGGACGGCGACCTTAACCCGGACCGTATGCACAAGGCAGTCGGAAGCGGAAAACTGGATATGATGGGAATCATTGGATCGGCCGACAAGAATGTGCTGAAGTGGATCATCGTGGAGATGGACAACTGTGCAACCGATATGGTTGACGCTGTCAAGCAAAGCTACAAGTATCTCACGTCAAACGGTTTGGCAATGGGTAACAAGTAAAGAACTCCACGACTCTGTTGCCGGTTTCTGCGCTGCGTTTCGAGGCTCCCCGACTGACTCGGGGAGCCCGTTTCGTAGATGCAGTCTATTCCATGGCCTTCTGACAGTACTCCTTCAGTAGCCGAACGTAGAGCCTGTAGTCTTCAATGGACACACCTGGTGGGGTTTGGTGGTCGCACGCCGGAATATAGCCGCCTTGCTTCAACACAGGCATGAGCCGCTCAAACTCCTGCCTGATTCGTTCTTCGCCGAGGTGCATTACCGTCTTATCGAACGCGCCAATCATGTTCAGCCTGGGGTGATCCCGGCGCAACTGGTTCACGTCCACACCGGCCATCCTCTCGAGAGGCAGCAGCCCGCGTGCTCCAACGTCCTCAAACCACTGTGCCGCGATCGTTATGTCGCCGTCAGTATCGATGATCGAGACGATACCTCGATCCTCCAGTACAGGGAGTATCCGGCGATAGTAAGGCGCCATAAACTCCTCGAAATGCTCCTTGGACAGCATCGGCCCGTGATTGTAGGACATATCTTCTGCAAAAGTCATGAAGTCCGGAGCCAGCACCTCGCATATCTGGTCAATCACACGCAGGTTAAACTGGAGCAGGTGTTCGTTCATCTCGTGCATTAGAGCAGGTGAGTCATAGAAAGCTGTAAGGTGGTTCTCTATGCCCAAGAGAGTCCGAGGAAACCAGAAGAAACCCTCCAGTGTGAACCATATCACTACATCGCCGCTTGCGTGCTTCTGTGCAACGGACCGGAGCGCATCCTGGTCGACCGCGTCTCGTGGATATAGATACCGTTTGACGTATCTGTACTCATACTCGTTGTAGACGATGGGCATGCCGTGGCCCTGAGCCTGCGGGCAGTCAGGTCCCATAGGACTGTAGCCGAGTTGGATGAGCCTGTCCAAACCGAAGAATTCGCGTATCTCCAGCGGGTCTCTAAGCTCTGAAGGCAGCCCCTCACCGTGCCATCTCTCGACGGTCTTGTCCCACCAGTGTGCCCATTCTATAACAGGCAGGCGGTCCACTTTCTCGAACCGCAATGTCTTCACAAGTCGCTCTCTGTTTGTCACTACGCGCTCCTTAGCTGGCCTGACGGTTGCCAGATAACAGTTTCTGGCCTACTGGTTCCGGACGGGCACACCGATATGGTCTAGCTGGATTCTGTGGACGGATCGGAGTAGACGGCCGGTCAAGGACATCCTTCCACAGACAGAATGGATATTCCTGCAAAGCTTCGGGAAGAGGATGGACAATTCCGGAGAGTTCTCTGCAATACTAAGACGAGCGGAAGGCCGAACCCCTGCGACAGGTACCATCTGAGCAGGAGTCCGGCCGTCGTGCGCTGTCCTGACTGCCTATCTCTTTTTTCTAGAGAGGACTCCACCCAGAACTGCGAAGCCGCTCATCAGAGCCAGCACGCTGGAAGGCTCGGGTACAACGCCGTATCTCAGATTGTCGATACCCCACGCGCCATCACCGGTTGCATCAAGCTGAACGCGGATGATTCTGGGCATATCGTTCCGAAAGATTCCGAAGAACTCAGCCGAGTTACCGCTGGCCCCCGTCGTCTCAAAGGAGGTTGTCGCCGTGCCGCCTCCCAGGAAATGGACTATTACACTTGTGCCGCTGTGGTCAATGTCCTGGAAGGAAATGTAGTCCACCGGACTGGCAGAGAAGTCCAACTCGAGGTAGGCTTGCTCGTTGTGAGCCAGCGCGAAGCTCCCTACCGGGTTGGAGCCGCCAAAGAACGAGCTGGAAGACTGAACCCTGGCAGATGCGGCGCTGCTGGTATCAGTAATCACGAGCCCGCCGGGAAGCAGACCGGCAATGCCAGAGATGTTCTGTCCGGCCGCAAAGCCAGTTTCCCAATCAACGAAGTGACTGACCTGCGACTCTGTGATTCCTATGTCACCCAGCCACAAAGCCAATGTCGCGGCGACATCAGACGGCGAATTCGCATTTCGAACCATTATTCCGGCCTGCGCACCCAACCCGGCAACCGCCAAAAGCAATACAACAACAACTAGTGTCTTCACAGAACCTCTTTCCTTTCTCCGAATAGCTCTTTGCTACAACCTACGCTGTTAGTATACCCAGAATTTCGGCAATAGCTTACAGCCATACGTTCTTTTTTTTCGGGACCAGAGTTCTGTGTAGCAGAGGAAGAGGCGACTGAGCCAGTCGTGGCTGCGACAGAGACGACATAACGGCCTGGGCGAAGAAGTCTCCCCCAGGCCGTTTATATGGTGCCGCAGATTCTCTAGTGGTGGCTTATGACCGTGATATCGTCATCACTGTTTGGAATGATCAACCTGTTGCCAGGACCCATTGGGAACGGAGCCCACGAACAGGACACACCCCTGACGGCCACAAACTGATTCGGCTCAACCGACGCGATATCCCTCACTGCGACCGCAGTCGGGGTTCCGCTGCCATCATCAATCGCGTATGCCAGAGCGTTCGCAGGCAGATAGCCCGGTGGAACCGGCACCGGCCCTACCACTCGGCCCCAGGCGGTGACCAGCAGACCAGTGTTGTCCAGTCCGAGGCCGGACACGCCGTGACCACCCAGTGCTCTGTTCGGCATTGCCAGCGGCTGCGGCAGAGAGTCTCCTGAGCTGTACACCTGCAGATCGTAGGCGTCCAGAACTCTCATGCCGGCTATCGTGTGTATCGTGCCCGTCGCAGTCACCCTGTCTCCAGGATGCACCGAGGTCCCGTTAGAACTCACGGCGAGCCCCGCCGCCCTATCGTCTGTGCTGAGGAACACATCAAAGAACGAGTCTACTCGATAACCTCCGGAACCCACAACAAGCGTGGGGGAATCCAGCGTAACCAGTGTTGACTCCGGCGCGTGCTTCAGAGAGGCCACGCTTGAGTGCGGCTGCGGCATACCGACAATGGCCTCGTTATAGAAGAACACGTCAAAGAAGCTGTCGGGTATCATGTCAAAGTGCACACCGTAGGCGAACACCAGAGCCTGTATCGCCTCCGGAGGAGACTCAAAGTCATATACCAGATCCTGATGCGGCCCGAGCAAAATGGGGGCCGGATCGATTGGAACTAGCATGCTGGCCAGATACGGATTGGCGACGTTTAGGTCGTCGAGGGGAATGATGGTGGGCAGCATCGCCACGCTCCTCTGCACCAGCATCGGCTCAACGCTGTTGTTCGTCACCACAGCCTGAATTCCGCCCGAGTCCTTAACCTTGAATGTCTGGGGCGAAGAGGGCAGAGTCGATATAACCACTCCGTCTTTCGTCCAAGTCATCTCCACCGATGTAGCGGCCACGTCTTTTGGAAGAACATACCCGAAGTGGCTCTTAACGCCTGGAGCCGTCGTCCCTCCAGTCCATCTGATGGTGGTTCCGCCGGTGGACTCAGTCGTTGAAGAGGTGTTGTAGCCAAGGGCGCCTGTGTAGGTGCCTTTGACCTGATTTGGCTTCACTCCGCCCAGCTTGACCTCGAAGTCGTTTGCCTGTTGGCCGGTGTGGTTCATCACATCGAAGTTGCTCGCCGTCCCCCATATTACCCGGTTTTCGGCAACCGCAAAGCTGATCTTCGCAGTTCCATAGGGGTAGCCTTTGATGGTGCCGTCGGCCTCAATCTCGTAGGCCTCACTCGCCGGGCCGGGGCTCAACGGGTCGTTGATGTGGATTTTTCTCTTACCGTCCGCCCCAACCGAGAATCCAACCACCGTTACCCAGTGGCCACCAGCGGATGGTGCGGGCTGATACTGGATTCTCATCTCCACATCGGCGCCCTGCTGCAGTTGCTTCTCGATGAATTCAAACGTGCCCGTGCCGTCCATATTGCCACCGGCCGTGGAGGCAATGGGCAGGCCATGACGCTGCGTAAACTTGTTCTTGCCCGGCAAGAAGTTACTGGGCGCGATGCCAGGATAGGCTCCGGTCGTGTATCCTGGGGCCATATCCTTCTTGAGCTCGCCAACAGTCCCAGCAGTGCCGCCAGCGGGCATTCTATCAGTGAATCCATGCTGGCCGGCCAGCCACTGCAGGGAGTTTGCCGCCGACGTGGGAGCACATTCGTTGGTCCCCTGGTTGTTGTCCGGAACTCCAGTGCGCTGGTAGCCTCTGGGAGTTGTAGCGCCAGCCTGTGATCCACTCGGGGGGACATTTGCAGACTGCGCGTCTCCAGCCCCTTTGTCCAGGCCGCTCGGAAGATTATCCACGAAAGCGGACACATCCTCAATCATCACCGGGAGCATCCAGTCCTCCGTCTCGCCGCGCACGAAGCCTGCAGGCAGCCCTGAACCGTCCCAACCCATCGCACCGTACAGTGCCGGATCCAGAGGTTCAGTGGAAAGCGTCATCCGAAGATTAATCCCCGGGCGCGCATCCGCGGCAAGGTCAGGGAACCAGAACGGCAGCCCCAGCCGACCGAAGTAACGATCCGGCAGGTATATCTCCGCATTCTGGACTATCCATTCCGGCTGTTCGTTAACTCCATCGTATAGATAGGTGGCCCAAATACCATCCGTGTTCAGGTCCGCTGCCACGTTTATGTAGCGGAACCCGGCCGTGGTGGTGGGAGAAGTCGCTATGTCGAACCTGACGAAGCCCCAGTTGCTGTGGGTCCCGTGCTTAATGGTCCGCACGAGCAACGGATTGCCGTCGTCCATATCGGCATCCGGAATCATAGCGTCCGGCTCCGGGGTAGTCGTCGACATGCCGGGAGGGCCAAACCACTCCTGACTAATGTCCATGTGGTACGGCCCAGGCATTCCTACCCGGCTGCTGGGCGTAAACCTCAGCGACGGATAAGACGGGTCTGGAGCGTCTCCAAAATCCGCCTGTGCAAGTACTACGCACGAGGAAAACACTGACACGAGAACCAGCGCCACAAGCGCTGCAAGTATTCGCAAACTCATCTTCCAGCCTCCGTTCGTGCGCGGCTTACGACAGCCGTGCAATGTTTTGTTAGTTACACCACTACTATACCCAGTTATTCCATACCTTAAGACGCGGCAAACTACTATGCAGGAAACCGGCGCTGCAGCTTATCGTTATCGCAGCGGTCGACCCCAATGACAAGATACCATGTAAATGCAGGTTTGGCAAGGGGTATGCCGAACTTTTTTCTGACCTTGCGAAGATTTCAGGGGCAAATGTGGTATACTGAGGCAATCAAGCTGTTTGCACAACGATAGTTGTAAGTGAGGTACGCTAATGTCAGTGAGTTTCAATGCGGATGAGATACTGGAAATCGCCCAGCAGATTGAGCAGAACGGGCTGAACTTCTACCGAGCGGCATCGAACGCGGTGGCCGATCCGAAGGCAAAGGAAATGCTGGCGAGTCTCGCGGAATGGGAGGTCGAACACGAGAGGCTATTCCGTGATATGCGCGCCGGCCTGACCGACAGCCAGAAGCAGGACACTGTGTTTGACCCTGATGACGAGATGGGCATTTACCTGAAGGAGATGGCGGACAAGGTAGTCTTCACCTCGAAGATGGACCCGGCGGAGATGATTGGCCCCAATCCGTCGTTCCGGAAGATCCTCGACATCGCCCTTGAACGTGAGAAGGACGCCGTAGCTTTCTACTCGGGCATCAGAGACATTGTTCCCGCTGCTCTGGGACGAGACAAGATCGAGGCCATCAGGGCTGAAGAGGTGTCGCACGTTGACATGATCAACCAGCGGCTTGCAGAGATCGAATAGTGGACGAAGCCATGTAAGCTGCGGCGTGCGCAAGGCACGATCTATATCTGTAACAAACATAATCAACGAAGACGGCCGGGAGTGACGCGCTGCGCGGAAGAACTGTTGACTCGTGAGAAGAAATGTTGCATACTAAGATTGAATGGCTTACTTGTCAGTTCAGAACAGGGAGGTCTTGTTCGACACAGGTGGTCCAATGTTGGGAGGTAAGTAGTGATCAAAAGGGGAAAATGTGCCCGAATTATGGGGGCACTGGCCGCATCCGCAGTGCTTCTGGTAAGCTACTGTGGCGTTGCCGAAGCCGCGTGGTACAAGGGGCAGCTTCATGTTCACATATCCGGCAGCGGGGATGATGGTGCGTTCAGCAATGCGTTTAGTGCGGCAAGCACTTACAAGCGCGCCGGGTATCACTTCATGTCCATAACCGGACACAACGTAATTCACAACGTCGGGCAGTATAATACCGATGGCACTTTTGTTACTATGAACGGCGTCGAACTGCACAACTACAGCGGAACGTGGATGGTGGACAACCCCGGATGGACCCATGTGAACTCGATCAACTGCAACGGACTTGGCGCGGTAGACACGAGCAGCATCAAGACGTTGCAGGATCAGATCAACTTTGCCAATGCGATGGGAGGAATCTCGCAGGTCAATCATCCTTCCTGGCAGGGATTCGGCGAAAATCAAGGCATCGGCGTTCTTACGACGGAGAGACTGCTGGCGACCAACAATGCCACTCTGCTTGAGGTCAAAACGGCGTATGATGAGACGATGTGGGACGCATATCTTTCGACCGGGCGCCAGATATTCGCGACGCTGACCGACGATAACCACACAGCGACCGCTGGATATCGGATGGTCGTAGTACAGGCTCCTTCGCTAACGCGCAGCAACATTGTGGATGCCCTGAAGAGCGGCAGCTTCTATGCGGCAAATGACAACTCCTCGCTCATTAGCTCCATCATCCAATCGGGAAGAACTCTGTCCGTTGTGTCCAGTGGAACGAGAGTGGTGTTCATCGGCAGGAACGGCGCCGTGCTACAGACGGTCAACTCCGGAAGCGCAAGTTACGAATTGCCGGCAGACGGGCTCTACGTGCGAGCGAAAGTGTATGGCAGCGGCAGCAGCTACGCACTCACGCAGGCGTACTTTCCCACCGTCCCCGAGCCATCAGGAATGGCAGTCAGTATGCTGGGATTCGTGGGGTTGGCCGGGGCGAGATCTCGCGGCAAGGCTGGGTGTGAAAGAAGCAGGCCGTGGTTACTTTGCGGACGCTGTGAAGTGTCTGGAGGAGTACTGGGCGAAAGGTGAGCCCTCATTGGTCTTTCGGGCCTCTCGGCTTTTCGCTGAGCTCGCCGTATCGCACGACAAGATCACCCGGCTCGCCGACTTGACGGCCGTGCTGGCGATACTCGCGCCCGAGATCGCACGCGATCCTGCAAGAGCTCAGTCCGACACATTCTACCCGTACGCTGCCCTGGTGGAACGAGTCTACCAGTCGATGAAACAATCACCCATCTTCAACGCTTTCACAATAGATATGCACTGGGAAATCCGCGCAAGGGAATCCATCGCCCAGCACATCCGCTGGTGGATGCGGGGAATTGCCCAAGGCTTCAGGAGAGAGGATGATGGGACCGCGGCGTGGTGAATCGCGGGAGAGCGCCGACTAGCAGCCGCATTGTTCACGAAAAGCACGATTGCCCCGTACATTGTCATTCCGAAACTCAGTGAGGAATCTCAAGCGTTGCACACGAGATTCCTCCCGCCGCTCGGAATGACACGTATAATGCGGGCTAGAGCAGCCAAGTCCGAGTGACTGACCGAGACGCTGTTGTGAAGGCTTCCAGGCTTCAAGTCCCCGGTCACCTGCCCATAGCCGCCTCAACCATTTCCAGCGTGGGCATTGCGGGGATTGCTCCTCTGGAGCCCACACAGAGACCGGCTACGGCGTGGGCAAAGCTCAGCACCATCTCCATGTCATCTTCACGATACACCTCCAGACGTGTCGTGTGATACGCCAGCTTGTGCAAGATCCCGGCGAGGAACGCGTCACCCGCACCGGTAGCGTCCACCACCTTGGTTGGCGTCGTTGGGACGGTGCCGCGACATCTGGGCCAACTGTAGTGGCACTCCAGGCCGCCCCGCGTAACAATCACCGCACGGGGACCTTGTTCGCGCACCTTGTCCATCCCTGCGTCGATGTCGGTGCAGCCGGTTATGAATGTCAGTTCTTCTTCGGAGAGCTTGACCATATCAGCTCCCGCTATGCCCAGGGGGATGATCTCGCGGGCGGAAGACTCACTGTCCCATAGATTCAGGCGGATGTTGGGGTCGTAGACGACCAACGCGTGGTTCTGCCTGGCGAGCGCTGCCGCGGTGAGTGTCGCGTCGCGATTCGCCGCGTGGATCATCGAATTGGAGCCGTGGCAGAAGATTCGACATTCCTTCACCACGTCCGCATCGATGTCATCGACACTGTAGAGCATGTCCGCACCGGGGTTGCGGTAGAACACGAACTCTCGTTCACCGTCTTCACGGAGCGCGACGAACGCGAGTGTCGTGTGCGCCTGATGACTGTAACGCAGGCCGCTCGTGTTGACTCCGTTGCGTTCCAGCACTCCGGCGAGGAAGCGGCCAAATTCGTCATCGCCGACCATTCCCAGAAACGCCGACGACCCGCCCAGCCGCGCCACGCCCACCGCCACATTGGCTGGTGCACCGCCTGGATTCTTCTCGAAACCCGGAGTGTCCGCTATTGAGGCCCCGGGCACCAGCGAGGTGAAGTCAATCAGAAGCTCTCCCATGCATACTACTTTGTCACCAAACATATCGTTAGCCTCACTCGGCTTCGGG
>CAYSLA010000022.1:0-2416 GCA_964431685.1 uncultured bacterium | reverse complement strand
TCCCATGCATACTACTTTGTCACCAAACATATCGTTAGCCTCACTCGGCTTCGGGGCACACGCCCGCGAAGCATATTGTGCTTATCAGGCTTCGGGACAAGCGTCCGCGAAGCATATTAGGTGCGAGTGTCTTTACTCCAGATTCGCGTGCCTCTTGAACATGTCTTCCGAGTTCAGGCCGTGCCGCTGCATCAGCATCACGACCATTGAGTCCAGGAGCACACTCATCGACTGCTCAAAGAGCGACCCCATTGGCTGCACAGTTTCCACCGCGTCCATGGCATTTCTCGCCTTAGGTGACGGGGCCGGAATAGTAACTACGGCATCGGCAATCTCACCAATCGGTGAGCAGGGGTCAATGGTAACCAACGCAATCCGAGCGCCCAGCGATCTCGCTTTGTTCGCCATGTTTACCAGGCTGCCTGTTGAGCCTGACCCCGACCCGATCAGCAGCAGGTCGCCTGCCGCAATCGATGGAGTAGTCACATCTCCCACAACGTGCACGTCCCGACCCATGTGCATCAACCGCATCGCAAATCCCCGAACGCCAAATCCGCTGCGACCCGCTGCCGCAACAAACACTCGCCTGGCGTCGTCTATTTCGTCCAGAAGTCGCACCACTGACTGGGTGTCAATGCGCTCTGTGCAGCGGCCGATCTCCTTGCTGACAGCACCGATGATCTCAACAGGCGACTGCACGGCATCTCGAGCCCTGCCCTGTTCCCTTCTTCGAGGGGATGTTGGAGCCGACTCGGCAAGAGCTGACAGCATGGACGCCGCAGCCTCAGCCGGTTGATGGGCCCGGCTGATGGCGCTGCCGACGACCACGATATCTGCTCCCGCGAAGACCGCGTCTGGCAGGGTCTTCTCGGAGATTCCGCCCGCGATGGCAACGTGACAATCCACGGAATCGCCGACCTCGGCAAGCTCGCGAAAGAGACCCTGAGCGTCGCTGCCAGTGTCAACTGCCGCGTGGACGCAGAGAATATCCACACCCATTGTCTCCAACTGCCTGGCGCGACCGGCTATGTCGGCGCAGTTGATGAGATCAGCCATCACCCACTTCCCCGAATTCCTGGCCGCTTCAACAACACCAGCTATCGTAGAATCATCCGCGCATCCGAGGACGGTCACAATATCGGCGCCGTCCCTGAAAGCGATATCAGCTTCCATGCTTCCGGCGTCCATGATCTTGGCGTCGGCCAGACAGAGCTTGTCCGGCCACCGGTCCTTGATTGCCTTGACCGCTCTCACGCCTTCTGCAATGATCAGAGGGGTGCCTATCTCAACTATGTCGAAGTGCGGGTAGACGGCATCCACGAGCGCGTGAGCATCGTCAATCGTCTCCGTGTCGACAGCCAACTGCAGCAACGGCCGCGTAAGAGAATCCTTCGAGAAAGTGCAATCACAAGTCCGGTTCATCCAGTTCTCCCATTATCCAGTAAAGCGACGCCCTGTATCGTCAGTGTATCGGCCCCATATCCCACGCATCGAGGGTTTTGACCGTCGCCGTTCCTCCGCGGCTGAAGAGCACAACTCCCCGGCTGTCGTCGAGTGTGGGGTACACTCTCTGAGTTATGCATTGCCGGTCATTTGCGAAGACCTCAATCACAGAGCAGTCGATGAAGACCCGAAGCTTCAGTGGTTCGCCAGGCTGAAGCTCAAACGGTGCCTCCTGGACAAAGTGCGGACGCTGTATCGTGTTCGGATCGTCGATCAGGTCAGGATTGAGCCAGGAGGCCACGTCGTTGGGCCTGCTTCGGAGGTACTCATAGGCAATCGTCCTATCGAGGCTTGCTTTGGCAACATCTACTCTCAGAGTCTTCGCGGCCTGAGCGGATCACGCTCAGCCGCTATCAGTGCCTCGGTCCTGAGTGCTTCCTGTTCGGATGGCATAGCTACCCTCCTGTGGATTCCTACGGGCAGAACCGCTTGCGGAACTTGTCACAGTAGTACTGCACGTTCTCCCACTTGGCATCGGGCGCTATGCGGTGATCGGGACAGGGTACGTATCCCCCGAGTTCGACAAGGGGCACCAGCCGCTCGATCTCGGCGTCTATGGCGGCATAGTCGTGAGCAAAAACGGTCTTGTTCATTCCCCCGACGCCGCGCAAGTCCCTGCCGTACTGTTCGCGCCAGGGCGCGATGCTTGCGTCCCACGTGCCGACCTCTATCGGAAACATCGTGTTGACCCCGTTATGCAGCCACGTCGGGATTAGGGCGTCGATCTTGCCGTCGCAGTCCAGCGAAACCAGCCCAATGCCATGGGCGCGAAGCAGGTCGGTGATGCGCTTGTAGTGCGGGCCAACATACTTGTCGAATACGGCGGGGTTGATGAGAGGTCCGCTCTTGAAGCAGATATCCTCCCAGAAATGGCCGAAATCAAACGCAGAAGCTTGTTTGAGAACGTGTTCCG